>CAZCRE010000001.1:0-84609 GCA_964501075.1 uncultured Candidatus Bathyarchaeia archaeon
GTTTTTTCTTCTTTTGAACATTCTTCTTTTTCAATGAAGGCATACACTAATCTCCGCGAAGCAATACTCGCTATTAATAATATTATACTATGAAAGTTTTAAAAGACTTTTCACCAATTAAGACTCTACAAGTTAGAAAAAAAGGAATGCGTGGGAGATCTCTCCATTTGGTGTGGGGTTCAAATCTCTTAGTGCCCGGAACATTGTACGACGCTTCGACCACACTAATCAATAGAAGCAAATCCATAAGAATATGAGGAAGTATATGCTTTCAGACCATACGGAATGATAAAATAGGTATGCTGAAACGATCCGAACCCAAGAAGAAAGAATTCCCAAAGTTGATCCTTGACTCGAACGCTTTGTTTGTCCCACTGCAATTCAAGCTTGACATTTTTGAAGAATTAAACACTCTAATGAACGCAAACTATGAGCCGATATTGCTTTCACAAAACCGTCAAGAAATCGAAAGGCTGGCCCGAGAAGGATCACTCAAAACGCGAAAAGAAGCGGCATACGCCCTGAAACTAGCCGAGAAGTGTAGACTGGTTGAGCTGGAAATCATTGGAGCTTCAGCAGATGATGTCATCGTTGAAGTAGCCAGTAAATGGAAGTGCCCCGTATTCACTAATGATAGGCTATTGAGAAAGAGGCTAAGAGATATAAATGTGCCAGTTATCTATGTGAGGCAAAAATCACGTCTGGAGATTGACGGAGGGCTTAAACCTTGTTTAAACTTATAACACGAGAAGACACTATACGAATCCCGCCTGAGACGTTTGGCAATCCCCTGGAAGCAGTGGGACATCAACAAGTGAAAGCAAAATATGAAGGGGTAGTTGACGAAGAACTAGGTTACGTCATAGCGGTAACAGATGTGAAAGTTAGTCCCATAGGAAAAATAATCCCGGGAGACGGGGCAACCTATCACAAGGTGTCGTTTTCTCTGCTGACGTTCTATCCCGTGATCCAAGAGGTCGTAGAAGGAGAAGTGGTCGAAATCGCGGATTTTGGAGCATTCGTACGCATAGGACCGATTGATGCTTTACTTCATGTTTCTCAACTTATGGACGACTTCATCTCATATGATGAGAAACAAGGCGTTCTACTGGGAAAAGAAACAAAAAGAAAACTGACAAGCGGAGATCAAGTTCGTGTGAGAATCACTGCCGTTTCCCTCGGCAGAGCTGGAAGCTCAGGAAAGATAGGTGTCACAGCTAGGCAACCCTTCCTCGGAAAACTAGAATGGATTGAGTACGACACACAAAAGTTGAGAGAATCAGCGGAAAAGAAACCGGAAGAAAAAGTCAAAGTATCCCAGAAAAAGGGTGAACAAAGATGAGCGAGAAAGCCTGTCCAAACTGTCATTTCCTGACCAAAGAAAATGTATGCCCGAAATGTAAATCATCAGGCTTAAGCGACGATTTTAGTGGTTTAGTAATAGTTTTCGAACCCGAAGTCTCGACTATAGCTAAAACAATGAACATTAAGGAGAAAGGACGCTACGCACTAAAGGTCAGATGAAATGACCATTGTGTACACCCTGACGCCAGAACTGCGAATGAAGCTCAAGAAACCTTTAGGTACGCTGATTCGAGGCTCATTCGCCGAAACAATGGAAGAATTCAAAGGTTTTTTAGAAAAAGAAAAACCAACAAGTGTGATCTCCGTTGGTGACGCTGTTTCAAGAAACCTCATCAGAAGCAACATCATTCCCGACTTAGCAATTCTAGACAATAAGACTATGAGGAGAAGTATTAAACCTGTTTCAATCATAACAGAGAAGAGCATCAAAGTCGTAAACCCGCCAGCAACAATAACCTCTGAAGCCATATCAGCCATTCAAAACTCTTTGAAAACCAACAAGTTTATCAAGATAATTGTCGTAGGTGAGGAAGATCTGCTCACATTAGTTGCCATCATGTTAGCACCAGAAAACGCCATCGTTGTCTATGGTCAACCCTATGAAGGAATGGTCGTGGTTAAGGTGACACCGACAAAAAAGGCGGAAATTGCAGCCATCTTGAAGGATATGGAGTCCGTTCGAAAAGCTAAATAAGAAGGGTTGCGTCAAGTCAACAGCACGCACGAGGAAAAGTCATGGAAGTCAAAATCATCGCAGAGAAACAGAATCCCATGCTGAAACGAAGAGAGGTCAATTTTGAGATCGAGCATGGACAGACAGGGAGTACACCTGCAAGACTGGAAGTCAGAAAGGCAATTGCCATAGCACTGAAATTAGATGAGAACGTGGTATTCGTCAAGAAGTATGAAACCAAGACAGGGACATCCACGGCCAACGGAGTAGCTCACGTCTATGACACGATTGACCAAGCGAAACTTATCGAGCCAGAATACATAGTCAAGAGAAACATGCCGCCTGAAAAACCAAAGGAAGAAGAGGTAAAGAAATAGGCCATGTCAAAAAAGACAGAAACACCTAAGAAAGACGTTTCAAAGAAAGAAGCACCTAAGAAAGTAGAAGAAGAAGCAAAAGAGGCCCAAAAGGAAGAAGCAAAACCTGAAAGGTCTGAGAAAGCTGCAAAGCCTCAGAAGAAAAAGAAACAGGAAAAGAAAATATTTACACTATACAAGATAGAAAGCGACAAAATCTCAAGGTTACGCCCAATATGTGAACGTTGCGGTACTGGATATTTCATGGCCGATCATGGTAATAGATACACTTGTGGCCATTGCGGTCTTACGCGCTATAAACATGCTGAAAGTGGACAAGCTTAAATCATTCGAAACCCAGACTCTTTTTGATGATTTGTATGATCAAAGTCAACGTGTCCATAACTAACATTTCTGCTGACCGCTTTTGGGACAGCAGAAAATCTATCCCGCAAATCCAGATCAACACGAACCTCAACCTGATAGGAATGGAGAAGAAAGCAGATGACACGTTGGAAGTTCCGTTCATTCTAACTATCAACTATAACCCATCAATCGCGCAGCTCAGTCTTAAGGGAAAAGCCTATGTGACCTGTGATAGCAAAAGCGAACTTGAAAAAATATTCAAAGATTATGAAGAGAAGAAACCTCCACCACCAGTGATCGTGCAATCGATATCCAACGTAGCATTTATAGAGGCTGTCATGATATCGAGAGCGTTAAATATACCACCACCAATTCCGTTGCCACAAATACCTGAAACCAAGCCACCTGGGGAAAAACCCCCCAGAGTCGACTACAGCGCTTAAGCAAGAAAAGGCTATTTCAACGGAACATACATCGAAGAACGAGAAGCGCCTATACCTGGAGTTCCATGCCTCACAGGCTTATTCGTGATTGCATATTCACCCAAGTAATGTCCTATCATTTCAGGCTTGATTTCTACCGCCACAAATTCTTTTCCGTTGTGAACAGAAATGGTAGTTCCAACCAGCTCTGGCAGAATTATCATGTCGCGTAAATGTGTCTTTATTGTTGTTGTGCTTCCTTGCCTAAGAGCTTCTTTCACTTTCCTCGTCTTCGCAAGAAGAATCCTGTGTTCTGGGGATAAGCCGCGATGCAGGCTTCTTCTCTGTCTAGAGGACAGCATGTTTATGAATTCATCCATTGACAAGCTCTGCAATTGATTAAGCGTATATCCGCGGTACATAAACTCTTTAGGCATTTTTCCTCAAACTACCCCCTAACACTAAATGTTATAAACCTTCTGCTATCCTCGCAGCCCGAGCGCTCTTGTTCTTCCGTCCAGTGCCTCGCGCGGCTATCAACCCAACCTTTTGTCCTGGAGGAGCACCATGCGAGGTTGTTGTGCCTACTCTTGCACTTCGCTTACTGCTACCATAGGGATGTACAGCAGGAACCATCGCTCTTCCACGCGTTCTTGGATACTTGTGGCCCTTGGCCTTCATCAAGTGGAATTTTGTTCCAGCTTTCAGAAACGGTTTTTCAAGTCGGCCTGCTCCTGAAACCACGCCGATCGTCGCCCTGCAGTAATCATCGATGTACTTGCTTTTCCCCGATGGGAGCTTTACGATTGTTCCCTGAGGAGTATGCGTGACGACTGTCGCGTAGGTTCCTGAGGATTTGGTGATTTTGCCGCCATCTCCAGGGCGAAGCTCAATGTTACACACCATTGTGCCTTCTGGAATCTTCCCCAAGGGAAGTATGTTACCAATATCAACTATTGCTTTTCCGCCAAGCTGGATTTGCTGGCCTGTAGAGATTCCCTCGGGAACCACCATGTAACACTTCTCTCCATTCTCAAACTTCACCCTAGCCAGCGGAGCGCCTCTTCCAGGATCGTGAACAAGTTCTTCAACGACACCGTTAATCGCCATATCGAAGCATTCCTTCGGCTTCGCCAAACGCGGATATTTCGCCGGAGCTACTCTCTTGTGAGTTGAAGCCCTAAACGTGGGTGCACCGCGCCCACGCCTCTGAACACGAATTCTTTTCCCCACTTTTCAATTCCCCATATGATTTTACAGTATTCCAAGCTTGATCGCAACATCTGTTGCCTTGAAGTCAGGATGAAGCTTGATGAATGCTTTCTTCTCCCCTTGCGGAGTTATTTGAGTGTTTATCTCCTCCACCTTTACTTCATAAAGCTCTTCCATGGCCTTTTTTATATCGATCTTGCTTGCCTTCAAGCTGACCATGAAGACCAGCTTATTCTCTTTCTCAACCATTATGCTCGCAGACTCCGTCATTAACGGGTACAGTATGACATCATAAGGATCCATTACACTGCCTCTCCTCTAGCGCCGAGCTCATTCAACTTTGCCAACGCCCCACTCGTCCAGATCGTAAGCCTTCCAGGATCCGCTCCTGGCGCAAGATGCTCAGCATTCAAGCTGTTAACTACAACCACGTCCACGCCTGGTACGTTTTGTGCGGCTTCCACCACTCCTTTGTTCTCGGTCACAACTAGAAGTGGCCCAACTGCTTGCCTGATTCTTCTACCTCGCCGTTTACCCTTTCCAGCCCGGACTTTCCTGCTTCCCCTTACGCGATAGATATCTGATAGAACACCTAGACGTAAAAGAGCTTCTTCAACTTCCTTTGTTTTTCTCAGCTTTTCAAGATCATCTGTTACTATTAGCGGAATTTCTGGCACATCCTCTATTGAATGGCCCCTTGCAGATACCAGTTCCTTGACTGCCGTAGCAGCTATCGCAGACCATAGCGCAAGGCGCTTTTCTTTTTTCGGGATGCGCTTTACAATCCTTTTTTCAGAGGTCGGTGGGTGCCCTGCTCTTCCATGCACCGTTCCCGGTGCAAACGCTCCCCTTCCACTCCCTCCTTTAACCCTAGGTATTCTTGCTCGACCCCCTCCTGTGCCTTGGGATTCAGCAGTGGTTCTTTTCCCAGCCATAGGATCTCTGCCTTGAGGTTGGAATCGAGTTGATTGTATGGCTAGGACAGCCCGTTTTATTACGTCTGGCCTCAACGGCGTTGCAAAAACTGGCGGCAACTCTATTTTGCCAACTGGTTTTCCCTCAAGATTGAAAATCTTGGCTGTTCTCTTTGGCATTTGCTTTCACCGTCTACTTTCCCTGCGGGGATTCGAGCGATATCTGTATGATTTGCGGTGGTTCTTCTGAGACACTTCTTGGTGGACGTGCTGGATAACGCAGTCTTATAGGGCGTTTTTCCGTGCCTGCAACAGTTCCTTCAAGTAACATGTACGGTCCCTGCACGATTCCGTATCTGATGAAACCTCCTTTTGGTGTTACTTCCTTGCCATCAGCACCTATCTTTAGAATGCGCTTGTTGTATTCGGTTCTTTGGTGGTAACCCATTTGGCCAGCTCTTGCGACGCTATACATTACATGATGAGGGTTCCATGGTCCTAAAGTCGCTACTCCCCGTTTTGTCTTCCGCCCTTTGGCCTGTAGTATAGTTACTCCCCAGCGTTTCACAGGGCCTTGCCAACCTTTGCCTGTTGATATTGCCACAGTATCCACGTATTGACCATCTTTAAACAGTTCAGTCGCTGTGACAGTTTTCCCAAGCAACGATTTTGCATATTCAAACTGCTGTTGAATTGTGCCACCGCCTACTTCTATTTCTGCGATATCTGGTTTCTTCTTAGGCACGCTGGTTTGTTTGGGTTGTGTTATGGCGATGGCGCGAACTCCTATAACTGCTGCTAAGCTCGCTTCAATTTTCTTGAGGTTCTCCTCAGTGTTAAATTTCTCGGGAATCACAAGTTTTCGTTCTAGGTCTTCTGGGGGATCCTGCACCCAAGCTTCAGTTAGTGTGTGTTTGCCATAGGCGTCTTTTGTGTAGGCTCTCACGGCGCAAACTATCATAGGTGGTGTGTCCAGGATCGTGGCTGCACTCATTACTTCTTTTCCGAAGTGGGGTGAACGTTTTTTATCTTCTATTTTGAATATGTGAGTAGTGCCAGCCTTGTAGCCGACAAAACCGAGAAGTCGAGGCTTCTCTGCCTCTATTTTGGGCCAGAAGCGTATTCTAGCCACTAAACGTTTAGCACGGTGCTTAGGTAAGTATGCAAGTGAACCATGTCTCGGGGCATGTGTTTTCCTGTGGCCCATTGTTTTTCCGCTTCGTGTCTTCTAGCAATAAGAACAATTAGTTATAAACGTTACCGTTATGTTCAGTGCTCATGGCGTTGACTTCACTCTCGTTACTCTAAATCTGACGGCGTCACTTGGATCCTGGCAGGATAGCTCAGTTACATTACTCATCCAATCGTCTTTCATCAATTCTCTTGAAAGAGGTGTAAGGTATGGCATTAGAGAGCTTAGTGCATATAGGCAAACATTGGTCGATTCATTCAGCATAATCTTGGGGTCTTCAATGACTATTTTGTCGCCGATCTTGTAGCCTGCAACGCATTTCTTGGGAACTTGCGTGACTTCCAATATTAACTTGTACAAATGAATACACCATGCAGAGGTTAGATGTTGACCAGAAATAAGTCTATTCCCTTCGAGTTTTTAATACTCCTTGATGTTCGACTCATGAACTGTTAGATCACGCAGTTCTGGTAAGTGTTAAATTTGAGAGAGAGTATTGATTTTGAGGTTTCAGTATGCCTGATACAGCGTCTAAAATTGCTGGTGCTCTTTATCGTTCTGGCTGTTTGAAGTTTGGCAATTTTAGAATTAAATCTGGGGCTGCAAGTCCGTATTATATTGACCTAGCATGTCTGCTCTCTTCGCCCAAGGAGCTTTGTAACGTCGCAGAGATTGTGGCAGATGAGATCCGCCTTCTTATGGTCATTGAGAGAGTCGACAAATTGGCTTCGATTGAGCTGAAAGGCGCACTCATCTTGCCCAGCATAGGTTGTCTTGTGGATTTGCCGTGTATTGTAGTGAGAAAAGAAGAAAAGGCATACGGCGTTGTTGGCAGAGTTGCCGGGGCAGAAGTGATTAAGGGTGATCGCATACTGTTTTTTGATGATGTTGTCAGCGAAGGATTGTCCAAAGTTGAAGGCATAAAACCCTTAGAGGAATTAGGCGCAAAGATTGAACATTTGATTGTCATTGTTGACAGAGAGCAGGGCGGCAAAGAAAACTTGGAGAAACTAGGATACAGAGTTCACGCTCTTTCCAAGATTTCAGACCTCGTCAACAACCTCGTCGAATCCAAACACATTTCTAAACAGCAAGCAGAATCAGTTCTGAACTACATCAAGAAATTCTAGCCCATCAAGGTTACCAATCTTCTGTTATTTGACTGCGGCTGTAAGCTTTGAGCAGAACAGAACATGCACATACGTGGATTCACGCAAAAGAAAGCATTTCAATACCAATCTGCCAACAGTTCAGCCTTTTTTCTCTCTCCATAGTCCAGACATTAGAGAACTTAGCAGGAAACCTACGCGTTGTACGAAAGAGGGAATCAAAGGAACACTTCGCGTAAACTCTGAAAAATCATTTGAGCCGCCTGTTTCGGAGTGTACCGCGTTGTGTCAACAGATATTTCTGGAGTTGGCGGCGGTTCGTATGACTGTCCTATTCCTGGGACAGTCGGAGCTTCACCGCGCTTTGCTCTCGTGTAGATCTGCTTTGGAGCTTGATGGGTTTCTCTTCTACTTGTTTCACGCTGTATGCAAACCTCTAAAGGGCACTCCAAGTAGGCTTCAATGAACAGTGGGATTTGCTGCCTAGCATTATTCCGATAACGTCGCAGATTGCCAGTAGCATCGATCAACACGTTCACGCCATTCTCCGTCAGTAGCTTGGCGATGTAAACCAGAACCGCATACACTAGATCGCGCTCCTCAAGTGAATAAGACGGTTTGGGAGTGAGTATTTTGCGCAAAGCATCTGACGATAGAAGCTGAACATGAAATCCTTTCAAGTTCAAGAACTCGATCAAGGCTGCTGAGGTGGCAGACTTGCCACTTCCCGGCAAACCTGTAATCCAAACACACCACCCACTTTTTGCCATGAGTATACGCTCGTACTAGAATGTAACACCGTTCTGTTAATGAACACAACTCCAACCAATTGTGACTTTCGCATACAAACGCTATTGATGCAAAATGAGTTAGGATTGGTAATCAGTATACCCTTCAAAGGACTAAATCGTTGTGTTGCGCTAGCCATACCACTTAAGGATTTCTTTGCAAGCCTTTACCGAGCATCCTGACTGCTTGAGCATTCTTTTCAAATCTTCAAGTGACTCAATATTCAAATTCAAACACCGCACAAACAAACAGGCTATACCCAGAATACGTATTTATCGTTATTCCAAAATGGGAATAACCTGATCCACTGTTTGCTTTTCACACGTTTAATCAAATGTTTAAGGATTGACTAAATAGGAGTTTACATGATCTAAATCGAACTTCTCGTCGCACAAAACGTTCTTGACAAAATTCAGCAGTTTGATGCGAATCCCCTTGCGAAGTCTAGGGTACCAAACAGGTGAAGCTACCACAAGTCCTCGCCAAGCATAAAATGGTTGGATGACCTCCAAGATCTCAGAATCGCTAGTGTTACGCAAGTAGTTCTCCCAGAACAGCCTGAACAGGCGCTCAAAGACCCCGCGTAATTCACCATATTTTTGCAGTGAATAGAACAGATAATTGATTGTCATAGCTGCAACATCATCGGCAGGTTCTCCCCATTCACCTCTACTCCGGTCCAAAACCGTGAAATCTGTGCCTTTACGGAAGAGCAAGTTCCAAGGATGAAAGTCACCATGGACTTGACTGAGTCTGTGAACCCTCCGCTTGAGCCTCCAACGCCAAACCACACTGTCCCGTTCAACATCGATCAGATATGACTCTCCAGCGAAGTCAAGTTTGGCCGGATAACTGTCCAGCAAGCCCATAATGCATTCCCCATGACCAACTAGCTCACGTACCCGCCGAACATAAAGCCACGGAGCGTCATGCTTAACATTGTGAATGCCCACAAGGTAATCAGACAAAGCCAAACAACGTTTCTCGTCCAATTTGTTAAGCTCTCCACTCTGTTTAACGCGATCCAGATCGAGATGGTAGAGTTCTCCATCCACAAACTCCGACAGAATAAAGAACTCGCTACATTTACCCAGCGATTTCAAACATGAAAGGCCATTTGCAAACGCTCCGACATCTATAGAATGAACATGCTTGGGCAACTTGCCAAATGCTGAGTGTTGCCAAAGAAGAACCTGTGCACGATCTGAGAAATGGTCATGACCAAAACCTTCAGGTCGCATCGTTTCCAAAACGGCTCGTTTGATTTTGCCATCAACGATGAACTCGATAACATATGGAAGCCCATAACCGAAACCTTTCAAATCGAGAGTTCTCTCAGATCTCCTGCTGCCCAGCCGACACACGCGAGAGACGTCCACATCGCCTTCGTAGAGACCTGATAGGTACTTATTCAAGGCCTCCTTCGAGATACTCAGCCAATTTCCTCTATCTTCTTGCATCAGCAGATCTCACCCACGCAACCACATCGTGCCAGACGTAGAAGCCTACACTGAAAGCAGCGGCAAGATACACTACTCCCGTAAGCCAAAAAAGAAAGTCGATGCCGCGCTCAAGAATGGAACGCAAGAAAAAGTTAACGATGAAGCCTTCTGACAAAACCACATAGAACACACCCGCTATTCCGGCAACTGCAAGAAGACTTAGTCTACCCTGTTTACTGGAGGAGTCTAACCTGTCCTTTGCATACAAGAGTGCAATTGCAAGCGCAAACATCACTATCAGATACGCAACGGCATAGACGTAAAGATTAAGCATCTCTGTTCCAGAAAGGAAATTCGCAAACAGACCAACCTTATATCGCGCAAATGGATCTCCCAAACCCTTCACGTACAAAGCTGCGATCACATCTAGTATTGCCAAGAATGGCGAGACACATATGATTTTGTCAACACTATCCAAGATTCATTACCCACCAAATTGCTTCATAAAAACGCACAGGAAGGCTTTAAGCCTTAGGAAACAGTGCATTCTGTGTCATCGAAACTTCAATGATCGAACAATGCTTCAGTGTTGGAGAAAGAGAACCTGAAACCTTGAACGTTGATGAGACAATGCGTAAAGAAGAGAAAGCCAAGAGTCACCTCCTAGGCAAGTTAAGCGTCAACGTTAAATAACTAAACCGTGAATGAACACCGAAGAGGGGGGAGAGAAACTGGGAGACTTCAAGATCAAAAATCCGTCTCTTGCACCAAAAGGACGCCTGCAAATAGAATGGGCTTCCAAACACATGCCAGTTCTAAATCAGATAAAAGAACGATTCTACGAAGAGAAACCGCTCAAAGGAACAGCATTAAGTGCCTGCTTGCACATAACAAAGGAAACAGCGGTTCTAGCCGAAGCATTGCAGGCTGGCGGAGCAAAGGTTGCTTTATGCGGCTCCAACCCGCTCTCAACGCAAGACGACGTTGCTTCAGCATTAGCCGAAAAAGGCGTAAATGTCTTTGCTTGGCGGGAACAGACGACAGAAGAATATTACTGGTGCATAGAAAGAACCATCGACTACAATCCTTCAATAACTCTTGATGATGGAGCCGATCTTGTTGGCACAATTCATACAAAGAGAACAGAAGCACTGCAAAGCATCAAGGGTGGCACAGAGGAAACCACAACAGGCGTTTTAAGATTGAGAGCCATGGAGAAAAATGGAAGCCTCAAATACCCAATAATAGCCGTAAATGACGCCTATACAAAGTACCTGTTCGACAATCGTTATGGCACAGGACAAAGCACTATAGATGGCCTCTTGAGAGCAACGAACATTCTCTTGGCAGGAAAGAACTTCGTCGTCAGTGGCTACGGATGGTGCGCCAAGGGAATAGCCATGAGGGCACAGGGCATGGGAGCAAACGTGATAGTAACAGAAGTCAACCCACTCAGAGCTCTCGAAGCCGTCATGAACGGTTTCCGTGTTATGCCCATGAGTGAAGCAGCAGCCATAGGCGACATATTCGTAACGGCCACAGGAGACATTAACGTACTAAGAAAAGAGCACATGCTAAACATGAAAGACGGGACAATACTTGCCAACAGTGGACACTTCAACGTTGAAATCAACGTGAAAGAACTAGAAGAACAAGCAGTTTCAAAGAGAAACGTAAGGCAAAACTTGGAAGAATATACACTTAAGAATGGAAAGAAGCTATTCCTTCTTGCTGAAGGAAGACTCGTAAACCTAGCTGCAGCAGAGGGTCATCCCTCAGAAGTAATGGATATGTCATTTGCAAATCAAGCCCTCAGCGTCGAGCATCTTGTAAAGACCAAGAATCTGCTGCCAAAGGTGTACCCTGTGCCAAGAGAAATAGATGAAGCAATCGCGAAGCTGAAGCTTGACTCAATCAACGTAGCGATAGACGAGTTAACGAGCGAGCAACGAAAGTATCTGTCCACTTGGGAAATGGGAACAATATGAATAACCGCATGGAATCACGGCAAGATTTAAAAGGAATAAGAAAGTAAACATGCTTTACACGTGGTGAATTAGAAATGGTTAGTAAAGATCAAGCAATAGGTGGCCTAATCTTCATAGTTTGCGTAGTGATCGCTATCTTTTACCTAGTCACTCTGTTTTACCCACAATGGCTGAATGTGCTGAACATACAACCAGACAATGGAGTTGTCCAGTTCTGGGTCATCGCTGTACCAGTCTTTGTAGCATTCGTCGCAGTGATGGCTATAGGTGCGTGGATAGGCTGGACTATGGCTACGACACCGCCGCCAAAGCCCATAGAGGAAATAACGTCTGAGATTGAGAAGAAGGAAGAGACAACACCTCCGACGCCTGAAGAGCCAACGCAGCCAGAGGAAGCTGTAGAAGAAAAGAAAGTCGAAAGAAAGAAGAAGAGCTAAGAGACGCACTCTTACTCTGGCAAAGCAGTTTTTATTCACATTTTTGGTCAGAATCCAAGAAGTGTTTCCAAGATAGAGACTCGCTTGCGCTTAGGAGTAAGAAAAGTAACGAAAGTGTCCAACCATCCATATTTCAAATTCATAATTGTTTTAATCAGCACAGTCTCTTAAGCCAAACAAGGATGAGAATCAAATGTACACAGTTTGGATGAGAATCGATGCAACCTTGCCATGGATAGAGCTGGAAGAAACATACAAAACAAGAAATGAAGCAAAGAAAGGGGTACAGGATTTTCTCAAAAGCATGCGGGTGAGAATCGTGCACATGCCCGATAATGCGAGACAGGTTAAGGCATTAATAACAGTCAAATCAAGGCGTTAGATCAAAACAGCCTATCGAAGAAGGCTGCGATATCACTCTTCCTAGGCAAGATCATTACTTCATCCGATCGGTTAATAGTATGCTCAGACTGGTAGTTGGCGCCGGGGAAGGGACTCGAACCCCTGCGAGCCAGAAGGCCCACTGGCTACCTTGTCCGCTAATTCTAAGCCCCCTTTCTTTATCAGATCTCGAGGCCAGCGCGATAACCACTCCGCCACCCCGGCCAAGAGTAAAGTCCAAGTTGGAAGCTTTTAGCTTTATCCAATACCAGACTAGTTCAGGAAAGGCGCAACCACTTGTTTAGTGATTGGCAGATCTTCGTTTGTCTAACAGACATGAAACACTCACTCGTCTGACAACACCCATTAATTCTATCGACGCATCTTCGCAACATTCTTTGAAATGGGCTAGACTATTGAACTGATGAGCCTCATACCAGCCAAAATCATAGTTCATCCTTCGCAATCAATCTGCAATTCTGCGAAGAACCAAGCATATCTAACGCAAGCAAACGCAGGCTGGGCCTAAAGATTTCACAATTGTCTGGCATGCTTTAGAAAGCGATTTGGCTCACTCTTTGAGGCGTCTTAGATAATGAAACATTATCACCTATCCTTAATTCTTTGGTGTACTGGATTTCGCCACTTATGCGGCAATTGGGTTCAATCGTTATGCTCTCTCCATAGATGCTTTCTGCATCCGCCCCATTTCTCATCAGGACTTGCTTTCCAAAAATGTTCTCTACACTTGCTCCTTTGCCAATGTCGACTTGATCGGCCTTTATCGGTCCCCGAGCTTCTCCTCTTTTGCCTATTTCAACAAAATGCGCAGTTGCTCCTTCTATGGTGCGTATTGAGCCACCAACTTCCACGCGACCTTCTGCAATTGCTTTTCTAGCATTGAGCGTTCCGCCTACTTCAATGTTTTTTGCAAAGACCTCACCTCCGATTTCCACTCTTCCTCCTGTCTCTAATGACCCTGACAGTCTTAAGGAACCACCAACTTCCAACTTGCCCCCGACATCTATGCTGCCACCTTCACCTGAGCCACTTATTTCGACCTTGCCGCCAACGTCTATGTCCTCGAAGGTAAGATCTCCTTCGACTTTGAACGAGCCTCCTACGTCTATTGTGTGGCCCTTGCTCTTGTTAGAAAGAAGAACAACACCGCCGACATCAATGGTGTCAAACTCTAGTTCCTCTCTTGATTCGAAAACTCCGCCTACGTCCACTTCATTAATCCTACCGCCTCTGACTTTGGCTGCACCTCCAACATCTAGTTTCTGTATGTCAACTCTTGATTCTGTTGTAAATGCCCCCGCCTACATCGATTTCCTTGGCTTTAACCTCTCCTTGGGCCTTGAAGCTTCCGCCCACATCTATGCCTTCAGCTGTCACAGTTCCATCAACTTTTAGGCTTCCACCTATGTCGATTTCTCTTGAGGTCAAATCCTTGCTGACAAACAAAGCCTTGCCTACATCCACAAGTTTTGCTGTCATCTTGCCATAGACTTCCAAGCGCCCGTCTTCAACTTCGACTTTATCTTCTATGTCCAAGTTTCCGTTGATCGTTACATCTTGCTCTGCTTCGAGTCTCCTAGCTGTTAGATCACATTCAAAGAGGGTGTGTGTGTGCTCGAAGATACCATCGCCTTCGCAGTAGACCGTGCCTAGAACCTTCACCTTCGGTGGTGTTCCTGTCCCCTTTATGATAGCATTCTTGCCTACAACCAAATCAGCGTCTACAATGTCCAAAGTTATTGTGCTCCTCGACGGAATCGATATTTTACTGTTCATCTCTCAACCCTTCAATATGAAGCCATGTTCTTGTGCTTAAAAAACGGAACTCACCTTTTGTGACTACTTCACGACTGAAGAGTCACTCCTCTTTGAAGAGCGAATTCTGCCACGCTGTCTCTTCCCTGTCCAACACTGATCAGGTAATCCTTAGTAGTTCCTAAGAACATATGTGCCGAGAATTTTGCTGTAGGCTCGGTTTCTTCCGTGGCGCTTATGCTCTGAATTGTGCTAAACTTGGCTTTGTTTCCCAAGTTTAATATATTCTTGACTTTTCGTGTCATTCTTGCGCACCCCATTCTATTCTAGGGAGGTCTATCATTATGCAACCCTTAAAAGGCGACGCACATCAAGAAAACACTCTTTGTAGTAACAAGATGTAACTGTAGCTCATTCTTCTAGCGCAGCGAAGAATTTTCGCATTCGTTTGAATGTTTCTAGGAATTCCAATCCCCATTTTGTGGCCCCATATTTCTTCGTATCATCCACAGGTATTTCTCTAATGAAGCCGTGCGAAACTAGAAAAGTCAGGACCTTTTTTGTTCGATCTACTGGCATGTTAGCACCGTATGAGACTCTTGTCAATGAGCAGGTTCCCTTTCTCACAATCATCCCTATTACGTCTGCATAGATGTCATACTTCGTCCTCCTCCGCTCGTCTGACAAGGTATTTTCCTCGCAAGCTTCTCCATTATTTTACACTATATCACTAGTCTCGATGGCGTGATGAATATTCTTTTGAACTGATCAGTTAAATGCTTTTAGCAATAGAACACGCTAAGACAACTCGGCTTAAGAGGCAGACCCCTTACAATGTCATGTGCCCGTTCAGTCTCTCTTTGAAACAACTAAATCTGCGATGTCCACGCTATGCTCATAAATTTGCCGCAAAAACGACGCCGCTGCTAAAATGTATGGCATGACTTCAACGGGCTGAACGCCTGCAACAGCTTCTATACTTGTAAAGTTCCGTTCCATCTTCTCGCGCATTGTTCGGACGCTTTCGGCTGATGCAGTATCACTTGCTATAAAAGCATTCAAAGCAACCTCATGAGCTTCGAAGCAAGCCGAATGAAAATCCACGAGAGATTTCCCCAAGTCCCCGCCTAACTTCAAACCCTTCAATTCCATTGTTTTGTTAGCTACATGAACGCACTCGTCTCCTATGGTTTCTACTAAGCTGGCGACTAGGCGGTAATCGAGGCATTCGATGGGGCTAACTCCCAATTTCTCACTGAGTCTTGGGTTTTGGATAATTGTACGTAATATTCGCACAAGAAGGAAATACAATCTATTGATTTCATCGTCACGTGCGACAACATTTTTCGCCAAGGACTGCTCTCCATCAATCAAGGCGTTAACAACATCGCGGTGCATACCAGCAGCAAGGGCATACGCCCGTCTCAGAATCTTTTCAGGCGGAAAACCTGACGGCTCCAATAAGCATTGCATGACTATGTTGGAGTAATCTTCCTCCACGATTTCTAGTCCTATTAGTCGGTTAACAGCACCTTTGACAATGTTTCGAACCTCAAAACTGATACAACCTTTCGATTCTACACGAATAATGTCAAAACCAAGCAAGTATTTGCCTATGATTTCGCGATTCAAATAAAGACCTGGCTTCAAAATCGCAGTGCGTTGAGAGGGAGCAACGCCGTACTGTGGGTCAAGGAGCAGCTTGCCATCGCTAGTCTCAACAATGGCTAGAATAGAACCACGATTCAATCCATAACGTTCAGCCCAAGATTTGGGCACGCAAACAAAGAACGTGCCATTGGGAGTGCGCTGAACCTTGCGCATAACGCTCATATACATCACGCCCAGTGTCGCTAATTGCAACAATAATACTAACGTGTCTAAACATTTGGCGTGATATATAAATTTGCACAGCCGATTTCTGGATCACCCAGCAGCATGGCTGTAAAGCATTTAGAAAGACCTGTTGCCTCATGTTGAAGCTCGTCACCCATTCAGATAACTAGGTTAATAATGGAAGAAGTCAATAAAGCATAGTACAAAAAATGTAAAATTTGCTTGAGGCACATGCATAGAGAGCCGATCGAAAATGAGCGACCCCGAAAAGCTTAGAAAAGCTGTGGAATTAACCATTGCAGCAGGGTATCAGTTAAATCAAGAAGCTTTTTGCTTCTTAACAATGGTAGCCACTACGGAAGATCCATCTGAAATCATCGGTAAGGCCATAAAGAAACTTGGGGATTTGCACGAAAAACCCTTTTTTATAAACAGAAGTCTCCTAGAAGAGCTGCTAGAAGAAGCAGAACAATCAAATGAGACGGCCACGAAAACACCAGATACTCAGTTTCAAGAACAGCCCAATCCGCAAGCACTTCAGACTTCGCAAATAACTGAAGGAAGGAAGCAATTCCAACCATACGCGAAAGGCATTGAGAAGAGCATCAACATCATTGAAAACTCATCTGGCAAGATCAGCTCGAACGGCACTATTGAGGATTTTCTGGAATACTTCCGCGACAGATTCAAGCGCACTGAAAGATTACTGAGGCAACGAATTGATGTGAAAAGTGCAACGTCAATCATAGACGCGCTTAAAGCCCCTGCAAACACCAAGCTCAAGATCATTGGACTGATAACAGAGAAACGAGAAACGAAGCAACGAACAATTCTGTCAATAGAGGATCTAGAAGCACACATCACAGTTCTTGTATCACAAAATGCTTCAGAGGATCTCCGCAAAAAGGCACAATTGCTCATGCTTGATCAAGTTGTCTGCTTAAGCGTCATCAAAGCAAAAACAGGATTGCTAATAGCAGATGACATAATCTTACCTGAAGTAGGCCAGAGAACCCCACATAAAGCCTCAGAACGAGTCAGCGCAGTACTCACCTCAGACATTCATGTAGGAAGCACAAAATTCCAAAGAGAATCTTTCAGCCGCTTCATACTATGGCTAAACGGGAAATATGGAAACGATCAGATGAAGGAAGTCGCAAGCCACATCAAATACGTTTTGATAGCAGGCGACATTGTTGACGGCGTGGGAGTCTATCCAAATCAATCGAAGGAACTGTCGACCAAAGACATCAACAAGCAATACCGCCTTGCTGCAAAGTACATTGAACAAATCCCAGATTACATAGAAGTGATAATAATACCCGGCAACCATGACGCGCCCAGAAAGGCTCTTCCCCAACCCGCAATATCAGGCGCCTACCTTGAAGCACTCAAAGAATCAAAGAATGTCTATTCACTTGGGAATCCATGCACTGTGAGCATCCACGGCGTAGAAGTGCTTATGTATCATGGCCGCAGTCTAGACGATGTCATCTCTACTGTCCCAGGGATGAGCAACAATAATCCCGAAAAAGCAATGCGTCTACTATTGCAGAGCCGCCACCTCGCTCCGCTATATGGTGGCAAAACCACATTGTCACCTGAAAGCAGAGACTCCCTTGTCATAGAGCGTGTCCCCGACATTTTCCATGCAGGTCACATTCATGCATTAGGTTACTGCAATTACCGAGGAGTTTCAATCATAAACTCCGGCGGATGGCAAGAACAAACAGACTATATGAAGAAGCTTGGATTCATGCCGACATGCGGGAAAGTGCCTGTCGTCGACCTCCAAACACTGGAAATAACTAATGTTCCATTCAACTGAGGAATAAGATATATTGAATTGTTTCGATAATTGCATGCTAATTCTCTTCAGTGGGCATTGTTTGCACATTTTGACAAGCAATTTGGCACGTAATCGACTAGACGCCCGAGTCTGCCATCATTTGCAAAAACATCCTTAATAAGCCCCCGTGCTATTTCCAGCTTAATCCTTTTTGTTCGTCCATACCTTCCCATGCTTGTGACTTTAGCATTCAATAACCCCATAGAATCAAGTTCATTAACTAAGGACCCCAATCTGCGCTGTGTTAACGGCACAATTCCTACTTCACCACAAATCTCGCTGTAGACTTCATAGATTTCTCCTGTAATAGCCTTTTGAATTTCTGCTTTGCTAAGAGTGTAAACGCTAAGGATCACAAGTTTTGAATGAAAGGTCAAGTTCTTCAAGGCTTCAAAAACACGATTGTGTTCTATGTGCTTTTCAGCCTCTCGCACATGATCTTCAACAACTACAGCAACGCCCTGTCGTTCAGCAACCTCACCAGCAACACGTAACAAATCTAGAGCTCGCCTAGCGTCGCCATGCTCTGCCGCTGCCAACGCTGAGCAGAGGTTGAGTGCAGACTCAGACAAAGTGCATTCATGAAATGAGAGACTAGAGCGCTCTGAAAGAATATTCCTCAGCTCATTAGCATCGTAGGGTCTAAAGACCATCTCCTCCTCGCTTAGGGAGCTTAGAACACGTGGATCCAGTAACTCCTTCAGTCGCAAGTCATTAGAGATCCCAATCAGAGAGACTTTGCTTCTGGATAAGGATTCATTGATTCTGGTTAATTCGTAGAGGAGTATATCACCACGTGCTTTTATTAATGCGTCGACCTCATCCAAGACTATGATAAGAGTAGTCTTTGAGGAATCTAATCCTGTTTGGAACCTGTCAAAGACTTCGCCAGCAGAAAGCCCCGTGAATGGAACCGCTACACCTACGTTTTGGCAAAGGCTAGCAAAAATCCGGTATTCTGAACCCACTATTCTGCAATTGACATAACAGAATCTGATAGGTGCACTGAATTCTTTAGCCTTGGCTTCCAAGTGATTCAGAACATATTTTACTACGGCAGTTTTGCCTGTACCAGTCTTCCCATAAATAATTATGTTTGAGCTCCTCGCACCACGCAATACCGGCGCAATCGTCTCACCCAATTGCCTAATCTGATCCTCTCTGTGAGGTAATTTACCGGGTACGTAATCGTGCCGAAGCACATCGCGATCTTTGAAAACCTTGGAAACATGAGTAACTCTCTCAAACACCCCATCAAGAATGTTAGTTTCAGACATCCCTCTCCCTTCTAAATACCTTCAAAGGTAACGCCACTTCTTCGAGTGGAGAAATAAGGGCTACCATACAAAAAAATAGATTGATGGTGTAATAATCCTAAAAGTGTCCTATACTCTCGTGTCTGATCTCAAAGTCATATGGGCACACCCCTCGTCGTCCACTGGAACTCTGTCTTTGGAATAGATTATTGGAGAATTGTTGATGATTTCTTTATGAAAGAAGCATACTCTAAAGCGTTAATCCATAGTTATCAATATAATATATCTTGTAGAGTAAAATTGATAATCACTAAAGAATTTTGTTACGGAAAGTCAAAATTGGTTGACACTTTCCGTTTCCACTAGAAACATTGGGGTGCCACTCACGCAATGTTAAATTGCGGATCTGAATTCATTGGCAAACGCTATCGTGCGCCTACCTTTCTGGAAAGGTCTATTTGAGAGATAGTCTTGAACTGGCCTTTGTCATTTCTGTTTCACTATTGTGAATACCTTGTGAAGTTTACTGAAAAATGGATGTTTTCTTTCTTCTTTCCACTATTATTTAGTTATCTATGCTCTTTTTCTGTGAATTGACTCACCCCACATTTCTACTGGATATATAGATCAGAACCTTTCCCTTTCCCTTCTTGAGCTTCTGAAGTACTGTGAATGCTGTTATACCAAAATCATAGCAATTCATGCCTTTTTCTTCATTTGATGCTCAATTATAGGTTTTTCCATGGTTATCCTTGACCGTAACACCTATAACTTGTGAACTGTAGATTTGTGAACACCATCCCGAAATAGGTTGCACTAATGCCTGCACGAAAGATACGTGTTGAGTTGTTCGACAGCGAAGGTAATCGTTATACGATAGCATTTGAAGGGCAGATAACCCGCGAGAAGACGCTGCGTCTTCTAGATATGGTGGAGCTTCTGGGTGGCGTGACGAATCAAGGGGTGAACTTCAGTTCAAGCGACAGTAACTTGAACCTTAATGTTTCCAAATACGAGAAGGTCAAGATGATCACTCAAAGGAACTTCCCACTTGCTTGGTTTTCGTCAAAAGAAATCCAAACTGCCTTTGAGCAGGAGTTCAAGGAGCCAATAGGTCTGAGTACTGTAGCCACTTACCTTTCTAGGCTTGCGAGCAAGGGAGTGCTCACTAGGTCAGGCAACTCAAACAGCTTGAAATACAAAATGGCAAGGGTCCAGATAGAGGCACGACTAGAAGAAGCAAAGATTCGTTGAAGCGTGAATGGAGACTTGGCTGGTCAACCTGTTACTTGAACCAATGATCTTGTAGATCGAGTGGGGCATCTTTTACGTTGTCGTAATGCCCTATTAATTATGAATATCTAACAACGAAAATCGGAAAAGAGGATACACCAGAACTACAGAACGTAGATGTGAACGAAGCCTTGCAGGAACATGAGCATAGAAGGAAGAAGTGGTGGCGCTAAGCTGCTTCACCCTCACTTTTCCTTAACAGTTTCTCCATTTCCTTCTTGACGCTGTATTTAAATGGAATCTTGAGCATGTCTCTCTCTAGATAACCGCTCTCATACAGCTTCTTCATTAGCCTGGCAGTGTGCTCCCGGCTAAGCTTCACTCTGTCCTTAATCTCTGGTGCTGTCTTTGAGCCTTCAGTGGCCAGCATTTCGAGAACTGCCAACTCCGTTTCGGTTAATGGCGCTAGCGCTCTATCCCTCTTGATTGAGATCACCGCGTCAATATTCGCCTCAGGACTAACTGGAATTTGTTGAGCGTGTTCTTCGACGTTTGCCATCTTTGTAGTCAAAGTCACTTGTGACTTGATCACATCACTGACTTGTTTAGTGAGTTCGTCGATCCTTGTAGAGATCTTGTCTCGATCTTCCGAAACGGAAGCTATTGCAGTTTCCATTGACGGCATGGCTTTTTGTGTCTCATCTGATTTCCTTATGGCCACTTCACTCTTGGCGCTAAGGGCTTCCAGTTTGAAGGCCACATGTTCCAGCTTTTCACTCTCAATCCCTAGCTGTCTATTGAAGCTCAATACGATGTCTTCCACTGATGCCCGTGCTTGCTTGTATTCCTTCCTCGCGCGCTGAAGCATGACGTAGCAACCAGCTGCCATGATTCCAGCCGTAGCGAGTAGGATTACCGAGAGACCCGTCGCAACCTCCGTTCTTCCTATCCTCCCTGTGACATATATGTGATTACATGTGAGTTGAACATGTTGCGTCACATATCACATGTCGTCATGAATGATTTAACGTTTATGGTCTTTTTGATGAGTGTTCCTATGACGTCACAGGTCGCATCCAAAGAATATGCGGCTTCCTGGGAACTCTGCTTGTCCTGATCCCCATGAAACGTGGCCTTTTCTATGGTTTGAGACCGGACTCTTGAACTTTGCCTCCAAGGATTTGAACTGTAGCTCAGGTTGGAGTGACTTGTGACGTCACATTATTCCCTTTGATGGGTTGGCGAGCTGTTTCAGGCTTGTTTCCAGTTCTTCCCTAATGGTTTCTATGACTTTGAGATGGTCACCAAGTTCTGTACCTTTGTTTGGAAGTTGTTTGTAAGCTGCTATACACTCATGCAGTTTGTTTGCTACCTCCAAGTATGGATCAAGGCTTGTGTCTTCAAAGACGCCTAAGTAGCCCAAGAGTAGTACTGTGTAGATGGATTTAACAACATTTTCTTTTGCCTGCCTTAATGTCCTGTTAAACGCGCCGCGGCTTATTCGCGCCTTCGTTAGTCTCAATCTGGCCTTTTCATCATATTTTAACTGTTTGCCCGAGATATTCTCGGACAAAACGTCTATTAGCATTGTTTCGAGTTGCACTTTAGTCAAGTGACTATTTTTCGCCAGTATTTGCACAATGGGGTCGTCTAGTGAACCCTTTAACCATGTTTGGACGTTCTCTTTGAGCTTCATACTCTCACACGACAAGGTAATGTGAATGGATACAGTTTTGTATACTGGGTAGGCTTATAAGTCTGATTCTGACCGCTTGAGATTACGTGCTTGATCAACAAAAGCCATTTATGTGAACTGAAACTATGCTTAGTGAGGAAATCAACTTGAATCCGCGCTTCAAACCAGTGGAACGCTTGAAACAAATCAAATCCTCAGGAATACGCCGCTTTTTCTCTTTGGCCAGTGAAGTGCCTGGCAATATTAATTTAAGCGTCGGAGAACCTGATTTTTGTCCGCCCAAACGGAGCCTAGAGGCTGGCTGGAAGGCTGCGGAAGAAGGAAAGACCCATTATGCACCGACCAATGGTATCCCTGAGCTTCGAGAAGCACTTGCTGAAAAGGCCTTGAACGACTATGACCTTGCCTATGACCCTGACTCCGAGATTCTTGTAACCGCTGGAGGCACTGAAGCCATTTTCTTGGCGTTATTCGGGCTGGTGAATCATGCAGACGAAGTACTAATCCCAAACCCCGGGTTCGTTATTTATGAGCCTAATGTCAGGCTAGCTGGTGGTACTCCAATTTCTATTCCGTTGCTTGAGAAGAACGACTTCAAAATATCTGCTGAGGACGTGATGTCACTCGTCACAAGGAAATCACGTGCAATCGTCTTGAACTACCCGAATAATCCTACGGGGGCAGTCCTTTCTTACGACGAGATTGCTGCTTTAGCCGAGATTGCGGTTGAACGTGATCTAATTGTGATTTCTGATGAAGTTTACGAAAGAATAGTTTATGATGATGCTAAACACTATTGCATTGCCGCTTTCCCGGGTATGCGCGAACGCACTCTGGTCGTCGGTTCTTTTTCCAAAACCTATGCTATGACTGGACTAAGGATTGGATATGTTTATGGGCCTAAAGAGCTTGTGTCTAACCTCTGGCTCGTTCATCAATATACTGTTGCCTGTGTGAACAGTCTCTCACAGTATGTTGCTCTCGATGCACTGAAGGCGCCGCAAGGATTTGTCAAGGACATGGTGAAGGAGTTTGACAAGCGGCGACACTTGGTTCACAATAGGCTCAATGCGATCAGCGGATTTCATTGCGCACTTCCAAAAGGCGCTTTCTATGCTTTTCCCAACATCAAAGACTTTGATTTGACTTCAGAGGAGTTTGCCGAGCTCTTGGCGAGAAGAGCACGCGTGATAACTGTGCCTGGGTCCTCTTTTGGCAGCTATGGTGAGGGCCACATTAGGATATCTTACGCTGCCGCTTATGAACAGTTAGAAGTGGCCTTAGACCGAATAGAAAACACTGCCAGGGCTCTTTAATAGGTTCGATTACAGCTTCTCTGCGCTCTTCCTCAATTCCTCGAATAGTTCAGGCCGCAAATCCTTCAAGGTTGGAACGAAAGTCTCAACTGATCTAATGTCGGCATAATCGATCTCACAAGTTACGAAGTCTTCCTCGTCATACTTTGCTTTAACGATAACCTCGCCCTGCGGCCCGATTAGTCTGCTGCCTCCCCAGAACTGCAGGCCATCCTCTATACCGACAAGGTTCACATACGCCAGAAAAGCTGTGTTTTCGATGGCTCTTGCAGATGTTAATGTTTCGAAGAATGATCGCCTAATTCCCGGCGAGGCAGAGATGCAGATGATTAACTGTGATCCTTCTAATCTTGTTAGGCGACTGATCTCTGGGAAGAAAATATCGTAACATATGATTAACCCTATTTTCCCAAGTTCTGTGCTAAAAGCTGCTGCTTGATATCCTGGACGAAAATACCTCTTCTCTTCGAAGACGCTATGAGTTGGCAAGTGCATTTTGCGATACTTCCCGATGAAACCATTTGGACCTGTTAGAACCGCTGAATTATATATGGTGGCTTGAGTTTTCTCGCTTAACTCTGGCATGCCAAAAACGATGTGCATTTTCGTCTTTCGCGCCAAGTTCTCTATAATATTTGTTGAAGGGCCAGGTATCGTTTCAGCAAGCTCGTAGATCTGGTCTCTGACAACGTAGCCGGTTAGAGAAAGCTCCGGAAAAATGACGAGATCCGATGATAGCTTTTTTGCCTTCACTACTGATTCCTCGATTCTTTTCAGGTTTACCTCTTTTGCTCCTTGCGCACAACTGATCTGGGCAAGAGTCACTCTGATTTTTTGCTTCATATTCATCCCCTTCTAAGCCTAAAATCTGCACCTACAGTTCTGTATGCTAGCTTGGTTGTTAACAACATCCTTCTCTTATGCTCAGCGGATAACCACTTGAGCTTTATCCTATTCACAAATTCTTCTTCCAGTACTAATTGCTCAGCGATCTCCTTCACAGTCATGAAATGTTCTAACCCATATAGGACTAAATCAAGAGTCTCATATTTGATGCCAAGTTCTCTTTCTGCTGTTTGGCCTGGCCACAGAGATGGTGATGGCGGTTTCATTATGATCTCTTCTGGAACACCGGTGTGTTTGGCAAGTTTTCGGACTTGTGTTTTGTATAGATCCATGATTGGATAGATGTCAGCTGCAACATCGCCCCATTTTGTGAAATATCCCATCATCGTTTCCGACTTGTCTGAGCTCCCACAAACAAGTAAGTTTAACTTATTTGCGTAATAGTAAATGTAAATCATACGTGTTCGTGCTTTTATGTTACCTTTAGAGACCTTTTCTGAGATCTCAAAAACTGGTATCGCTCCATAGAATGCCTCCAGAATAGGTGTGATGTCACATAACTGTGATTTCAGTTTGAATTTTGCTATTATTGCTTGAGCATGTTTGATGTCCTCTTCATGGTATGTTTCCCTTTCCGGCAACATAAGACCTAGGACTCTTCTACCGCCTATGGCTTTGGCTGAAAGCGCTGCAACGGTGCAGCTGTCAATTCCTCCGGACAATCCGAGAACTACACCCTCGGAACTGGTTTTCTCAAAGTACTCCTTAATGAAACGCGTTATTTGTGTTTCAACATTCCGTAGATCCATGTCTAGAACTGAAGACGTTAGCTCCAAGCTAGTACCTCTTCAGGTTTATGATTTTGAGTCGAGTATTTAAGGACAAACATAAAATACTGGGTTGCCGTTGCCACTGTGGTATAGAAGGATTTGAAGAATGGGACGAAGGAGAAGGAAAGTTGTTCGAGTTCCCAAGAAGCACTTACCCAAGCTCTTCTCTTGTCCTAAATGTGGCAAGGAGACAATCCGTGTTGAAATCGTTCGTGATGAAAACCGTGCTGTGGTAGGGTGTGGCAGTTGTGGCGTTAGAGACGAGTTTCCTGTCAAGCCTGCTCAAGGCGAGATTGACGTGTATTGTATGTTTACTGATAAGTTCTATGGTAAACCTAGGACCCCTTCCGCATCCGACATCACAGGTGCGTAGCTAGGATGCCTTCTGCAATCGGGCCTGTCGAAAAACTTCTCCTCGAGAAGATTGAATCAGAGGGTTCCATTCACATAACTCTTATTGACCCTGAGAAAGTAACGCCTCCTCAAGGATCAGGAATCGCGAGAAAGGCGAAGGCCAGCGGCACAACAGCTATTATGATTGGTGGTTCAACATTTGTTTCAGCAGCGCATCTTGATGACATTGTCAGAATCGTCAGGCGCACTGTCAGAATTCCGATAATACTATTTCCGAACAATGTGACTGGCATAAGTCGCCACGCTGATGCTATCTGGTTCATGTCTCTACTAAACTCAGTTGACCCTTACTTTCTGATGGGTGCTCAAGTTCTAGGAGCACCGCTGGTCAAGAAATACCGCTTGGAACCACTTCCACTCGGTTACATTATTGTTGGAGAGGGTGGCACTGCTGGCGTCGTCGGCAAAGCCATTCCAGTTCCATACAACAAACCTGAACTTGCCGCGGCCCATGCGCTGGCTGGGCAGTACCTAGGCATGCGTTTCATATACTTGGAAGCTGGGTCAGGTGCAAAGGAACCAGTTCCTCCTGACATGATTAGAATTGTCAAGCACTACATCGATATCCCTCTGATTGTTGGAGGAGGAATACGCTCCAGAGGTCAAGCCCTTGCTGCAGCATCCGCTGGTGCGGACATAATAGTGACTGGTAACGTTGCAGAGAACACTGGAGTGAGGCGTAGAGTTTCTGAAATAATCGAGGGGTTAAGACACCATAGAACATGAGATGTATTTGTAATACCTTGAAACGCCAGTTGCTAAAGGCCAGCCAAAAAGAGTGTTGATCTTAGGGAACTCGATTATGCTTTGACAGATTGAAATGCACATTTTTCACCGTTGAACACCATATGCCTGCACTATGGGTGTCTGCGTAGCACAAATGATAACGCTACTTTCATGTTTAATCTACATGAATTTACATTTCTGTTTGAACGGCCTTTTTTATCGATTTGTGTCAGAAAACAGTGATAAGCAGTGATAAGCAGTCATACTTGCGGGTAGCTTCAATTGAATAGCGAAATGAGTCAGACCTATCAAAACTATGTTGGCAATTTGGAAGACGAGCTCAAACAATTGTATGCCATTAGCGACAATGCAAAGAGAATGGGAATTGACCCGTTGCCAATGACGGAGTGCAAAGTGGCGAAAGATCTAGCAGATCTCGTAGAAGGCCTTGTGGGCCCCAAAGGAGTCGCTGCAAGCATCAGAGAATTGAGTACAAAGCTTCCAAGAGAGGAGTTGGCTTTCAAAATCACTGAAGAAATCGTCTATGGCAAATTCGGTCACATGGAGCCTGAAGTCGCAGCTGATCGAGCAATACGCACCGCACTCGCAATATTCACAGAAGGGCTCACTGCAGCACCATTACAGGGGGTTGCGAAAGTGGCGATAAAAGCAAATTCTGATAGAACTCGTTACCTCGCAATCTATTTTGCGGGGCCAATGCGCTCTGCAGGCGGTACGGATCAGGCTCTGACCTTAGTGGTCGGCGACTTCGTAAGGCGATTGCTAGGTCTTGAACGTTACAAGCCCACAGAAGAGGAGATTTCGCGCTTTATCGAAGAGGTTAGATTGTATGAACACTCCGTCTCTCACTTTCAATATCACGTTTCAGATGATGAGCTACGAAAGGCATTCCAGTGGATTCCAGTTGAGGTGACTGGCACAGAGTCAGATCCGTTTGAAGTCTCATCATTTCGCAATCTTGAAAGAATAGAGACCAATCGTGTGAGAGGAGGAGCCCTTAGAGTTGTAAACGACGGCATAGTCGGACGGGCTCCAAAGGTCTCTTCAATCATTGAGAAACTTGGATTCCAAGGATGGGATTGGCTTAAAGAGATTCGCGGAGAGTCTGAAAAGAAGTCGACTGGATTTATGAACGACGTGATCGCGGGGCGTCCAATATTCTCTTTTCCGTCTAGACGTGGTGGGTTCCGACTGAGATATGGTAGAGCTCGAAACACCGGCTTGTCAGCCGTCGGTATTCACCCAGCAACAATGCTCGTACTTCAAGGATTTCTGGCTGGGGGAACGCAACTGCGATTGGAGCTTCCGGGAAAAGGTGGTATTGTAGTTCCAGTTGACACGATAGAACCGCCCTTCGTTCGGTTGAAAGATGGATCTGTTGTCAAAGTCACTATTGCGAATTTTGACAAACTGAAGAATGAAATCGAAAAAATCCTATTCCTAGGAGACATTCTGATCAGTTTTGGTGATTTCTTGTACAACAGCAAATGGCTTGCCCCCTCCGGATACGTCGAAGAGTGGTGGATCGAAGATTTGCGAAAGGCAGTGGCAGAGAGATTTGATGGTGCTATTGAAAATGCCGCTGGATCGGTGAAGATACCCTCTGAAAGACTTGAACAGCTTCTGGATGAACCATTCAGAGCCAAACCTAGCCTTAAAGAATCAGTGGCTTTAGCAACGATTCTTGGCGTACCCTTGCACCCTGCCTACACATGCTTCTGGTCAAACCTCTCATCAGTTGAAGAGATCAGTCGCCTGAAAAAATGGCTTCATTCATCTGAGGTTCGGCGACAAGGCGACGGCATCGTTGAAATTGCTGGAGAGAATGACCCAAACGTGAAACGCGCCATGGACGTGATATGCTTACCCCATAGAATTCTAGAAAACACAATAGTAGTTGAGGGCGACGATGCACAAGCGTTTGCGCTCTGCCTCGGTTTTGACAATTCTAACAATATCAATGAACCTATGGCTAGTTCCATCTTAGATACTCTTCATATGTTTTCAGGTCTGCGGGTCAAGGAGAAGGCACCTACATTCGTGGGTGCCCGAATGGGAAGGCCTGAGAAGGCAAAAAGGCGCGAGATGAAACCTCTTGTTCACGTGCTCTTCCCTGTTGGTCTATCAGGCGGTTCTCACAGAGACCTTGTTGAGGCTGCCTCACACGGGCCAGCACTTGTGGAAATTGTCAAGCGCAAATGCCCAAACTGCAAGTCTTTTACCTTCAGAACAAGATGTTTCAACTGTGGAGCTGAAACTTTAGTTGAGAAGACTTGTCCACGTTGTGGAAAGATTTCAAAAGAAGACTTTTGCCCAGCGTGCAAGATACCTGCGAGGAAATATGAGAGACAAACTGTGAATTTCAAAGAGTTGATTGACGCCGCAAGCAATAGCCTAGGCACTTCCTGCCCGAAGATTCTAAAGGGCGTAAAAGGCTTGACGAATGGCACCAAGACTCCAGAAACCATTGAGAAAGGGATATTGCGCGCCAAGTACGACCTTTCAGTTTACAAGGACGGCACAATTCGTTTTGACGCTACAAATGCGCCTCTGACTCATTTCAAACCCATTGAGATAGGAGTCCCAATTGAAAAACTCAGAGAACTGGGATATCTTTCTACCATAGATGGGTCAGATCTAACAGACCCAGACCAAACATGTGAACTCAAACTACAGGATGTTGTGGTTCCAACAAAAAGCGCACTATATTTCTTGCGAATTGCAAGTTTCATAGATGAGCTACTAACAAAAATCTATGGCCTCCCTCCATTTTATAATGTCAAAAAAGTAGAAGATCTTGTTGGCCATCTAGTCGTTGGTCTAGCCCCACACACGTGTGCAGGGGTTTTAGGCCGAATAGTTGGCTTTACAAGCCTCAGCCTCTGCTACGCACATCCCATTTGGCACTCAGCCAAACGTAGAGACTGCGACGGCGACGAAGATGCATTAATGCTTGCACTTGACACCTTAATCAATTTCTCGCGTGAATATCTGCCTGCACAGATAGGTGGAATCATGGATGCGCCTCTTCTTCTGATCCCTATCGTCAACACGAAAGATGTGCAGAGGCAAGCCCATGATTTTGACGTTGCCAAAGCTTACCCACAAGAGTTCTACTTGAAAACGTGGGAGAAAACCGACGCCAAACAAGCTGGTGCCTTCATAGACCTTGTAAAATCAAGACTTGGCACTGAAGCACAGTTCGAAGGATTCGGTTTTACGACACCTGTGTCCAATGTTAACATGGGGAACCAGGAAAGCATGTACAAACGATTGAAGACCATGGCTGAAAAGCTCGATGGCCAACTCGAATTGGCTGAGAAGATTGAAGCTGTGGACGCTAGGAAAGTTGCTTTGAAAGTATTAACGAGGCACCTCATTCGAGACATCGCTGGAAACCTCAGGGCTTTCTCAACCCAAGCCTTCAGGTGCAAATCCTGCAATAAACGTTACCGAAGATTGCCTCTTAGTGGCAAATGCTCTGTATGCGGCGGAAAATTAACCTTGACCGTCTATAAAGGCGGCATAGAGAAGTATTTGGCAATAGCACAACGCTTGGTTGAGAAGTACAAGCTGCCAACGTATTATTCGCAGAGACTACTGTTGGTGGAAGAAGAGATAAAATCAATGTTCGCCAGCAAAAAGACAAAGCAAGCAAGTTTGACAGATTTCGCGTGAAAAATCTTTTTCTATAGTGAGCTGCATAGTTATGCTTGATGGGTATGGCCAAGGAAAACTGTCACCCAAACGCATATTTATCAATTATCAGGAACGTCCAGCGTGGACTTCGGACTAGGACGTCAATATTGAACGTTTTGGAAAACGGTGCTGGTGACCCCAAAACGATTGGAGACAAAGCGCAACTGCACTACAGAGTTGTTATTCATCATTTGAGACTTCTGAAAACAGCAGGCATTGTTGAACAGAAAATGGGTAACAGGCCACGTGTTTGGGGATTAACAGGCGTCGGACAGAAACGCTTGGTTAATTCGCACTAAGGAAGGCATTCACAGGGCAAACAACCACATTTTGGGCACTTGTTATTATATTTACTTAAGGCGGCTCTTTCAAGATCCACCGCGACAACATTCGCAAGTGATGCTAACCAAGCAAAAACATCTGCAAACTCTTTCTCAAGTTCTTCCCTGTTTCCGTGTTGAAGAGCATCCCCCAGTTCTCCAACCTCATCCAGAAGCCACTCGTAGGTATTTTTCACGCTTCGTCTAGAATCCTTGTGGTAATACAGGCGACGCATCATTTCCTGAAAATCCCGAACGTGCAAATTTGGGTCCTCCTAAACATCCTTGCATTTGCGGAAAGATAGATACTTTCTGGGTATGCATAATCTAGCCCTACTAAGAGTGCTCTATCAGAAGCTTTCGCACTTCTGTGGTATCAACGGATTCTTACATACTTGTAAGCTTCTGTCGCATTCTCGAAACAATAGTGTACTTTCTGGTAGTCTTTCCTGAACTCTGCAACATCAAGCCTCACTTTTTCTGGTGGCTCCTTGTCTATAACTACACGTTTGATGAATTCTGCGATTTCACTCATATCCCGTTCTTTCATTCCAAGTCTGGTGATTTCTGAGACACCCAACCTTATGCCACCTGGATGCATGAAATGTCTTCCCTCCTTGATGTCCCATGGTAACAAGTTTCTGTTTATTATTACATTCGCGTTCTCAAGGGTTTCTTCAATTGTTCCGCCATCGCCATGCTTTGTAATATCGATCAAGATTACGTGCGAGTTCGTGAAACCTTTGTGTTCTGCCAGAACATTAAACCCTCTTTCATAGAGTGCTTGAGCCAATGCCTTGGCGTTCTTGACTACTTGGCTTGCGTATTCCTTGCCAAACTCGAGCATTTCCGCGCATGCAATCGTTAGGCCTGCAACAGCGTGCAAATGATGATTGCTTACCATTCCTGGAAAGGTTGCCTTCTTAATCTTTTCAGCGTTCCTTTCCCAAGATAATATGCCTCCATGCTGTGGCCCAAAGAATGTTTTGTGCGTGCTCAGACTGACAACATCTGCTCCTTCCCGTAGCGGATCTTGGAACTGTCCCCCAGCAATCAAGCCCGCTACATGTGCAGCGTCGTAGCCTACTGTTGCGCCCGCTGAATGAACAGCTTCAGCAAGCTCCTTGACAGGATGTGGGAATGGGAAGACGCTTGCGCCAAACATAACAAATCTTGGTGGCTTGCCCTTTGAAACGAGTTCTTGAATTTTGCTCTTCGCTTTGTCAACATCTATGTTAAGCTCTTTGTAATCCAAAGGAAGATATTCAACGATCAAACCCTTAACTGCGCCAGCAGTGCCACCTAACTCTTTCTTGCCCGATGTAATATGCCCCCCACATGGAATGGACAATGCTAGCAATATGTCGCTTGGCTCTGTGAAAGCTGTGTAAACAGCGAGGTTTGCTACGACGCCTGATATCGGTCTGACATCGACAAATTCGGCATTGTAGAGTTTTTTCATTAGTTCGATGCATTTGAATTCTATTTTGTCTATGAAGCGACAACCTGCGTAAACGCGTTCTCCCGGCCATCCTTCAGCATAGCGGTTTCCGAAGTCTGAAATGATGGCTTCACGAACAGCTGGGCTTGGAATGTTTTCACTTGCTATGAGTGGAATGTTCTCCTGAAACCACCTGTGATGTTGTTGAAGAACTTCGAAGGCTTGGTCATATTCCTCTCGATTGGTGGGCATAACGGGCACCTTCACATAAAGCTATCACACACTCAAAAATTAAAACTCTTCGGAGTAACATAACCTTAATAATGAAGAAAATCGTAGGATAACTTTGATACAAGGGGAATATTGGTGAGCAAGAAGAAGAAAGAACGATCTGGTCCGATGCCAGCCGCAAGTGCAGGGCTACTAAGGTTCTTTGAAGAAGAAACCGAAGGCATCAAAGTTCGACCGGAAATCCTTGTAGTTGCATCGATAGCGTTAATAGTCATATGCGTCTTGGCTCAAGTATTCTTCTAGTGCCTTGATGGTCATCGCCGTGAAGGCAGATGTAGAACTTCTATTCGTTGGACAGAGTTCAGGTGAATGAATATTTCACTTCTTTCCTCTCTGCTGGCAACCTGCGGTATGGGTTGAGCGATGGTTGCGCGCAGAATAACTGCTTCGGCGTTTGAAAGCCATATGCCTGCGGGTTCACGGGTGACGGCTACCAAAGTGCCTTCAAAACCATAGGCAGGATCCACGATAGCTCGTATTTCCTTTCCTACATTCTTCTCCAGCATGTGAAATATCGTCAAAGGAATATTTGTCTCTGGCATGAGACTTGCAAAACCCTAGTTGTTTACGTTTTACAGATAAGACACTTGTCCTTCTTAAAGTGTTTGTTTTTGTGTAGTCGTGAAAACCCGAGCTTTCACGCCATTTCCTATTGCTTACCTCAATGATGATTAATTGCACTATTCTATGAAATCGGTGTTTGCGAATTCTGTATTGGTTTTACAACACTTTAATATGCTTAGTTTTGTCTTGAGACTTCATTTGAGGGGATGAAAGTGGCAACTGCAGAATCATTAAGTCAGTCTATGAATAGCGTGGTCAAGCACTATGCATCTCTATTTAGGCTTCCTTCATATGAGAAGGTTATCTTACTTCAAGCATTGATCTGCGTGGGTTGTTGGGTGTGCTCTGCTCTGATTCTCTTTCGTACTATCGAGGGGGTGCTTCTCGGTTTTTCACTAGGTTGGCTTCTATTTGTGATTGGGTTCTTTTTTGATTATTTGTCAAACATATTGGTCTTACGCAATGATCCGATTTACGATCTGAGGAGAACTTCTACTGTGTCCCTCTTCTCATTAGGGCTGTGGTTTTTGTTTATCCTCTTTGGATCCGCTATAGGCAGCTTGTTCGGTTTATCGTGGTGGATTAGGCTTGTTCTCTTGGGGTTTTCAGGCGTGCTAATACTGCGCCTAATAGTTTTTCAATCATCTTCATCTACTAGTTTGGATCGTACTGTGATGATGTCACTTCTGCAGCCTTTTTCATGTTTACTGCCCTTTTTGTTGCTTTGGACACAGATGGGATATACCATCTCGCTCAGCATGTGCTTCTTCCTTGCTCTCTCACCAATAATCAGCTTCTTCTCAGCTCGGTCTTTCCTCTTTCTACTGAATCGCGTGGGTGAACAAACCCTCAAAATCCCAGCCCTATCTCTATTCAAGGCCTTTCTTCTGAACTGGGTGGTCGGCCTAAACGCTCCTTTCGAAGAATTCCTCGAAAGATTAGGCGAAGAGCAAGACGTTAATGTTTCCTTACTGAAATTTGACGCTAACAAACCCAAGGTGGTAATAGTAGTTCCTTCTGTTCATCCTGGCCCGTTCAAGAACGTCGGAAGCAGCCTTTTGCCTTCACTACTTAAAATCGCGTTGGAAGAAAGGCTTGGTTACGTTACATGCGTGATGCTGGGCATGCAAGGTCATGAACTTGACCTAGCCTCCCAATTTCAGAATCAAAAAGTGATCAATCATGTTCTCAAATCTATGGGTTTCGAAACCAGAGAGTCGACTGCTACTCCCTCTGTAAAAGTCAGTCATGACTTGGTTACTGTATGCTGCCAAATCTTTGGTAAAACTGCTTTTCTATCCTTCACGCTTGCCCCAAACACGACTGAAGACCTTCCACAAGAGTTGGGTCTGTTTGTACGGCAAGAATCGGAGAAGCATGGTCTAGCTTGTTGTGTTGCGGTAAACGCGCACAATAGTATCAATAATGCCCTACAAATGCCTGTTGCGTTAGAAACACTTAAAGCCGCTGCAGCTGCCTGTTTGAAGAGGGCAACATCACTAAAGAAACTCCCTTTTCAAGTGGGGGCATCCACGATCATACCCCAGGAATTCAGTCTTGAGGATGGCATGGGCGTTGGTGGCATTACGGTAACTACGGTCAAAGTGGGTGAGCAGAAAACTGCCTATGTAGTGATTGATGGGAACAACATGGTTTCGGGACTGCGTGAGAAGATACTTTCGACCCTTCATATTTTGAATATTGATGAGGGTGAAATATTCACCACAGATACGCATTCTGTGAGTGCTGTGATATTGGGTAAGCGGGGCTATCACCCTATAGGTGAAGTCATGGACAATGAGAAGCTGATAGACTACATCAAAGAAGCTGCTCTCAAGGCTTTATCCTCATTGGAACCAGCTAAGGCAGCTTGCAGTGACGTCATTATACCCAAGGTTAAAGTCATAGGTGAGAAACGTCTGTTCGCATTGTCTCTTCTCATAGAACGATCTCTCCAAAGAGCAAGAAGAGTTGTGATTCCTCTTTTCGGCTCCATAGGACTTGTCTTGATGTTGTTTTTGCTCCTTGTTTAACCCAATATTAATATGGTAGACTTTTCAGAAGTCTCATTCGAGCAACCTACCGCCTAAAGCTTACGCCCTGATTGCGCAAGGTAACATTCAGCATATTAAAGAAAGAAAAGGTTGAGATGGGTATGGGGAAAATTGAAGTAGATGAAGAATTCTGTAAGGGGTGTGGCCTTTGCGTCAATGCATGTCCGCAAAAACTTATTCGTATTTCTAGTCGTGTCAGCAAGAAAGGTTATCATCCAGCCGAATTTGTTGGCTCTCTGAACAAGTGCTCAGGTTGCACTCTGTGTGCTTTGGTCTGCCCAGACGTAGCCATTACAGTTTACCGTGAAAAGAAAAAGGTCTGAGAAAAGATGACTGAAAGGAAGTTTATGGCCGGAAATGAAGCAATAGCAGAGGCTGCTATTCAAGCAGGTTGCCGATACTATTTTGGCTACCCGATAACACCCCAAAATGAAATAGGTGAATATCTTTCATGGCGTCTCCCAGAAGTAGGCGGAACCTACCTTCAAGCAGAAAGTGAAGTGGCCGCTATATACATGGTGTTTGGAGCTGCTGGCGCAGGCGTAAGAGCAATGACATCATCATCAAGCCCTGGAATCAGTCTCATGCAGGAAGGGATCTCGTACATTGCTGCAGCTGAACTTCCATGCGTTTTGGTGAACATGATGCGAGGAGGGCCAGGGCTTGGCGGAATTCACCCTTCGCAGTCGGATTACTTCCAGGCAACCAAGGGAGGGGGCCACGGCGACTACCACCTGCTCGTACTGGCTCCATCTACTGGTCAAGAAGCCGCTAACCTTACCATGCTGGCCTTTGATCTCGCTGATAAGTATCTGAACCCGGTCATGATTTTGGGTGATGGCAACATAGGTCAAATGATGGAGCCTGTGGAGTTCAGGCCGCCTGAGAAACCATTTAGAGGTTCGAAGAAAGATTGGGCTATCACAGGAGCTATTGGTGACAAGCGCAAATTGATAAAAACCCTGTATCTTGACCCAGTGATCTTGGAAAAGCGCAACTTGGAGATTGGTCGCAAACTACGTGAAGTAGTCAAGAATGAGGTGCGATTCGAATCCTACATGACGGACGATGCCCATATAGTAATTGCTGCCTATGGAACAGTAGCAAGGATCGCAAAGACAGCCATAAAGGTTCTTCGAGGGAGAGGCTTGAAGGTGGGTTTACTAAGGCCCATATCGCTTTATCCGTTCCCCTACCCAGCTTTTGCTCAAATGGCTGAGAGAGTGACAGATTTCTTGGTGGTCGAAATGAGCATGGGACAAATGATTGAGGACGTGAAACTAGGCGTTTGCAACAAGAGCAGGGTGCGCTTCTACGGTCGAGTGGGTGGGATGGTTCCGAGCTATGATGAAATCATCGCAGAAGTTGAAAAGATTGCTAAGGGGGTATTGTAGACATGGAAATGGTTTTTGGAAGACCTAGAACGCTGACTTCGGCGAGCACACACTATTGCCCAGGTTGCGGTCATGGAATCATCCACAGGCTAGTGGCTGAAGTGATAGATGAACTTGGCATTAGAGAGAAGACTGTGGCTGTTGCTCCAGTGGGTTGCGCTGTCTTGCTCTACAATTACTTTGATCTTGATGCATACGAAGCCGCGCATGGACGCGCCCCAGCTATAGCAACAGGGTGCAAGCGAGTTCATCCTGAACTGGTAGTATTCACCTATCAGGGTGATGGGGATCTTGCAGCAATAGGCACGGCGGAAATAGTTCACGCAGCGGCTCGTGGAGAACGAATCACTACTATATTCGTAAACAACGCGATCTACGGAATGACTGGAGGACAAATGGCGCCTACCACACTTATTGGTCAAAAAACCACAACCACTACGAATGGCAGAATGCCAGAGAAGGCAGGTTACCCCATAAGGGTTTGTGAAATGCTCGCAACTCTTGAAGGTGCATCCTATATTTCCAGAGTAAGTGTAAGTAACTCCAAGAACATAATTCAGGCTAAGAAAGCAATCAAGAAGGCCTTTGAAACGCAAATCAAGAATCTGGGCTTCTCTTTGGTAGAAGTCTTATCCCAGTGCCCCACAAATTGGCACATGACGCCTGTTGAATCAACAAAATGGGTTGACGAAAAAATGGCTTCCTACTTTCCGTTGGGTGAGTTTAAGGGTCCGAAGGAGACATAAACATGGCCGAAACGAAAAGCGAGAAACTGTATAAAGGTATTGTGATGGCGGGTTTCGGCGGCCAAGGTTTGATGTTTATTGGAAAACTGTTAGCGTACAGTGCCATGAAAGAAGGCAGACATGTAACATGGATTCCATCGTATGGACCCGAAATGCGCGGTGGCACTGCTAACTGCACAGTCATAATCTCAAACGAGGAGATAGGCTCACCTGTCACAACTCATCCTCACGCAGCAATCATTATGAACAATCCTTCATTTGAGGCCTTTGAGCCACGTCTACAAACCGGCGGATTACTGCTATTCAGTAGTTCAATGGTCAATCGCCCAATAACTAGGCATGACCTCAAGATGATGGCTGTCCCAGCAACTGAGATTGCCACATCCGCAGGCACCGAGAAAGCAGCCAACATGGTCATGCTTGGGACATACATTGCTCTTACGCGAATCGTCAGCAAAGAAAGCGTTATTTCGGGTCTGAAGGAACTCTTCGGCAAGAAGCTTGATCTCTTTGAAGTGAACGTGCGTGCACTTGAAGAAGGCATGAAGTTTGCCAGCAAACAACTAGCCAAGCAGCTTGCCTAACTATTGTCTTTGTTCACTACACATTCAGGAGCCACCCGAACCACTATCTGCTCTCACCTCTTACGGAAAGATATAAGAACCCAAAATCTATGATATTAACCACTTCGTATTGGCTAACCGCTAACAGACAAAAGGATGGAGATATGATCTGACAGAATCAAAACAGAAGAAGGAGACGAAAAGAAAGGAAAAACCCTCAAAGCCGAAGGCACAGAAGGACGTGCCAAAAGCCGCACCAAGAGTAGAACCAAGAGCAGAAGCTACAGAAAAAATCGTGTATGTCGGTCAAAAACCAGTGAAGAACTATGTGATTGCCTGTCTTATGTCATTCAATGCAGGCTCAAACCCAATAGTCATCAAAGCCAGAGGAAGAGCAATATGCAAAGCTGTTGATACTGTTGAACTGCTCAGACGAGCATTCTTGAAAGACTCGAGACTTCAAAGTATAGCCATTAGCACGGAGCAGGTGACCAGAGAAGGAAATCGAAAGGCAAACGTCTCAACTATCGAGATCACAGTGACTAGACCGTAAATACCTTCTTTGCGCATTTGAAATAGAAAACTGTAACACTGTTTTGCATAGCCAAACTCGGTATTTCGCCTTCTCTTTCAGCGGACAGCCATAGGTAATTATATAAAACCGTTTTTTCTAACCTTTACAATCTCATGGTGATATTGATGAGTGCTTACCCTAAAATCGTCGTCACTCCACCAGGACCAAAAGCAAGAGAATTCGTCAAAAAAGATGAAAGCCTGATTTCCCCTTCATATGGACGTTTCTATCCACTCGTAGTAGAATCTGCAAAAGGCTGTATAGTCAAAGACGTTGATGGAAATGAGTTCATCGATTTTAACTCCGGCCTAGTGTGCATGAACGTTGGGCATAGTCATCCTAAAGTTGTGTCGGCAATAAAGAATCAATGTGATCGCTTTTTGCACTACTCCAACACAGACTTCTACTACAAGGAAGTCATCGAGTTGGCAGAAAAGCTCGCGAAAATCACGCCTGGAACACCTGACAAGAAAGTCTATTTTGGCAACAGTGGAGCTGAGGCTATTGAAGCCGCGGTCAAGCTTGCAAAATGGCACAGTCGCAAGCAGCTTTTCATCGGTTTTATCAGCGCTTTTCACGGTCGCACGGTCGGCGCCTTATCGTTTACTGCCAGCAAACCAACACAGAAACGGTACTTTTTCCCATTAATGCCAGGCGTTACACACGTGCCTTATCCATATTGCTATCGTTGTCCATTCAAGCTGACCTATCCTGAGTGCCATTACTGGTGCGTGGACTTTATCGACGAATATGTTTTGCAGAAATACGTGCCTCCGGAAGACACGGCTGCAATACTGTTTGAAGCAATACAAGGTGAAGGTGGTTATGTGGTTCCGCCGCCAGAATATGGTCAGCGCTTGAAGAAACTTGCAGACAAGTATGGTTTGCTGTTCATAGTCGATGAGGTACAATCAGGCATCGGCCGAACCGGAAAATGGTGGGCAATCGAACATTGGAACGTTGAACCAGACATTGTGTGTAGCGCGAAGGGATTGGCATCCGGATTACCTCTTGGTGCGACAATCGCGAAATCAAAGGTGATGGACTGGGTTCCAGGCTCACATGCAAGCACTTTTGGTGGCAACCCATTGTCATGCGTCGCTGCAAGCGCAGTTATAGACATCATACAGGAAGAGAAGCTCCTAGATAATGCGACCAAGCAAGGCGCTTACATAATGAAAAGGCTGGAAGAGCTGAAGGGCAAAAGCGAAATTGTGGGCGACGTAAGAGGCAAAGGGCTGATGATTGGTGTTGAGATCGTTGAAGATAAGGAAAGCAAGAAACCAGCAGCGCAAAAGGCCAGCGAGATCATGACGCGATCATGGAAACGAGGGGTTAACGTGATCACTTGTGGGGCTTCAACCATCAGAATTGCACCGCCACTTGTCATTACCAGAGAGCTTGTGGACGCTGCTTTGGACATAATTGAGGACTCGATAAGAGAGGTTGAAAAGGCCTAGCTTGCGTATTTGCATGAAAATACGACGACTCACAATAAACGATTACGATAAAATTACACGACTTTGGACCAGAGCGAATCTGGCATTTAAACCAAAAGCGCGTGACAGCTTGGAAGCTATAGCTAACCAGATGGTTGTGCACCCTGACTTTTTTCTTGGTGCATTCGAAGACGATCGCCTCGTCGGCATAGCGGTCCTGAGTTCAGACGTGCGAAAAGGTTGGATAAACCGCTTAGCTGTTGATCCGAATCACAGAAGACATGGCATTGCCAAAGCTTTGATCAAAGAATCCGAAGAAATACTTCGAAAACATGGCGTCAAGTTGTTCTGTGCATTGGTAGACGATGACAACACAGCATCTAAGGATCTCTTTAGAACATGTGATTACGTTGAGCATCGGGACATAATTTATTTCAGCAAGCGGGAAAACGAAGAAGTCTAGTGTGTCTTGTACAGCCTTCTATAAGAAGTCGAGCAGTGTAAAGTAGCCTTTAGAATTTGCTCGGTTTTGCTATGATCTCCTTTATCTTCAGGTTGAAAAACGTTGCAGCATGAGTCGGTTGTATTCTGAGGGCAGTGTCAGCGCCTCTGCCTGTTCCGCCTATGGCGATGACATCTTTGTCAGTTGGTATCAATCCTGCGTCCGCCGCCATCAGCGTTATCTCTACGCAAACTTTTGTTCCCTCCCCCATTAATCTGAGAACGTTTGCAATCAATTCTAGGGGTTGTATCGTGCCGAAGTCTTTGCGTATTGCGCGTTCAGCGCTGCTGAGGACGTGAGTGCCTGTGAAAATCTTTGCCCCGTTTGCCGTGATCTCCTGCTTATGATCCTCTTGCAGTTCTGTCTTTCCAGGGTCTTTGAAACCGTATGAGTGGGTTACTACAATAACGTTGTGGCCTTTGAACAGTTTAGATGCTTTGGCTCCTGTTTCGCCGGTTGTTGAAGCAACCACTATGTTTTCTATGTTTTCCTTTTCTGCGTAGTTCTTAGTCAACGTCAGTAGATTATCGGTGTTCTCTTTTCCGGTTTCCTCAAAGTACGTGGTTTTCTTTTCTTTGAAGCTCATTTGTTTTTCCTCATTTTTGATTGCTGACCGTTTCTTGATATGGTTCTTTTTGAATGATGCTCATGCTTTTTCCTTTTACTGGTTTTCTTTTCAGTGGTGTGCCACACACTTCGCATGTTTTTTGTTTGCTGTCTGCCGGGTATTTTCGGTGACATGCTGGGCAATATCTTATCCAGTGTAGGCGGCGACGGATTCCGTACGTTGCGAGCGAAACGAATTCTATGCCTACTTGGTTTGCGACGTTCTGTATTGAATAGTCGTCGGTAACTATCAATGGAGTGTATCCCTCAGTCTTGAGTTCGAGAGCCAATGCCAAAACTTGAAGGTCCGTCTCTGACAGGAAAAACGTGTCTCCGACGACTGTTGCTGAAGCTTTAATCCTGCTCAGTGATATTTCGTTTGGTATCCTAACCCTAAGCTTTCCATTTTCAACCGCTATTTTGAATCTGACATCTGACATGGAATTCTCTGCTATTTCGTCTTTGACCTTTGGAACAGTGTAATGTTCCCCCTCTATTGAGAGGGGATCAAAACCAGCTATCAAAGCAGATGTGTCCAAGACCACTGCTTTTTTCAAGGTGTTGTCCACGGGGTCTTCTCACCTCATGCCCTTGAAAAGAAGCCTGCTCCTCAAGCGATCATAGAAGTTATCTGTGAACCTTATGAATCTGGTCTCGTTCTTTGAACGTGTGACCGTTACTGTTGGAAGTTTTGAGCTTATGAGCCTATTGAATTGTCCATCGATCAAGACCAGCATTTTGTTTGGTCTGAGGACTTCGACTGTGAGGCTTGAGTTTCCCGGAAAGATCACCGATCGAAAATCAGTTAATGGGCATATCGGGGTTAGAACGAAAGCGTCTACGCTAGGGTCTAAGACGGGTCCCCCTGCTGATAGCGAGTAGCCCGTGGATCCTGTTTGTGTGGATATGAGTAGCGAGTCTGCTTGGCAAGTTAGAATTGGTTTGTTGTCTTTTAGAATTCGTGTATAGAGCAACTTGGCTGGTTCATCATGTGTAATCAGAACTTCGTTCAAGGCGTCAGGAAACTTTGATCCATCTGCCCTTGTGGCTAGCTTCATACATTTCTCAATTCCGTAATCGCCGTTGAGCCATTTGTCTACTGCGGTGAAGGCCAGTTTTGGTTCGACTTCGGTGAGGAAACCTCTTATCCCCATGTTTATGGCAAGTATCGGCGGCTCCGGCTTTGGGATTGAAACACACGTTCTCAGGATTGTTCCGTCTCCACCAATCGTTATTATCAAGTCAGTTTTCATTCGTTCCAGAGGGATCATTTCGCCCGTTTGCACCATTTTGGCTAACGTATTCTCCACGTACACCTCCAAACCTTTGCCTTGCAGATGTTGCGCAAGTTCCTCTGCAAGTTTTATGGCTCTTTTCCTATCATAACGAGCGGCGATGCCCACGGTCTTGAACAAAATCTTCACCGTTCACGGTATTAGCGGCACCTTAATCTATATATGGCTGTTGTTTGAATTGGGCTATAGATAGGCACTTGCAAAAAGCTGGTGAGTGAATGAGCAAACCTGTTGATGTTGGGGAACTACGTGTTGGCGGATACATGATGATTGAAGGTGAACCATGCCATATAGTTGACATTACAAAGTCGAAACCAGGCAAACATGGGTCGGCCAAAGCAAGGATCGTGGGTGTAGGTGTTTTTGACGGCGTGAAGCGACAGTTCGTGAGGCCTGTGTCATCTAACGCCGAAGTGCCCATAATTGACAAAAGAACCGGCCAAGTTTTCGCAGTTACTCCCAATGGGATTCAGATAATGGACCTCGAAACCTACGAGTACTCGGATGCTCCTTATCCCGAAGATGCAGAGCTTAAAGCGAAACTCGTGGCCGGCGTTGAGATCGAGTATTGGAATATAATGGGCAAGATGAAGATCGTTAGAGCCAAGTAGACTGAGAAGCAGTTAAACTGTTTTCATTAAGCATTTCTCGTTACTATTAGAGGCCATACCATTGGCCACGGTCATTATCAAAGGTTTATTTCAGTGTCCGCCCTTATGGTGTTTTGAAGCCAATGATGCAAGAAGAGCCGTCTGACTAGTGAAGAATATGTTATGGGGCTGAGGCTTCAGCATGGTAACTATGGTAACAGCGCTTGTTCAATGCTAAGGCAATGTGACTTGAGTTTATTTTACATCGATTGTCTGCTATTTTGTGCTCAATCTTCGTTTACGCGGTAGGTGAACTTCCAATATTCCCTTCTTGAATTTTATTTTCATTTTGCTCATTCGCACGGGCACGGGCACTCGTGAATGGCAATGTAGCTTCTGAAATTCGCCTTCACAATGAGTTATGCCCAGTTCTGAAAACCGAACTTTCCTCTTCATCTCAGCCGATATCTCGAGTGTGTTTTCATCCAAGGGTTTAACCTGAACTTTGTTTTCAAAAGTCAAAGGCAAATCAACTGTCACTACGACTTCAGTGGGTGTTATTTTCATGTCGTGAAGCGGCTCAATTGTGCGATTCCTCTGGTTCCAGCTCGGTCTATCCACCTGCCTCCTTCCCCAATGTTCGAACTCGTGCTCCAACTCCTCAAAATATCTGTCCACAATCTCAGAGATTGCATGCTTTCTTTCAATCGACAAGACGATTCTCCTCCTTAGGAAACGTAAACAGGGATATCATATTCCTGTCCTTTTTTCATTTTGACCATTTCTTCCCGCGTACGTTTCATCACATCTCTGGCTTTCAGTCTGATCTCTTCGCCTTTCTCCAAGAGTTTCGCGACATCAACCTTTATCCCAGTAACCTTCGCTAAACTTTTCAATATCTCTGCCGCGGCTTCTGGATCCGGATAATTAAGAAAACATTGTGCGAGCAAAGTTACTGCTGGTAAACCTATTTGCGAACAGCGCATCAGCATAATCGCTTGCGGACCAACCATGTAACCCTCCATAAGACCTTCGACACCCTTGTCTTGAACCATCTTAAGCATCTCAGGACTTGACCCAGCTGCGAATACTTTCAACTCTTTTGCGTCCTGCCTGTCCTCGATGGGAATACCGCTCAACGAGATCATCATCCTAGCTTTCTTACTCTGTCCCCATTCAATCAAGCCGTCCATAACCTGGTAGATTATGTCAGCAGAAATCGGGGTTTCTGAAGCAGCTAGAAGAATTTTGTCGTTTCCAAAGATCCTTATTGGAGAGTGCGGTACTCCCTCATGTAAAACGACAATTGGTGGCAGCAACCGTGAATCCAAATAAGCCACTTCTTCCAAGCCTAACTCGTCAATCAAATGAGATGCAGCGATTACCCCAACCAAACCAGCGTCCGGGAAACCGAAAAGCATCAGTGCACCAGATGGGATTTGTTTCTTCTCCACGATTCTAGTCTCGCTCAAATCTAGCCCTCAAATACTTACAGTCTTGTATCGTGTAAAAACTTTATGCATGGCAACAGGAAAACAGCGAATACTTATTTAAAGCCGTACGAACTCTAGAACAAGAGAAAATTATGGCCTTAGAACGCTTGGGTTCATCTCTTTACGAAGCAATAAAAAAAGTCTTCAAAGCCTCGGTTGTAGATGAGGCCACAGTCAAGGAACTCGTTCAAGACATACAGAGAGCTCTGCTCCAAGCAGACGTGAACGTTAAGCTTGTTCTCGAAATCTCAAAAAGGATAGAGGAAAGGGCACTGAACGAAAAGGTTCCCCCAGGGGTTTCCAGACGTGAACACATAATAAAAGTGGTCTACGAGGAACTAACTCGCTTTCTGGGCGAAAAACCTGTTCCTGTCAAGATAGAACCAGGCAAAAGGAAGACAATTATGCTAGTAGGTATCCAAGGCTCAGGGAAAACAACGAACGGTGCAAAACTTGCCCGATACTTTCAAAAAAGAGGGATGAAACCTGCATTGATCTGTGCTGACACGTTTCGACCGGGAGCCTACGCACAACTTCAACAGTTAGCTAATAGAATAAACGTGCCACTTTATGGTGATCCGAAAGCCAAAGATTCTCTCAAAGTAGTTAATGAAGGATTGAAACAGTTTACTGACAAAGATATTGTTATCATTGATACTTCGGGCCGTCACAAAGAGGAGCAAGAACTGATCAAAGAAATGAAGGCACTCGAAAAAAACATAAAACCTGATGAGGTCATACTCGTGATAGACGGCACAATCGGGCAACAAGCCCTAGTTCAAGCAAAAGCCTTCAACGAAGCCACACCAATAGGTTCAATCCTTGTGACAAAACTGGATGGTTCAGCACGCGGCGGCGGAGCATTATCAGCGGTTGCGGCCACAGGGGCTCCCATAAAGTTCATCGGGACAGGCGAAAAAGTGGAAGACATTGAACCATTTGTCCCGTCAAGGTTTGTGGGAAGACTTCTAGGCATGGGTGATCTCGAGACTCTTCTTGACAAGGTGCGAGAAGCCGAAGTCAAAGTTCCAGAGAAGAAAGCCAAGGCGATACTAAGCGGAAAATTCACTTTGACCGACATGTACGAACAGTTCGAAGCCGTAAAAGGAATGGGCACGTTTCGCAAACTCTTGAAGATGCTTCCAGGCATGTCTTACAACATACCTGAAGAGATGCTTAACACGGCTGAAGATCGGCTTGAAAAATGGCGCGTGATGATCCAGTCAATGACTCAGCAAGAGAAGGATAATCCCAAGATATTCAATTCTTCAAGGATGAAGAGAGTAGCAAGAGGTTCAGGAACCAGTGAAAAAGAAGTGAAAGAGCTTCTAAAACAGTATGTGATGATGCGTCGGATGCTCAAAACCTTTCGAAGAAAGAAGAAACTGCCTTTCTTCGGAAAAGGCATGCCTGTCGACCTAGGATGAGTCAAGTTCAAATCAAGGGGAAACATGCTTGGATATTCTGCAAGAAGCATTGACGATGCTTGAACGGCACTCACTGTGTGACCATTGTCTAGGAAGGCAATTTGCCCTGCTTGGTCACGGAATTGAGAATGACACTAGAGGAAATGCCATAAAAATGGTTCTGACGCTAAGAGCTCACGCCGCACTCTCAAAAGATACCGAAGCAGTTAGAACTCTCAAAGTCTTGGCGACCAACGGGTTCTCGGAAATAGCACGAGAATTACTGAGAAAAGCCAAGAAACGTGTTCGAGTAGATTTCACTCAGAGGATATGCTTCCTTTGCGAAGGTAAACTTGAAGCCACTGAGAGCTTCGCCCAGAAAGCCGTCAACAGTCTCGCTCCATATGAGTATCACAATTTCTTAGTCGGGACGGAACTGCCCAAGAAAGTTGAGGAGCGTGAAGACGAGTTCAAATCAGAGTTCGGAGTAGCCTACGGCGAAAACATGCGCAATGAATTTGGACGATTGATAGGGAAAAAGGTCGCCGAATTGATTGGAAAGCCTGTTGACTTTCTAAGACCTGAAATAGTTGTGCTCGTAAACCCATACGCTGACATAGTAAGCCTTCAAATCAATCCACTGTTTATTGCTGGAAGATACAAGAAGCTGGTCAGGGGCATTCCACAGTCAAAGTGGTTCTGTTCCAATTGCCGCGGAAGAGGCTGTGAGAAATGTAACTGGACTGGAAAAATGTATCCGGAATCGGTGGAGGAAATCATCGCAAAGCCCTTCCTAGAAGTCACATACGGTATGAAATCATCGTTTCACGCCTCTGGAAGAGAGGACATTGATGCTCGAATGCTCGGCACGGGCAGACCCTTTGTACTTGAAATCACCAAACCCCAAAAAAGGTTTGTAGATCTTGAAAAACTTGAAAGGGCTACCAACAATTTTGGTAAGGGAAAGGTCCAAATTTCAAGCTTGCATTTTGCAGACAAAGACGTCGTAAGACGACTGAAAAAAGGAGAAGCTACCCAGAAAGAATATCGTGTGCTGATAGAGTTTGAAAACACGATTAAAGATAAGGACATGCGGTTACTTGAGAAGAAGCTAAAGAATACGTTGATCGCTCAGAAAACGCCCGTTCGTGTGGTTCACAGACGTGCGGACTTGACGCGAGAAAAGTACATATACGACGTGAATGTAAAGAAATTGTCACCTAGAGAAGCTGAGATGAAAATACGTTGCCAAGGAGGACTTTATGTTAAGGAGTTGGTTACGGGAGATGGCGGAAGAACGACACCCAGCATCTCAGAGATTCTCAAAAACAAAGCGAAGCCTATGAAGCTTGATGTTTTGAGAGTTATTATGGAAGACTAAAGAGGTGGAAAAATGAAAGGATCAAAAGGTTATCGATCAGGCACACGGCACTTGCTAAAAAAGGGACCGAGAACGCATGGAAAACTCAGTCTGAGCAAACTGCTACAGGAATACCAGCCTGGAAACCATGTAATTGTGAGGATAGACTCAAGCATCCAAAAAGGAATGCCACATAGACGCTTTCACGGCAAGACCGGCACAATAATCCAAAAACGTGGACGAAGCTACGTCGTAAGTGTGCCTCAAGGAGATGCAGTCAAGGAAATCGTTGTCAGGCCTGAACATTTGGAACCAGTCAGAAGTGATTAGAATGTCAAAAGAAACTGCAACAGAAAGGAAACTTACGCTTCCAAATGTAAAAAAGACACTTGATTCTATAGGCGAAGAAAATCTTGATCAGTTGCAGCGCCGCACATTAGACTATGTAGCCAAATTTGCCAAAGTCGACGCTGATGCAGCTGACAAAATCGTGGTGAAACTTGTAAATGAATTTGGGCTAGACGAAAACGAAGCTGTCCAAGTCGTCAACTGTATGCCAAGAACTGTTGATGAGTTGCGTGTTTTCCTTGCTGGTGGCCGCAAAATTATTGATGTGTCAACATTGAAAGCAATCATAGGCCTTTTGGATGAACATAGAAAACTGAAGTAGCCCTTCCCAGACTTAACAACTATTTTTTAAGCAATAAGAACGTAAGATAAGGGTGAACATGACTATGATGGAGAAGCGTTACGAAGAGTACGCTTACATTCTAGATTTCCTACCACATGGCCGACCGGGACTTCGCCCTCAGGGAAAGGCGGGATACAGAGCTGGGGCTCTGGTTCAGTTGGTAGGGGAAGAATTCTTCACACTTCTCGAAGCACTAGTCAAAGACGGCGTAACGCTCAAACCTCATGACCGCGTCTACGTGGGAAAAGAATCACGTGAAGAAATCACCTACATAATCGGACGAATAGGATATGAGGAGCTAACTGCCGCAGCCAAGATGGAGCTTCCAACAGTGATCAATAGAATTGTGCTAAGTCGTGAAAGATGGTTCGTGGACTTTTTCAACAATTCAAGAGCCGTGACGCCGCGAATGCATGCACTAGAGCTGATTCCTGGCATTGGAAAAAAGTACATGTGGCAGGTCATAAATGAACGTGAAAGAAAACCATTCGAGAATTATGGCGATCTGCAAAAGCGCACTGAACTGCCTAGCCCGGTCAAACTAATAACCAAAAGAGTCTTGGAGGAACTGGCTGGCGACAGCAAGTATCGGCTATTTACGAGAGTTCAATAGCGTGACCGATATTTCACGAAGTGACTTGAGCCTTCTGGCAAAAACGAAGTTTCTGCTTCGAGCAAATCGGATTCTTCCGAACAGGCTTCTAGGACAGAACTTCATGATCGAACCTTCAATATTCCAAACAATGAGCGACTATGCTTCGTTAGACAAGAAAGATGTCGTTGTCGACATTGGCGCAGGCTTGGGTTTTCTGACGCGTTCCCTTGCGAGTAAATGTAGAAGCGTCGTGGCTGTAGAGATAGATGATAAGCTAGTGAAGATCTTGCACGAAGAGCTTAGAGGCACGTCTAATGTCAGAATAGTTCATGGCAATGTGCTCAAAATACAAGTTCCGAAGTTCAACAAGGTCGTTTCCGTTCCACCTTATGGGGTCTCTTCGCAATTACTCTTATGGCTTTTAAGCAAGGATTTTGATAGTGCGGTGCTAGTTTTTCAAAAAGAGTTTGCAGATCGCCTTGTAGCTTCTGTTGGAAGCGAGAATTATGGATGGTTGACGGTTCTTGTCTACTATTATTCAAGGTGTGAACTTCTGGATGACATTCCAAAAGCGAAGTTTTATCCCCAGCCAAAAGTGGATTCTATCATAATTCGCCTAAGTCCAAAACAGCCGCCACCGTTCTCATTGAAAAATACCTCATTGTTTACCAAGCTTACTCAATCAGTCTTCACTCAACGTAATAGAAAGATCAGAAACGCTATCTTACCATTCCTCAAAGGAATACTTGCTAAGAACTCTGAGGAAGCCATGGCTTGTGTTGCGAGAATCCCTTTCAGCGACAAGCGAGTGAGAGAGTTGCAGCCTGAGGACTTCGGAGCCTTGGCAAATGTCCTCACATAGTAAGAAAATCTTCTTTGCCGATTACGTGTTTGATGTTGGAACGAAAGTCTATGAACCTGCAGAGGATTCGTTCTTCTTTGCTGAAAACATGAGGGTCAAACGCGATGAATATGTCCTTGATATGGGCACAGGGTGCGGCATTCTGAGCATTGTCGCTGCAGAGAAAGCGTCGAGAGTTGTCGCCATTGACATAAATCCATATGCTATCCGTTACGCAAAAGAGAATGCGGAAGTCAACTGTGTTAGAGACAAGTTGTCTTTTATACAGGGAGATCTTTTCACACCGTTAAGATCAGGGGAGCATTTTGACTTGATTATTTTCAATGCTCCTTACTTGCCGGAAGAGCCGTTTGAGAATAGCTCTTGGCTTGAACGCGCTTGGAACGGCGGGAAGACTGGAAGACAAGTTATCGATCGCTTCGTTCTTAATACATCTGAACATTTGAAAGAAGCTGGGCGAGTTCTCTTAATGCTATCAACTGTCACTGGCATCAATGCGACATTGCTGAAGTTCAGAGAGGGTGGGTTTAACGCAAAAGTTGCTGCCAAACTTGAATTGCCCTTTTTTGAAACTCTAGCGCTGTTGGAAGCAAAGCATTGCCGATCTTGAGTCCCATGTCGTCAAAGAACTTTTCGCAGTCTTATTTCATCTCTTATAGGTAATCCACTTATGCCACTCAAGATCTTACCATGCTTTTCTGCTATGACGTTTGGTTTCACTTCATAAATCTGGAACCCGGTCGCTTGATAAAACGCTAGCGCTGGTAAGTCATCATTTGAGGTTGAAACCCGCAGTGTCTTCTTGCCCGTTTTTTTAGCTTCTGCTTCAACTTTTCGGATTAGACTTTTTCCAATTCCGGAGCCTTGATATTTAGGTTTCACTACCATTGCTACAATAATTAGAGCATCCTTGTCTTCTGCGAAAGATATGAATCCAACAATTCCGTCATCTACTTTTGCGATATGTGCCGGTAGTTCAGCAACATCAAATGTTCTGTCAAATGTCAATTGCTCAGTCTCTCCCCAGAACTGCTTGGCTGATCTCCGAATAATGGTTTTTTCAGTTTCCGATTTCGCCCTACAGATAGTGTAATCTATCTTCCTTTTCGCAATGCATGATGGACAATTAGTCCGCAATCGCGTATGTTCGCTGCATACTGTTCTTCCGCAAACACTGCATTTGTAGACTCCTTGTTTCTTGCAAAGCTTACAGCGCATGATGCTTCCCTTCTTTCCATTGTTCTTTCTGAAAAAGTATATAACGTGAAAGGTTCAGTAATGCTAGAAAAGCGATAGGGGTCTCAACTATGTGTGTCTTGGGCAAGGACAAACTCAAACAATTAATTGAAAACTACAAATCAATATATCCGTACGACTACAACTTGCTGGACGGAGACGGCTACATTCTAACGGTCAAAGAAGAAACAACACTGCATTATCTTGAGCATAAAAACCTAATAACTCACGAGATTGTTTTCATCCCGCCCGACATGGTCGCACATTTAACTGCCAAAAGTAAGTACGGGCGAATGGGGCTATCTTTCTTGAACGCGGCCAAAGTCCACAGCGGATTTACTGGCAGACTTGCCCTTGAACTTGTAAACTTGAGTAATGACCGTTGCCCGATCACAATCAAGCATGGAGACCCGTTCATGCATATCGAGTTTGTGACAAGAGAAGGCGGACCGTCCCCTTACAGTGGAGAGTACCAGTTCCAATACTTGACGGATGAAGAACTGCAAATGTACATTCCAATCATGAAGAAAGTCTTCTCGAACTACGATGAACTGGCAAAGACATGGTTTAGAAATAAAAGACTGCAACCGTGAATAGCTCATTTTTGAAGAATGTGAATTTTCCTGCCGATCTTATGTCTTTTCTCGATATCAACAAAACACGACATCCCAATCAAGCTTCCAGCTAACCGATTTCCTTCGGCAAAAAAGTCCTTCTTAAAGGGAGAAACTGTCTTGAAGCCTAGACATCTAGCTCTTTCCTCAATGTTCAAAGTAATGAATTCTCCGCTGCGTGTCCTAATGTAAGGTGCCACAAAAACCAGTCTACCTCCACGCTTCAAAACCTTGTACGATTCCTCTAGAAAATCAAAATATAATGGCTTCAATTCATCGACTATCCCACTCGCGTGACTTACAGTCGGAACATGGCGTAAGGCCGGTCCCAAATCAGGTTCAGTTGCGACGCAATCAACTGTCTCCTTACCTATTTGTTTCGTCAAGTTGCGCGAATCCCCAAACATGACTGTGTATTTTGCGTTTGCTAGGTTATACTCACTTTTTAGCCAATCAAGATTTCTGCGGGAGGCCTCGACACACCACGGATTCATATCGATCCCTATTGTCTGTGCTTTCGCCAGAACAGCTTCTTGTAAAATCGTCCCTACCCCACAAAAAGAATCCAATAAGACTTTGCCGGGGGAACATGAAGAGAGATTTACCATTATTTTAGCCAATCTTGGAGGTATTGAGAAGATCTTGCGTTGAATAGGTCTATCAATGTCCCTCTTTTGAAATTCGAAGGGATTGTGCACAGCGATGGTGTTTGCGACTACGGTTTGTTCCTCGCCTATGCAGCATAATATCTCTGCACTCTTTTCAACCAAGCCTTTCTTCAATACCTCTACATGAGTCAGTTGCGGTAGTTTCCTGTTTTTAGGGAAACCCATGAATCTAGCTCTTATGCCGTGAGCCGCAAAATCCTTCTTGAAATGACTTCCTAAGAATCTTTGGGTTCTCTTGGAAATTCGGTGGAAAACCGGATTCTCAAAGTACAGGCTGACTCCGAATACACAGTTTCCCGCTGTCTTGAAAATTTTCTGGAAGACTAGATCTGAGGAGAGTTTTGATTCAATCTCTATCTGAGCTTCTTTCTTCATATGAATGAAAGCTTCAGCAACAATCCGTGAAGGAATAGATGTTATGACTCTGCCGATCTTCATAAATCCTCCAAGCTCATTAATACAAGAACCTTCCAGAGATTCCTCTCCAGCGATAACAAAGTGAGACTTTGAAAGGTCTGTAATTCTGAAATTGTATTCTCTCGCTTCAAGGAATGATGAGAGCTCCGCTAGAGAAAGCTGCCAATTCTTTCCTGGAACAAATACGTAACTAGTTATTGTGGGGTTTGACATTTCGATCATACAGAACTACGCTTTGGCTGTCATGTGAGTGGCAATTGCTAGTATTCTGGTCCGATATTTTAGCATTCCAGTAGATCAAGACAGTTGGTTCGCTTGGATTGTTGCACTAGGCAATTTGTTGATTCTGAATATGTATTATCGAATCAAAAAGCAAATCAGTCATTCCGAAATTATGGTTAAGTTTGCTCCTAGAATGTTTAAATAGAACGGCATTGGTATGCTGAAGGGGAATTGTTGCATGCACGCAAAGAATTACAGAGCTGTTAAAGGTCAATCATACACGAGAAAAGAGTTTGCAAAAGGTTTTCCAGCTTCTAAAATAACGAAATTCACAATGGGCGACACCAAGTTACACTTTGAATATGAAGTTAAGCTTATTGCTTTAGAGCAAGCTCAGATTCGCCATGTCGCATTAGAAGCCGCCCGTATAGCAGCAAATCGTATTGTGATAGACAAACTTGTGAATAACTATCGTTTGGATGTTCTGCCTTTCCCACATGTAATTCTCAGGGAGAACAAGATGATATTCGGTGCTCATGCGGACCGTCTTCAACAAGGCATGCGTGGTTCGTTTGGGAAACCTGTTGGAACAGCAGCTCGCGTGAAGCCAAATCAAACGATAATAACAATTCACGTGAATAAGGAAGGCGTTGAAACAGCAAAAGAAGCTCTGAAACGAGGATCTGCCAAACTTCCGATTCCCTGCAGGGTCACCATCGATAAACTGCAAAAGGAAGAGGCGAATTTAGTTGGCTGAAATGCGAGAAGATCTAGTTTTATGGTTTGAGAATTTGAGGAAGACAGACATCCCGTCTGTCGGTGGCAAAAACGCCAATTTGGGCGAGTTAACAAATGCTGGCATACATGTTCCACCTGGCTTCGCCATAACTGCTTTTTCGTACAAGAGATTCATACAAGAGACTGGAATATCTTCAAAAATCTATGAAATCATAAAAGACACAATCACCAACCCGAATGAGCCAAAGCTTTACGAAACTGCCTCTAAGAAGATTCGAGAGTTGATTGAGGCAACACCAATGCCGAAAGACATTGAAAACGCTATTAGATCTACATACGAAGAACTTTGCAGAAAACTTGGCATACAAGATGTCTTTGTTGCTGTAAGATCTAGTGCGACTGCTGAAGACTTGGCTGATGCGTCCTTCGCTGGGCAGCAGGAGACTTTTCTGAATGTTAGAGGTGTAGCTGAGGTTTTGGAGACAACTGTGAAGTGCTGGTCAAGTCTCTTTACGCCACGAGCTATTTTTTACCGCACCGAAAAAGGATTCGTTCATGAGAAGGTCTTCATAAGTGTCGGCGTTCAGAAAATGGTAAATTCCCGAGCTGCGGGTGTCATGTTTACTATAAACCCTGTTTCTGGCGATAATAGCCAGATTATCATTGAAGGTAATTATGGGTTGGGTGAAGCTGTTGTTTCAGGTGCGGTTACACCTGACAATTTTGTTGTTAGTAAGAAGACCATGAGTATTGTTGAGAGGCGCTTGGCCAAGAAAACGTTACAGTATATTCGTGACCCAAACACGGGCAAGACAGTGCATCTGGGGGTTCCTGTCGATAGGCAAGATCAACCTTGCATAAGCGATGAGGAAATAATCCATCTTGCAGAACTGGCCAAGCGGATTGAACAGCACTATGGGCAGCCTCAAGACATCGAGTGGGCGATTGATAGGGATGTACCCTTTCCTAGTAACATGTTCATAGTGCAGTCGCGGCCTGAAACTGTTTGGGCGCAGAAGACTCCGGAAGCAATATTGAGAGGTGAGAGTGAAAAGTTGAAATCAACTGAAGAGTTAAAAGTCGTTGTTAGGGGAATTGCAGCTGGGAAAAGAGGTTTTGGCGTAGGCAAAGCAAAAATCGTGACAGATCCTGAAGAAGCTGCAAAAGTGATGCGAAAAGGCGACATACTGGTTACAGCCATGACTAACCCAGACTATGTGCCCTTCATGAAGCTCGCAGGAGCTATAGTAACCGACAAGGGTGGTGTAACATGTCACGCAGCTATTGTCAGCCGCGAACTGGGCATTCCATGCGTTGTCGGTACCGAAAACGGAACGAAGCTCATGATCACTGGAGAGGAATACACAGTCGATTCTAGAAGTGGCATTGTCTACGAAGGCGTGCTGTCAACTTTGACGGAGCAACTTTCGTCTGCAGCCGGAGCAGTGGCAGGCTCCGCGGTTAATGGTGGCGTTTTCCAGTCAGTCCCTGTGACAGCGACCAAGATCTACATGAATTTGGGCGTGCCTGAAAAGGTCGAAGAATACAAGAACCTGCCATTCGAAGGAATAGGACTGATGCGTACTGAATTTATCCTAGCCAGCTACATAGGCGAGCACCCGATGTTGTTTGTGGAGACGAATCAAGGGCAAAGGTTCGTAGATAAGCTTGCAGATGGAATAGCTACTGTTGCTAGAGCAGTGCAGCCTCGTCCAGTTGTAGTGCGTTTCAGCGATTTCAAGACAAACGAATATAGAGAGTTGAAAGGCGGCGAAAAATACGAGATAGTCGAAGCCAATCCGATGCTTGGATGGCGAGGATGCAGCCGCTACATAAGCCAATGGTATGAAAAGGCATTCAGACTTGAATGTCAAGCCATCCAAAAGTGCCGTAGGGAGTGGGGTCTCAAAAACGTGTGGGTAATGCTCCCTGTCGTACGCACACTGTGGGAAGCAGAGAAAGTCTTAAAGATCATGCAGGAAGAAGGCTTGGAAAGGTCGCGGGACTTCAAGATATGGTTCATGGCGGAAACGCCTTCAATTGCCATACTTGCAGACGAGTTTTCCAAGCTTTGTGACGGTTTTTCAATAGGTTCGAACGACATGACCCAAGGAATACTCATGATTGACAGAGACTCGGAGCGGCTGGGGCAGATGGGTTATTTCGACGAAAGAGATCCTGCTGTGAAGAGAATACTCGCTCACCTGATTAACGTGGCTCATGAGCATGGATGTACTGTCTCGATTTGTGGAGAAGGCCCTTCAAATCTCCCGGACTTTGCTGAGTTTCTAGTGAAAGCAGGAATAGACAGCATCTCAGTGAATAACGACGCTGTTGTTTCCACAAAGAAGCTCGTTGCAAGCATTGAACGAAAAATAATGCTGGAGGAACTTGCAGAACAAAGAGAAAGATCGCTCGGGCGAGTCAACAGGAAGCCAAGAGAAGACTGGGAATGGACACCTAGGTGGAGCGGCACAGAAGAGTAACACGCCTACTTTTGTGAACATTAAAGAAAAACGCTTGAAACCAGACTTCTTTGGTCGTGCAAAAGTGAAAATATTCGATTTCGAGGAAGAAAGAATCAAACAGGAAATTCTCAGACTTGGCGCCAAACGAGTTTTGGTCCAACTTCCAGAGGGACTGAAACCTGAAGCTCAACACTTGGCAAACACAATCGAGAAAACAGGTGCTATTCCCATGTTCTCAGCAGATCCGTGCTATGGCGCATGTGATCTTGTGACATCAGAAGCTGAAAGTCTAAATGCAGATCTGATAATCCATTATGGGCACTCAAAACTGTCAAAGCATGAGCGAGTCCCAACGGTATACGTGGAGGCAAGAGCAACTCTGCCAGTGGACGACGCAGTCGCAAAAGCCATACCCTTGCTTGAAAAATGGCGCAAAATCGGTTTAGCGACGACAGTTCAACATGTGCAAACTCTTGATAATGTTAGAGAGCTTCTGCTAAGAGCAGGCAAAATGGTTGTGATAGGCGATGCTGGACGCTTGGAATATCCCGGACAAGTTATAGGCTGCGATTATAGTAACGCAAGGTCAGTGGCAAAGGACGTTGAAGCCTTTCTTTTTGTCGGTGGCGGAAGGTTTCATGCTGTTGGCGTAGCCCTTTCAACCTCGAAACCGACGATAGTTGCTGATCCTTATGATAATTCCGCTTTTTCAGTTGATGAAGAAGCTGAGAAAATCGTCAAACAGCGGTGGGCAATCATTGAAGAGGCTAGAAAAGCAAAGACCTTCGCTATTCTGGTTGGGTTGAAGCCGGGGCAAATGAGACTGGAACAGGCTTTACAAGTCAAAGAGAAGTTAGAAGGAAACGGGAAGAAGGCACTTCTGCTCGCTGTCCGGGAAGTAGCGCCAGACCGGATCTTGCAGTTTCCTTCAATAGACGCGTATGTGAACACGGCGTGTCCAAGAGTGGCAGTTGATGATGCTTCATGCTTTAGGAAGCCGCTCCTGAGTGTCCGCGAAATGTCAGTGGTTGTTGACGAATTATCTTGGGAAGATTTTTGCAGAAAAGGCTTGTTAGAAAACTAGACTTGGAAAGGTTGCTTTCGCAAGCCAAGCCGCATCCGACGCCAAGCCCTGACCTCGAGCAATACACGATTCCCTCAGACGTTGCAGCTATGATGCTTTATGTCGCCGCTTATACTTACGGAGATATAGTTGGCAAGTCTGTTCTAGATTTGGGGTGTGGTACAGGAAGACTGGCTTTGGGCGCAGCCTTCTTGGGTGCAAAGCAAGTTGTGGGCGTGGACTTGGACAAAGCAGCGGTGAGAGTCGCTGTTGGCAATTCAATCAGAACAGGGTTAAGAGGAAAAGTGCAGTGGGTTGCAGCTGATATAGATGTTGTATGTGGGCAGTTTGATACGGCTCTGCAGAACCCGCCCTATGGTGTACAAGTGCGAAGAGCCGACAGAAAGTTTCTGGAGAAAGCAATGGCAACGAGTAACGTTGCTTATTCGCTTCACAAGAGCACTTGCGATGGCAAGGTTGTTCGTGGGAAGTCAGGAGCAAACATCTCTGGAATTGTGTCGGCTGCTCCTTCTCCTTTCATAGAGAAGTTCGTTGAGGAACATGGTGGGAGTGTAAGAGCGGTTTATGCTATGATTATGACTATTCCACACATGTTCAGCTTTCACACAAAAAGGAAGCATGAATTTATCGTTGATTTGTGTGTTATTGACACGAATCGGAGCAAAGCCTCTGGAACGTGATTGCAGAGCGAATCAAAAGGTTTATTCAGAAGCATGGAGGACTACATCTACGTCGATTTGGCAAATGCTTGGACTCATGTTGTGTGAGGATCAAAGCACACCTATCTGCAAAAACGCGAAAAGGGAACACGTATGAACTCAAAATCAACCGAACAAAAAACTGGCCAGCTAGTGCTACCGGGTGAACGATTGGGCGTGATTGAAGAATTCACGCCTGACACGGGTACTTTCGTAAAAGATGGAGTAATCTACGCCATGGTTGTTGGTCGCGCGCTTCGAGACCTTGCAAGCCGCCGCGTCTCAGTTTATCCTGTTGTTCACGAAATCAGAGTTCCGAAAGTCGGAAGCACAGTGGTTGGACAAGTTTCAAACGTTCAATCGGAAAATGCAGCCGTACGCATATTTCAGATCGGTGGCAAGTTGCTTTCAGGAGTGTTTACAGGTGTACTTCACATTTCCGATGTCCATCTGCGATATGTTGACTCGATGTTCAGCGTTTGCAAGGCAGGTGATATAATACGCGCCAAGGTTATTAGCTTAATGAATCAAGTTTATCACTTATCTACTAAGGATAAGGATTTAGGCGTGATCTATGCGTTCTGTTCGCATTGTGGGGGCAGTTTGGTTTCAAAAAGGCAGGGCATGTCCTGTCCTCGGTGCGGGAATATTGAGGAAAGAAAAATAGTTTTTGATTATGGGAAAGAACTGGTTTAGCACAAATGGGGGATTTAGGTGAAAGCACGAGTGTTGAAGAGAACGCCGAATGAGCTTAAACTTGAAATCGAAGGTGTAGGACACACTCTGTGTAATCTGTTACAGAAGAAATTTTCGGAAGAGGAAAACGTGGAAATGGCCGGCTACGACGTTCCACACCCAATGACTTCAAAGGCTATAGTTTATGTTCGCGCAAAAGGAAACGCAAAACCAGAGGAAATCCTGAAGCATGCTGTCGCAAGAACCCGCGAATTGAACAAGGAATTTGGAAAAGAACTCAAAAAAGCCCTCAAGAAAGCGTGATTCTGCTCTTTATTCGTTCAAGCAACTGCCTTAAGCCTTCAACTGGGTCTTCACTTCTCATAAGCATTCTCACGCTTTCGTCCAGCGTAACACACTCATTCAGCCACGAATAAACCAGCAGCGCTTCGGCTGCATCAGCTAGATCATGGCAGCTCATACTAGACGAAACATGTTCTCTCAACCCTGCTCTTCTAAGCGCCTCAGCAAGTATGCTGCCTTTGACCTTGACTCCTATAGGTTTCTTATTTTTTTGTGATAACGTTAACGAATAAACGAAGTTTATGTACGTGTCTCCGAGAGATGCGAGTTTATGGTCTTCTAGCACTTCGGTCAGGCTTTTGTATGGTACTAGGAAAGAACTAGCGTTTATGGTCTTCTTCAATGGTGGACGCCTCTGCTTTGCTGTCTTATTCACATACTAGCTGTTAAAACTTGGGAATAAAACGCCCAGTTCTTCTTTGATATTCTCTGTATTCGTCGCCGAAACGTTGCTCCAAGAGTTTCTCTTCTTGGACAGTAACTTTGATGTACCCTGGAATGGCGGCTAATGGTATGAGCGTGACTATGTTTGGCCATAGGGTTATGAATCCAAGGAACATTAGGAAGTAGCCGAAATAGGACGGATGACGCACATAGCGGTATGGTCCCCAAGTGACAAGCCTATGGTTACCTCGCATTTCCCACGAAGTCGCGTATCTCCCGCGAGCAATCACGCTCCAGATGAACAGAGAATAGCCCATACCTGTCATTGCTAGACCCAGAACCTGCACGTAGATTAAGAAGGGAAGCTGAATGCTTAATGGCAAAACTTCTGGCGAAGAGACAATGTTGCTCAACATGACAAAAACATAGAAACAGACTTCAACGAAGTACAGTAGCGTTCCAAGAGCAGCTATGCTCACAATGAAACCGGAAGGGTCTTCAACCTCTGCGTATGGTTCCTCTTGGCCATTGTGTCTATGCGCTTTCAGAATGTTGAGCAAGTTTACTGAAAAGAAGCACCCCAAGCAGATTGTGAGAAAACTGGTGATCAAGACTTCAAGAGGCATGATGTCAACTGGTTCGTGCATCCATTTATAAGTCTATAGAAGCCCATGTTCAGTGAAGACTTTGAGGGTTCTTACTTGTCCTGCAAAAGGTTTCGCGTAATAAAGCCCGAAATTCGGGTTTTAGGAGTTGATGATGGATTCTTCATTCCTCATTCAAGGAGTTTTGCGCCTATCGTCGGCGTTGTTTTCCGTGGCGGATACTGGCTTGACGGTGTGATGCACACAAGAGTAGAAGTGGACGGACTAGATGCCACGGACAAGATAGCTTCTATGATTATTAACTCACCCCACAACAAGCAGCTGAGAGTCATAATGCTCAACGGCGTGACTTTTGCGGGCTTCAATGTCGTTGACATTAGAGACCTCAATTTGAAAACAAAACTTCCTGTCATAGCCGTGGTACGTGAAAAGCCCGACTTTTCAGAAATCTACAGCGCGCTGAAAAACCTGCCGAAAAGCGAAGAGCGGTGGGAGGTCATCAAAGGCACTGGGAAACCGTTCATGGTAAATACGCGAAGTAGGCGTGCTAAAGTCTATGTGCAAGCTTGCGGCATCTTCGAGGACGATGCGCGGAAAATCGTGAAGGCGACTTCTACTCGAAGCGACATTCCCGAACCGTTACGTGTGGCACACTTGATTGCGTCTGGAGTGAGCACCGAGGCTGTTTAGCTTTGGCCTTTATGTCAACAAGAAAAGGTTTAAAAGACACTATGCCAAGGAAAAACAAACGACAACGGAGCAATAACTTATGGAATTTTGTCCAAAATGTGGTTCTCGTCTTGTACCCAAGAAAGCGAAAAACGGCAAAGATGCGACATTAGTCATGATCTGCCCGAAATGTGGCTACAAGAAGAAAGCAGCGGACAAGATTGAGCCGAAACCAATCAAAGCCGTCCAGACTAACCCACGGCAACTCGTTGCAGTAATCAGCAAAGAGGAGCAAAAGCTGAGAACACTGCCCACCGTAAGGATCGAGTGCCCCAAATGCGGCAACAACGTGGCCTATGTTTGGCAAGTGCAGACGAGAGGCGCCGATGAGTCTTCGACGCAGTTCTTGCGATGCACGAAGTGCAGCTACACATTCAGAGAATACTCATAGACTTTCAGATTTTGCTAAAGGAAATATTCTCAAGCTAGCTTTTGAGCTTAGAAACAGGGGCTACTCTGAGTCTTACTTGAAGACTTTGATTACTGCTTTGAATCATGTCGCTTCGAGAGTCGACGTTGAAGACACTTCAGCAGTCTTAGAACTCGTGGCAAAAGCGAAATGGAGAGACAGCTACAAAGCTAACTTGTGCGATTTCTACAGTCACTACTGCAAGTTCTACAACATCGCTTTCTCTAAGCCGAGGTACAGAAAAGATCACAAAATTCCGAGGGTGCCGAGTGAAGAGAAGATTAATCTGATAATTGGGCACGCATCGAAGAAATACGCGATAATCTACAAAATCGCTATGGAATGCGGGCTAAGACCGGTTGAGATTGGCGATTTGACTCTGAACGACATAGATTTGGTCAAAGGAATAATCTCAGTCTGCTCTGCGAAGCATGGCAATCCGAGGGTTCTGAAGTTGAAAGACGAGACTCATGCTATGCTGAAGAAGTACGTCGGCGAGCACAAGTTCGGCTTGAATGACAGACTGTTTCCGTCGGGGGCTGTTATCAGCAACACGTATGAGAGACTGAAAGCTTCGCTGTCTAAGAAGCTTTGCGATTCTGAGCTGAAGAAGATTCGACTCTACGACTTGCGACACTACTATGCAACGATGCTCTACTACAAGACTAAAGACATACTTCTAGTGAAAGAAAAGCTCGGACACAGAAACATCAATAACACTCTGATTTACACGCATCTCGTAAACTTCAATGAGAATGAAGAGTTCTACAGCGCGACAGCAAAAGCAGTTGACGAAGCAGCGAAGCTCATAGAGCAGGGCTTTGACTTCGTGTGCGACTTGGACGGAGTGAAGCTGTTCAGGAAGCGGAAGTAGATACTCAATTCCCTTTTTTCTCTGTTTACATAACGTAAGCTTAGTAGACTGCACTTAATCTCTACAAACGCCCGCTGAAGGGTATTTTTGTCTTATTAGGGATTGATTGGCGAAACAGAGCTTTGAACGTATGAGCTGGGGCTACAGTTGGGTTTTCCCTGCATTCGTCAGGTTTTGGAAGAGTCTAATCGAAAAGTATGGTTTCAAACAAGCCTTGTTCTTATGGAGCAAATTGCTTTGTAGTCCATTTGTCGTCACTCGCCAAGTGAGGTTGACTAGGTTCTTGCCTGAGTATGAGCATATGAATACAAAGAGTCTGCCTTGGGGTGCACTGTTTCGCACTTCTTTTGAATAATATGTGCGTGCACCTGACTGAAGCTGTTGGTAACATTCATTAGCCAAACTAAGTTATTATCCACTGAGGTGCGTTTGTGTGAAACCAATAGTTGTAAATGAGAGACCTAAAGATCATGATCCTGAGGACTGCCGAGTTCCAGGGTGCGAAAGATGTAAACTGGATGTACCTTTTAAGCTGCCATCGCAAATTGTCAAGGCACATAAGAATGGCGATCTCGTTATTTTTGCAGGTGCCGGCGTGAGCACGGAAAGTGAAGGGATTTTTCCACACGATTTTTATGAAGAAATCAGAAGAGAAGTGAAAATCCCAGGAGAAAAAAAGGTCAGTTTTCCGGATTTGATGAGCCTCTATTGCTCAGCGCCGCGAAGTCGCAAAGACCTTTTGCTTCTCATAAAGAAGCGAATCGATGAAGTCAAAGCCTATCCTGAATTATATAACTTTGCAGCGGAATTTCATCGAGAAATTGCAACCGTTCCTCACTTAAATGAGATATTTACGACCAATTGGGATGATTTTTTTGAAAGAGAGTGTGATGCGACACCGGTGGTAACGAGTCAGGATTTCGCAGTCGTTCAAGACACCCCAGGAAGGAAGGTCTTTAAGCTACATGGTTCGATTTACAACTATGGTTCGATAGTAGCCACAAAAAAAGACTATGAAAAGTGCTACAGAAGACTTTCCACTAGCATAATTGGCGCTAATCTCAAAATTCTTCTGATGTCCAAGACTCTGGTCTTCGTTGGTTTTTCCTTTGACGATGAAGACTTTCTCAGGCTTTATCGCCTTCTGAAGAAGGAAGTTGGGGGTATGCTTCCACAGTGTTACGTTGTGACCTTGGACAAGAAGGCAAAAAGAAAGCTTGAAGAACTCGATATCGAGGCAATCCCGATTCTGACTGGAGCTACTTACTTCGTTAAGAACCTCAAGAAGAGACTAGTTCAAGAAGGTACCATGTTGCCTGATTCACAATTTCTAGGCATTCCAGAGATGCTTAAAGTTCTTTTTTCGGAAAGCGAGAAGATTCAAAAGTTGAGTTTGAAAGAACACCCAGATCTACTTTATACGGTAGCATATGAGAACGGATTCATGCATGCTCTTAATCGAATAGCTATGACTAGAAACTCGGGCGAATACGGTTGTGGTCCACATATATTTGCTATGATTAAGTCGTTTGACCCCTCAATTAAGACAGCCTTGCGGAAAAAGCATTACGTTCAAGCTGCTTTACTCACTGGATTTCAGGCGGGTCTTGTGTTTTACCTCTCAAGTCCTGAAGATCGAAAGAAAGTACCACTATACTATATGCATGGCTGCAAGGAAGAGATTATGAATGTCGAGCAATGCATAAAGCTTGAAAAAAAAGCAGCGTCCTCAAATAAACTGGCGCATGACCAAGCCAAAAAAGAGGTCAGAGGGATTCCTAAAGGCATTTTTATTCATTATCCACCGTTTTAATTTAATAGAGATAGAACTCTTAACGGAGAACGTGCGGTTCTCGTTCCGGAAAACGGTCTCGCTCGCATCGTTGGGAGTTTTGCGAGAGCAAAGTGTCTCTACAGCGCGGGCTAGCATATCACTCTGCAAACCTGAAAAACGCTGCTGCGGAAAAATCTTTCAGGCAGAATCATTCGATGGATTTGGCTTAAGCTGTTGAAAACCAAAACAGGGATTTTCCCCTATACTGTACTGTATATGGGGTTTTCACTGTTTTGAAATGCTCTTAGAGAGTTGCTGACTGCGCTTTCAAAAATCTTCGAGGATAAGACTTTACCCCAAAACCCAAACACAAACACACAAAAAGCAACTTGTGTGGTTCAATTGAGTTTCAATCTTTACAGGGTATTCATAATCCTTATCGCGCTAGCAGAGATCAAATAGTAGTCTGGTTGGTATGTATCGCCGTCGAAGAAGTGCGCCTCTCAAATTCGAAAAAGCCTATGAAATGCGACACAATCCGACACCAGCAGAGGCGCGCATGTGGGAAATCATAAAGGGTCAAATGATACCTAATTTTCCAAATCATATCTTCTACCGACAGTCCGTGCAATTTGGCTACATATTGGACTTTTACTGTCCAACATTGCGACTAGGCATAGAAGTAGACGGTGCCATACATAACGAAAGAAAATGGTATGATTGGCAAAAAGACACCAATCTAGCACGTAGGCAAATACAAATGTACCGATTTAGCAATGTGGATGTCTTCAACAACCCGCAGGGTGTCGCCACTCGACTCTTTCAAATCATACAAGACAAAACGATGCCTTGGTATGCAACGAGTCATGCATCAGCGCTTCCCAATCAGAAAGACTGCAAAATGATACAAGAGAAATCGACGCCTTGGTATAAGAAAATCTTCAGATTCCTAGTGTAATGCGCGCAATTCTTGGAATCCACGTTTGCTTTTCGTCTCTCAGATACTTAGCGCGCGCTATCAATATCTCTGAAAGCTGAGGCGCGGTCAAACTAACGCAAGGATCAAGTTTGGTTTACAAGAGAGGCTAAAACACGGTCAGCGCGCGCAGAACGCTGTTCACAATCGAAGATGGGAGTTATGGAGGGAGAGGGTTAGTCACGGAGTTCGCTGAGTCACTTTTAGCACGCCTTTTCCTTAGCGCGCGCCACCTGAAGATCACAGCTAGGGAAATGACTACGGCCGACACGACTACGCCCAATAAGTAGTAAATAGAGAAGCTAGGTGCAAAGACGCTAGGCATAACCGTAAATGTTAGGGTTTCGCTTTCGCACATGTTCCGCGCATAATCATTCGGTATGATCGCCGCCACTTTCCATACGCCATCCTCAAAAAGCGTAGGCGTGTCACTGAACCCCCCCATTCCATCTGTCGTCACGATTCTCGTAAACGTCTCACCGTCTGGTTTCTGATAATTCAGCGTCACCTCCAAGCCCGGAAATGCCGTCAGATTCCCTTCTACCCTTATGTGAGCAACTCCGTTGACCGTAACGTTTGAACCTGATGCCGTCTCGTTTTTTGGCAGCGAGATTGTGACCTGCGTGTCGTACTTGTTGATGGGCGGAAGCACCTCTATCTTTCTGCGAAAGCCAGGGATGCCCTCTCCAGAAACTTCCACGTAGTATACACCTGTCTTGGCAGACGGATAGACTTCTATCCGATTGTTGACATAGCTTGAACCGCCGATCACAAAGACGGCTCCGCAACCATAATGCATAAACTTTGGGCATACCACGACATGATAATCATACATCATCGACACGCTGCCATACACTTTGATCTTCGCTTCCTCGCCGATCCTTATCGGATAGCCACCAACAATGAGTGTTTCCATGCTCTCAGCTTCCCAATGATCCACATCACCAAGCCACGCCGCCTTCATCGTCCAATTTCCGGCTGCATCCGGCGCGAAATTGTCAACGTAGGTACCGTTGGCAGATGTCTCAACAGACTTGCTAGTGACAGTGCCGTCGGGCTTGGTATAGGTTAGTGTGATGTCTGCCCCAGCGACAGGCGGATCTAGGGAGATCGAAACCGACAGCGTCTCCCCTGGAATGATCTGCCAGTCCCCTTTGTCGAGAGTTAGACGAAGGGCTACTGACTTCAGTATCTCAAGGAAGCGTATGCAGCCGTCGCTTCCCCCAGTACATGCAAATTTACCATCCGCAGAAATGGCCACGTCCTTAAACCGAACATCTCCATCACCGGAGGAATATGCGGAGTACTGCGTGCCATCCCCATTAAGAAATACTAGTCCGTAGAACTGCGTCAACGCTATGCGGTTTTGGCTCACTGAAATCGAGTCAGGTCTAGGAATGTTCTCCTTGCTCCAGCTCACTCTTCCGTTCCCATCAAGACAAAGAAGAGAAGTCGGACCGTAAAGTGCCGCCACCAGATAATCGCCATTGGGCGAGACACCAATCATTTTTTCTTCGCCCATAATGAAGAAGCTCATGTTTAGTTTGTAGCTCCACAACACCATCCCCCTATCGTCAAGGAAGTAAATCTCATCATTGGTGCAAGCTGCTATGCGTTCACCACTAGAAGATACAGAGACTTGGTACACGCTTGCGTTTAGCTCTTGCTTCCAAATTCTGTCACCAGTGATATTGAAAAGCGCGACGCTTTGGCCGTCACCTGCGATTATGTACCTGCCGTCTGATGAAATCTCTATATCACCGTACGCAGGGCTATCAAGCAAACGCTTTTTCCACAGTATTTGCCCTTCCCTATTAAAGAGGGAAACATTACAATCGTCTTTTTCAAGTATGGCGACCGAGCTGGCATCACCGGAAATCGAAATCGATATATCACCCTGAAGAGCTGAGTAAGACTTATTCCACAAAAGATTCCCCCCCTCTCCTAAGAGAAGGATATCTGCATCGAAAAGACCACGATATACCAAAGCCGCTACATAGCTGCCATCCGCCGAAAAACAAACACGCTCAACCTCTGCACCCGTAGGGTACTTCCAGAAAACCGAAACAGATGCCTCAACTGCGACGGTCGCCAACAAACACAACAAGACTGCAACCGCGAATAGTCGAATATGGGCCTTCCTCCATCCGCGTGTGCCCAAGAAGACTATCCATAAGGTTTCTATCGAAGCCACCCCTTAAGAAAGCGAGGCATTCCTTTCCCTAATCTATATTGGTTGCACCAATAGATATCATTTTTGGAAGACTCTTTTAAAACAATTAGCATGGAGCATAAGCTCATAGAGAGAAACTTTTTTAAGCCCAGAATGTGCATATTTATACCAAAAGAGGAATAGAAATGGCTGAAAATGAAAAAGAGGCTAGAAATTTTGGCGATGCACTAAGTGCAGCTACACATTCAGAGAACACTCATAGAATTCATGTTCAAAAATACGCATAGATGATTCTATTACTTTTTTGATAATTGGTTGGGACTCAAATATGGCTGCTGGCCTCCAACCAGCAAGCTATAAAAGTGTTAGTTAGGCCATTCTTTCTTGTCCGATGTGCTCTCTGTGAGACTGTTTCTTCTTTGGGATCGTTATCTTGAGTACTCCGTTTTTGCATTCAGACGTCATAGAATTCGTGTCTAGGTTGCTCTTTGGCAGTTCTATGATCTTGTAGAAGTTCTTGGCTTTCACCTCAAGACCGTCTTCTCTGAAGTGCAATTGTATGTCTTCCTTTTCCTCTCCAGGCAATTCAACATAGATTTTTGTGGCGTCTTCTTCGTTGAAGATATCTGTTAATGGTTCCCGTATGTCTTTTGCTTCATTCTTTGAGAGTTCAAAAGGATTCTCGGGCAATGGTCTTCGTCTTGGTGGTTTCAACGGTTCAATCGGTTCTAGCGATTCGTTGAAGCCAAAGCGGCCTTGTATGATGAAGCCTTTTGCTTGTGGCTCATTGATTTCTCTGGTTTCCCAGGCGCCTTTGATTTTCCCGCTTGTTATTTCTCTGAACATCTCGTCTATTTCTTTCTGAAATCGTTTCATGAGTCTTCTGTTCAATGTGTCCAAGTCTTCAAACATATCGTCAAAATCATCACTAAATGCCAACGTGCTTCACCTCCTGTCGTCCTCGATCTCTTGAACAGACTCCATCAAACGGTGCAATGCTAGGCTCATCATCATGAATGCCGTCCGCCCAAAATCTGAACAGCTATACTTTCCTCGGCTCGTCTTTTCCAGAAGTCCGCCTTCTTCGAGTTTCCGTGAGTTCTCCCAGACAATCTTCGGGTTCAAATCCAGTTCTTTCATGAAGCCTGTAAAACTGATTGTCTGGCTTTCCTCTTCGATCAATTGCTTCATCATTCTCAAGCGTGTTTCATGTGACAGAGCGTCAAAGATCTTTGAGAACTTATCGAAGTCTTCTTCAGCTGCCTTGAACTCGTTTTCCAGATCCTCTTTCGGCCAATCTACTGGAGAAAGGGGCACCTCAAACACTGTTTTTCCATCTTGCATGAGCTTCAGTCTTAACTTCATGAGGGCTTGCCTCGCTTATTACCGTATGGTAATTACCATGTGGTAATATGCAAGCCTTAAGCATTGAAAGGGCTCGCTTGAGACACAGGGAACATAAGCAAACCAAGCATCGCGCAATATCGGAAGATCATGTCCGAATCAAGAAAGGTCCATGAAGTGCTGAACACTGCGGCAAATCAAACAAGGTGGGCCCTTCATTGGATTCGAACCTAGCTGAATGAAATCTTTTATTTACAAGTCAAGCATTATCATAAAGAAGGTAACGGCGATGTTTAAACTCAAAGTAGCAGACGTTAAACTCCTGAGAGACATGATCACATCGATCTCAATCCTCGTCGACGAAGCCACGTTCAAAATCGATCCCGAAAGCTTGAAACTAAGGGCCATGGACCCGTCCCGCGTGGCCATGGTAGACTTCGAGTGGCCAAAAACAATCTTCGAAGAATACCAATGTGACACACCCACAAAGATGTGCATTAACGTAACTGAGCTTCTGAAGCTTCTAAAAAGAGCAGGCAAAGACGAAACGGTGGAACTATCGCTTGATGAGCAAACTGGAAAGCTTCAGGTAAAAATAGCTGGAAAACACGCGCGAAATTTCACCATGCCTACACTTGAAGCCTCAGAAGAGGAAGTCCCAACACCCAAGATCACATTTAATGTGAAAGCAAAAGCCACTACCGAAGGACTAAGCCAAGCCATTGAAGATGCCCTGCTCGTGAGCGATCATGTGAGACTCGAAGCCGATCCAGAAAAACTCGTCTTCAACGCGGCTGGAGACCTCATGGGCGCAAACATAACCATCCAAAAAGGAAGCGACACACTTCTGGATTTGGAAGTCAAAGAACCGTCAAAAGCAACATTCAGCTTAAGTTACCTGGCTGAAATAGTCAAAGCCGCATCCGCAACATCTGACATCGCAACAATCGAGTTCTCATCAGACATGCCGATAAAACTTGACTTCCAACAAACAAAAGAAGGAAGGCTCTCATTCTTCTTGGCTCCAAGAATCGAAAACGAATAATGTGTAGAGCAAGATGCAACGCACAACTGGCAAATTCACGTTGAATGACCTAGCAAAATACCCTTTCCTCAAAGAAGCCACAGAGCACGTTAAGAAACTAGACGTGAAGATCGAGGACTTGGTAAATCCCGACCTCGCGAATGTTGTTGAACGCGCTGAGGAAAGAGTTGAAGAGGCAATTCTATACACGCTAGTGAGTAGAAGGCAACGAAACGAGGAAGTCGAGATTCTCTCATTTCCAGTTGCAACAATGCTTGTAGTTGCTACCGAAAATTCATTCATTAAGAAAAGATACGCATTAGCTGAAGCAAAACAAGTATACACTGATTTATCACTTGAACCCAAAGAGAAGATAATGGCGATTGCGGAGAACTTTGGGTGGAAACTAGTGGCTAATGATCGTGCTGACATGCCCTGCGAATTCTCGTTAAGCTTCGTGGACTATATCAGAAACACATCGAGCATGCACGAAGGAAAGTGGAAACTTGTCAACCGTTTGTTAGGGAAGGGAAATGTCTACCTGACAAAGAGCGAGACTGCGAGGCTGCTTTGCGAAGAAATCCGCAAACACATTGAAGAACGACTGCAGGTTAGAGAGCAGCCCATCTTTCCAGCAAGGATCGCAGAGATCGCCGAGAAGATCAAGAAACTATCTCTGGAGAAGATAGGGAAAGCGGAAATGGAAGGCTTTCCAAAAGAAATGGTCCAGACAGCATTTCCACCATGTATAAACGCTCTTTATCAAGCATTCACCTCTGGCAGGCACCTCTCACATGTGGGCAGATTCACACTTACTTCCTTCCTCGTTAACGTAGAAATGCCACCTGCGAAAGTGATCGAATTATTCAGAAACTTCTCGGATTTCAGCGAAAAAATGACCCGTTACCAAGTGGAACACATCGCGGGAGAGAAAGGATCAAGAACAAGCTACCTTCCACCAAAATGTGATACGTTGAAGACACATGGCATCTGTGTGAACCCTGATGGTTTGTGCGAGGGAATTAGGCATCCGCTGGCCTACTACAGGCGAAAACTGAGGTTTACGAGGAAAATTTGAAAACACTTGTTGGAGAGTAGCTTTTATATAGCAAGCACTAATAAGTGGACGCTGTCGTTGGAAGGGGAAGAGTAGCAATGGAACGTTCGCCGGTAGAGGGGAACCTTGAAATAGATTCAGATGTCGGAGTGATCCTCCCCACATACTGTGAAGTGGCGAATATTGAAAGAATAGTTCAGGAAATCGAGAACCTGAATCTGAACACTACCATACTTGTCATAGATGATTCGAGCCCAGATCGGACAGCTGACACAGTAAGAGCTCTTCAGAAGAGATACGAAAACGTGTTGCTTCTTGTAAGACCTAGAAAGTCAGGACTTGGAACTGCAATAACTGACGGGTTTAGGGTGTTTTTATCACTTCAAAATCCTCCTAAGTGCATTGTGACGATGGATGCTGACTATTCGCACAATCCTAAGGAAATACCAAGATTGATAGCCCCGACGCATGACGCCTATGACCTTATAGTTGGCAGCAGGTACTATCGTGGAGGAAGCACCCAAGACTGGAGTATCGTGCGCCTAGCGATCAGCAAAATAGCAAACCTGATCACAAAATACAGGATTGGCGCAGGAATATCCGATTACACCAGTGGAATGCGGTGTTACTCGACGAAACTTGTCAGGAGCATGATAAGCGATCTACACAGTCAGACCTATGAAATACAGATCGAAACGATCAGACAGGCTAACCTGCGAAAATTCAGTATAATGGAAGTGCCTATAACCTTCGTAAACAGGAAAAAAGGAAAGTCAAAACTGAGCATAAACGAAATAAGAGATTTCCTTTCTTACATCGCGTCGCTCAACCGGAAGCACTGATGCTTAGATTTGCCGTGCATTGCGCAGTTCGAGTGTTTTCTTTGAATAGGTTCAGCAGGAATGCAAAGCTCTAGTCAGATGCGTTCTAAACTATGCCCTGAGAGCTTAAATCAAAATGCGTTTCACACTCTAGTCCTTGGGAAGAATAGCTAGACGTGAGATTCGTAAAGATGGAATGCAGCGAGTTTCTTTACCTCTTAGTCATACTTCACACTGTAATCTTCTCAGTCTCACAATTCTCAGGCACTACTCCTTCAAGACTGGTGCACGGGATCTCGACATATTTACACAATCACTATGGCCATCCTGTTTGATGAAGTTTCTCTCCACGGTTGCGAACTTTTCATCAAACTCGCGCGGCAGCTTTTGCGTAATGAGAGCGTATTTATAACGACGTGTTTAGAGTATAAGAATATAATATGAAGGATAGATCGTAGTGAAGATCCTTCTCGTGAGCAGAGGAGTATTTCCTGTCCCGGTCAGAACTGGTGCTGGTGCGGAGGCGCATATGTATAATATTGCTAATGCTATTGCAGAGCTAGGTCACGAGGTACACTATGTAGCAAACACCTCAGGAGAGACAAAATTCCATAAGAACATCATTTTGCACGAAACAAAAACATCAAAAATTCTTGCCAGCAGAAGCTTTTATGCCTGGGCCTTCTGCCATGCTTCGGGAAACGTCAAATCGTTCAGAGAAGCCTTAAAGACAGTCAAGAATGAAGCTCACGACTTTGATGTAATACACGGCCACGGGAACCTGTCAAGCTTGCTTCTCTCATACGTCAAAGGGAGAACCCCAGTGATCTATACCGTTCACGACACACCTCCATACAGTTGCAGTTACGGCTCAATGAAGGAGACAGTAATACACAATGCATCATTCAGCCTGATTGACCTCGTGACTTGGCGCAGGATGGACCATCTGATCGCTGTGAGCAAGAATCTGAAAATGGAGATAATGAAGAAAGGAATACCCTCAGGAAAGATCAGTGCGGTCTATAACGGTGTGAGCGTCGAGTTTCTTCAGGAGAATGACGCCGCAACCTCTAGGCGCGTCTTGCAGGAAAAATACGGAATAGCCAATAGTTTCTGCCTTTATGTTGGTAGACTCGATTGGAGGAAAGGCTTAGACTACCTGCTGTACGCTCTTAGAGCTACTGACTTAAAATGTGTCATAGTGGGAGATGGGCCAGAACGCGAGCATCTTTTTGCATTGGCCAAGGCCTTCGACTTGCATGATAGAGTTATCTTTGCAGGATTCGTGCCTCAGCATGATTTGAAGCATTTCTACGTTGCTGCAGATTTCTTTGTTCTGCCTTCGCTTGCTGAGGGGCTTCCTCTTGTCGTGTTGGAGGCCCTAGGGTCAGGATGTCCAGTAATTGCATCGAATGTAGCTGGAACACCTGAAATAGTCTCAGATGGCTACAATGGATTGATCGTTCCCCCTAGAAACGCTAAGATCCTGTCGAAAGCGATACAGGAATTAACTCGTAACCCAGAGTTGCGTAGAAAGATGGGCCAAAACGCACGCCACACAGTCAACGCAAACTTTACGTGGGGAAGCGTTGCTAAAAGAGTTCTGAAAGTGTATGACGAAGTTTGCGCCCAAAGAGTCCAACCTAAGCAGATACAGGAAAGTTTCTGAGATAACACGAGAAGAATCTGTTCGTCTTTCCGTTCTCTTCCTGATAAGCCTCCTACTCATAGTGGGCTATTTCGTAAAAGTCGGAAGCCTCGTCCAAGGAGTCGACTCCTTGATGTGGGTCACGAATGCTGACTACTACAAAGGTTTCAACTGGCTTTTCTCTTGGTACGACAGAACCTCGCTTGGTTTCGCAAGAACCCCCACCTTGCTAGAAATGGCCTTAGGGCTAGCTACAAATGTATTGGATCCGTCATGGGCGTATCGATTTGTTCTTCTATTGATCGTTCTCATGGCGAATTTGGGATCTTACCAATATATCAAGCATTTGACAGGTAGCTCAAATGCAAGCCTCGTCGGAGCGTTCTTCTACGTCTCAAACCCATGGTTTCTCCATGAAATAACGGATGGGCACATTGACATTCTGGCCGCCGTAGGGCTATTTCCATGGCTGCTCTTGGTGACGGAGAAAAGGAAACTAATCATGACGGCAATCGTTGCATCTGTCTTTCTAACAGCGGCTCACCCTCAAGGCATATATGCTTTCGGATTCATATTCATCGCATATCTGATTGCGACTTTGCGAGTAAACAGGCGGGATGTTTCTTCTTTTCTATCAGTCTCGGCGCTTACTCTCGGTTTGTCCATGTTCTATGTGGAACCCTTTGTACTCGTGAACGGGTTCGGGGGATTCTCAGGGTTGAAACTGTGGGTCATAGAAGATATATCCGAGTTTATAATGCCTCTGTGGCTTGTAATCTTGATCTTTGGTTCAGTTTTGTTTGCCTCGATCTTGGTTCTGAAGCACGCAAGGGACCTTAAACATTCACTGTTCTTCGCTGTTGCAGCCGTCCTCACAGCGTTTCTTGCATCAACCCCGACTCTACCCTCATTGGACGGCATCTACTTGTGGATGTTTCGCAACCTGCCCTTCTTCTCAATTTTTAGAGTGCCGTCAAGATTCCTGATGATTACGACGCTCTGCGTCGCCTGCATGATTGGGATGCTTGCAAGCAGAACGCGCATCATGAAGACTGCAGTGAAGATACCGTTCTGGAATAAGAGGGTACGGACGGACAAGACATGCAAAACAATCATCGTGGTCTTAGTCGTGACGACGTTTATCATAGGCTCCTTCGCAACTAAGGAGCCATGGTTTGGAAACTACACACCTGATCCTGAATGGATCTCGAACTACCAGTGGCTCAGAATCCAGCGCGGCGATCTTGGAATCGTATATACGCTGCCTGTGACAAGCGGTTGGATACCTACACCTTATGGAACTACTCAGGACTATGGTGCTGTTAGTACACTCTTCTCAGGCAGACCCGTAGTAGGTACACCGTCGCAAACGGCCGCCTCGTATCCCCTGCTAAAGTATCTGCAACGGTTAGTGCTAGATAATGCAACGGATCAATGGCTCAAACTCTTGGGTTCAATGAACGTAAAATATGTTACTTCTGGGCCTAACATCGGTGAACAGAAGGCGTTTGTTCCTAACCAAGAAGGTTTTGATACGAACAAGACTGTCTACGCGTACGAAGACGCTCAAGTATATGAGAATCCATACTGGACCCCTATGTTCAAGATCGTGCCTGGCGCAAATCTGTTAGTCGGTGGATACGATGACCTTGATTCACTTCTACGCCTTTCGCTCAATCTCAGCAACTCAGCATTACGATTCCTGACCTCACAGGAAAACGTGAACCTTGTAGACTGCTCGTCTTTGATTTATGAAGACTTCATGGACTATCTCATGCTAACGATGGACCGGGCCCTGAGAATTCATGCTTATCGGTTTGGCGTAGACTACACAAGAGACCCTGCGAAGGATTGGATCAAAGAAGACCGCTGGAAGATCGGTGGCGCATTCGTGTTCAACGGTCTCACATTGTCAGTCAGTGGCACGCACTCACTCGTCATACCTTTCGAGTCAAACGAAGACGGAGAATATCGAGTGTTTGCACGGGTGTTGTCCGGTTCTGCCGGAGACAGGGGACATTTGACTATCTCAAACGTGACATTGCTGCCTCTATGGAGTTCTCACAGTTTCAAGTGGTACGATTTCGGGCAGACAGAGGTAGTGTACCATCAAGGCTCGCTTGCACTGAGTAATGAGGGAGGAAGAAACGACATAGATGAAATAGTCTTGGTCAAACAGAAGGACTTCAACGAACATACTGTCAACGTGTCAGAAGAACTGCGAGGCTACTCGGGGCAAATAGCCCTTTGTAACAAAGCTTCAAATGTATTCAATGTGTCCATGGAATCAGACTGGGAGGTTATTGAAGACCCGTTCAGCGGAGAAGTCCTCCACAGCTCGGGCTTTGCAGAATTGTCTTCTGGTCTAACGATCGGCGACGGCGAACCAACCTTTCCGCTCACAGTGCCTCCGCGCACCACAAATCTCATCATCACCTTCAGGGCGAAAACAGCTGGGAGCATCATCCTGCAGGTCGACAATGTGACAGCATCAAGCAGCAGGAAAAAAGGGTACAGTCTATACACTTTCTATCTACCTTCCCTTACAGAGGGCCTCCACCACATTCACTTGCACTTCATGGGCGAAACGAGCATTGACTACATAGTGATATCCTCTCTGTCGAGAAATGGCATATCGATTGAGGAAGCCTTAGCCAACACTAGTAGTTACGGTAGAGTAGTATCGGTTCAGAAAGTGAACTCGGCAAAGTACGTCTTGAACGTTGAAAACACCAAGGCGGGGTCATACTTGGTGACTTCAATCTCCTACGACGAGCGATGGAGAGGATTCATCGACGGAGTTGAAATCCGCCCTACAAGAATGAACGACGTTTTGCTGAGCTTTCCACTCAACAGAACAGGCACATTCCAGTTGCTGCTTGATTTTCTTCCACAGGAACACGTCATTACAGGCTACTCTGTCACAGGAACCACATGTCTGCTTACTCTTGCGCTTCTGCTCGTCAGACATCTTGCAAAGACAAGAAAGAGGAATCGGAACATTGCGAGTAGGAGTCTACTGGCGCTCATTTAAAGAACTGGGCGGTGCTCCGCGAGTAGCAGTGAGCATTGTTGACTCCTTAAGAAGCCTCGGACATGAACCAGTCGTACTCACAAACGAATACGATGTAAGGCTTTACCCGGGGTTACTAAGCGAAGAACTTGAGTGTACCAGAAAAAGCATCGTCAGCGGAAAATCCCAAGCAAAAGTGTTCCAAGCAATCGGCACCACCATATTTCTGAGTGGCAAAGCAAAAGAACTTGATTGTCTCTTCCTGACAGGGATGTATTTTGCATGCGCCCCCCTTCGAAGACTGTCAAACACCAAGCTGATCCTCTATGTTCATGCCCCCTTATGCATTGACTGGACCTTGAATCCTGCTCTGCGTAGTATATTCAAGAAACTCGAAGCTAGGCTTTACCGTTCGGCTGATTGTATCCTGAGCAACTCAAGGCTTACCAGAAACACATTAAGAGAGCATTTGAAGCTGAACAGTGAAGTTGTCTACCCGCCAGTAGAGACAGATTTCTTTACCAGCAGCAATCACAAACAGCACGGCACGATCGTGTCCATATGCAGATTGCATCCCAAGAAGAGGAGCGATCAGATGATAAACCTCTTCAGACAGCTGAAAGGCAACTACAGATTTGCTTTGGCAGGCGCCTTGGCAAACGAGTTCACAGAATACGGAAAGCAATTGATGGCCACCGCAACCCAAGACCCTCGAGTGTCAGTACTGTTCAACCCAACCGATAGCGAGATAAAGAGTCTGTACAAGAAGGCCACAGTCTTCTGGTACACATACACAAAGGAAGAGTTCGGACTCCCAGTTGCTGAAGCCATGAGCTGCAGTACTCCCGTAGTAGCTTTACGTGGTGGAGGAGTGAACGAAATTATAGTCAACAATCAGACAGGATTTCTGGCTAGTTCTGAGGAGGATTTCCTTGAAAAAACAAGCCTTCTTCTAAACAACGATGACCTCTGCCGCCAAATGGGCGCTGCTGCGAGAAGAAGAGTTGAAGAGAACTTCAGCACGCAAGTATTCACGGAGAAGATACGTTCAGTTCTGCGAAGATCAATAGCTGAAGAGCATATAGACATGAGCCTTGTTTAGACAGAAAACTAGAGTAGCACGCCAACGATCCGGTGCGTAGATGCGATACATCGGCGCCGGTTCGAGAAATCGACTATCTCATGTGATGGGTAGGGCAGCAAGAAGAAGCCGTGGTCAGAGAAGGTGGGACTAGCTTACTGCGAACAGACTGATAGATAGTATCATCGTTTTACGAAAAGAACAGTTCCTAATGAGAGCAATGTGACGATACCAGACAATGGTGCTGCTTTCATGACTAATTCCCCCTGGATAGGAAAAATGCCTAGGCGTAGGATGAGTGAAGGCTGAACAAGGGGTGAAACGAGATCGACGTGGCCGATTCGCAGAAAAGGAGTTTGCCATGTCTTTCTAAAGCTTCATAGAGAAACGGGATGAATATCAAGAATCCGGTCGACCGGGTACAATCTGTACAAACTCGCGCGTTGTGCTGACTTTTCAGCATAGAACTAGGCTTTATTTCCGTCCATCGCAGGTTTTTTCAAAGCCGCCTTAAGTGTGACTCTGGGCTCCCATCGGGAATTCCTGCAACAGCCATCTTATCCTAGAATCGGACTATGCGAAAATCTCTTGGTCTCCGTGCATTCTTACTTGTTGGTTGATCTGGTTTGGCCATTGCTCGGTCTCGCACAGGACATGTAAACAGCGCGCCGTCACGTAGCGAGACTAAAATACTTGGTGCAGAACTTATCACGTGAGATGAATGTCCACTCTCTCAAGTGAGCTTGTACGGAGAGTGTTTCTCGAATACTATGAAGAGTGTCTTCTCGATACCTGCGCACCAAGAGAACTTAAGAAGCGGGAATTTGGTGCACTACTCTTCAAAGAGAGACTCATGATTAGGCATAAGGCGTTCACATCTATGGGTGAAGTTCGAGACTTCTTGTGTTCTATGATTCCTTCAGACGTATACTATTCGAGCGCCTATTATGAACAACCTTCGGCTTTGGACATGAATGCCAAGGGCTGGCTAGGTGCCGATTTGATTTTTGACATAGACGCTGACCACATTCATACCCAGTGCGAGAAGATACATGATGAGTGGACTTGTAGTGAATGCGGTTTTGGCGGAAAGGGGCTCACTCCAGATCAATGCCCAGTATGTGGAGGGCAGAAGTTTCAGGCTAAAACTTGGCTATGCGAAGATTGTATAGAATCAGCCAAGAATGAGACGGCCAAACTCTTGGATATGTTGCAGAATGACTTCGGTTTCTCAGAGAGTGAAGTGCACGTATTCTTCTCTGGTCACCGTGGCTATCACGTTCACGTGGAAACCAGAGATGTCAAAACGTTCGGCTCTATCGCCCGCAAGGAGATCGTAGATTACATTTCCGGTCTAGGTCTGAACTTGGGCTTTCGTGATTCAACCCCAAAGATGCTCAACAAGGCGAATTTCCCTACCCTTCCCCGCCTAGATGACTTAGGGTGGCGAGGGCGAGTAGCCAAGGGCTTGCACGATTTCATACTCTATTCTAATCCAGAAGACTACAAGAAAATTGGACTGAGAAAGAATGTGATTGAAACGATAATCCAGAACAAGAATTTGGTCCTAAGAAGCATGGGTCATGCTGGGCCTCCTCATGTTGTTAAAGGCCTAGGCCCTGAAACATGGAGAAAGATGATCAGGTATTGCGCTGAATCCTTGTCCGCCGAAATTGATACAGTCGTCACAACTGACATTCATCGCCTCATCAGGTTGCCAGGCACCTTGCATAGCAAGACAGGCTTCAAGAAGGTTGAATTTTCGATTTCGCACTTTGAGGATTTTGATCCGCTCAAAAGCGCAGTGGCTTTTAGGAACGGAGCCGTAACGATCTTTGTGTCTGATGTGCCCGAATTCAGAGTAGGCGACAAAACCTTTGGTCCTTATCACAATCAGAAAATCGAGTTGCCCACGGCAGCTGCCCTTTTGCTTATCTGTAAGAAAAGAGCAGAGGTGGTAGAGCAAGATGTATGATAGATTGTATGAGGTTTGGAAACGTGAACTTCAAAGCATCGAACTAGAGGGGCTTTCAGGAAATTTCTATTCAGAGGTCGCTGATTTCATTGCGAAATTCAAAGAAGAAACTCGGATGCTGGACAAGAAAGCCGCTAAGGCTAGGCTCCTCAAACATGAATTGCGAAACGTTAAGCGAATGCTACGAGATCTGATGTATGCACGATACAAGAAAATACTTAAGAAGGCAAGCGAAGGCGAGAAGTTCTCAAGTGGCATTTTAGCTTCCGAGGAAGAGCAGCTTTTGGCCGGGGTTCTGCCCTTGGCTGAGGCGTTTCAGAGCTTTGCGAGAAATCTGCTTCAAGGGCGTTTGATTCAGATGAACGTTGGACAAGATCGTAAGACTGCTCTGTTACGTTTCCTAAATGAAATTCCTGCGATAGTAGGAGCAGATATGAAGCTTTATGGTCCCTTTGTGCCTGAGGATGTTGCGTCATTGCCTTCTGAAAACGCAAAAATACTGATTAAGCAGGGCCTAGCCCAAAGAATCGAGACTACGCTGTGATAACAGCGGCTCTACTCGATTTTTTGTTCTTTCTCTTCGGGTCTTAATTCTACTCCACAAAAGTTGACTTCCAACTATTATCAGAGGGTATGATATTATCCAGCTGATGGAATATAATGGCCCAAAGATGTTGTGAAACCGTTCCACGTCACCGTGATTTATGGAGGTAAGATAGATGGACACTATTCTGAGGACATTGATGAAATACGTTACTACAGCACCAATCACAAAATAGATCACCTTGTGCCACCGAGGGATAGCGCTTCTCTTCAGAAACAAAAGAATCGTGACAGTGTAGATCAAAAGGCTTTCCACACCAGCGCATGGCCATGCTATTGAGAAAGCCCGCGAGTAATTGCCGTGGGCATCCTGAGCTATGTACGTTGGCATGCCATTTTGGTTGCCTAGCCAAAGGGTGTGATAGCCCATTAGGTTCAGAACATTGGCTGCGAGGGATGCGGTCGTTGGAACAATCAACTGAAAGGGAGTGAATTCTCCAAACGGGTACACGTCGTTTATTGTGTACAGCATCCCGATGATGATCAGAAAGAAAGCGGAAATCGAAAAATTCTTGATTCCCTGTTTTCCATACATCAGCAAAATAATCACGTTGAAAAGAACAGCGAAAACGAAGTACTCAACACTTAATGGTATTAGGTTGCTAAAAGGAATGCTCTGTTGCTTGGCTAGATCCACGATTATCGCATTGACTCCCAAGAAGTTGGCTGCAATTATGTAGATCATCGGAAGTGCAGAAACCATAATCAACGCTACTGTTCTTTTTGAGCCGATTCTGGTTATCTTGTTCTTTTCAAGTGCATCCCAACTCAATATTGTTTCTAAGAGGAGTAGCCATAGAAAGAAGATGTAGAAGAACCTGCCTTGCCAATAGCCTTCCCATGTTGGATCTCCCTCAAAGGATTTCGGATACAGGGCGTATAACAAAGCAATGGGTGCGATAAGCGCAAGAAATGGTAATAATCTTTTGATCAAACCAACGTTTTTCATCGTTGGTGTGGCATTCCACTTCAACTTTCTCATCGTTCCATGAGTTTCGTTACGATTGTGCAGTTATTAAACATTGTTTGCATGTGGCTGTTTCTTGGTTGGATTCCGATTGATGATTCTGACGAGTTCCTCGGTTAGCAGCATGTTGCAGGAAAGGGCAAAAAGGTATAAGAACATGTTTGTTTTCTTTATGCAAAGCCGGTAGTGTCAGCAGTGAATGTGCCAAAAGAAGCCACAACCTATTGCCCAAAGTGCAAGAAACATCAGGCTCATTCGGTTTCGCTTTACAAGGCTGGAAAGCGGAGAGCCTTGGCTAAGGGTGAAAGGCATCACGCACGGGAAAAACGTGGTTATGGTGGGCAGAAATACGCACTTCAAAGAGAGTTTGCAAAAACGACAAAGAAGCAAACACTAAAGCTGAAGTGTAAAACTTGTGGCTACATGAGACACAAAGATGGTATTCGTCTTAGAAAGCTGAACATCGTGTAATGTGAGGTTAAGGTTATGACTGAATGGGAGAAGCTTATTCCGAAACCGAGAAGCAACTTCGTTCGCGTGAAATGTTCAAAATGTGGTAACGAGCAGATCATTTTTGGCTATAGCTCGTGCAAAGTGAACTGTAACGTTTGTGGAATCGAACTTGCAGAGCCATCTGGTGGGAAAGCGAAGATCAAAGGTGAAATAGTGACTGTTTTTGAATAGGGATGTGCCCTCCAATGTCTTCTAAACGACCTGAGTGGCCTGAAGCTGGGGATCTAGTAATCGCCACTATACAGAACGTTACTGACTACGGTGCCTATGCAAAGTTGGATGAGTACGACAAACAAGGATTACTGCATGTTTCAGAGATATCGTCAGCTTGGATTCGAAACGTTCGCGATTTTGTGCGCGAAGGCCAGAAAGTCGTTCTGAAAGTCTTGCGTGTGGACGCAGAAAAGCGTCACATAGACCTTTCCTTGAGAAGAGTTACGAAAAGAGAAAAAATCGAAAAGATGGAATCATGGAAGAAGGAAAGGAAGGCTGAGGCTTTACTTCGAAGTGTCGCCGAGAAGACGGGTATGGCGCCGGAAGAGGTTTATGAGAAAGCTGGTGCTCTCATTGAAAAAGAACACGGTTTGTATGAAGGGTTTGAGAGAGCCGTGAAAGAAGGCACCGAGTTCTTAACAAGCCTTGGTGTACCGGAGAAACTTGCGAGTGTATTTGTTGAGGTGGCGCAAGAGCGAATACATGTCCCAATGGTAAAGGTAAAGGGCACCGTCGAAATCAGTTGTGCAAAACCTAATGGCGTCAAGATCATACAAGAAGCTTTTCTAAACGCGAAGAAATCTGAGAAGTCCCGTGACGCAAAACTCCGTTTCTATGTTATTGCTGCGCCCAAATACTGTATCGAAGTTTTGGCAGACAATTACAAACGTGCGGAAGAGGTTCTGCAAAAAGTAGCTCAAGATGTCGTTTCGAACGTTGAGAAGTCTGGTGGAGAAGGTGTCTTCAGAAGGGAGAAGTAAATGGTTTGGCTTATGCGAAGATGTGAAAAATGCGGTAACTACACGATGAAAAGGAACCTGTGCCCTCATTGTGGCGGACAAGTTCGATTGCCTCATCCGCCAAAATTTTCGCCTGACGACAAGTACCTTAAATACAGAATGGCTTTGAAACTGGAGAGTCAACAGGGTGAAAGAGACCTTCATTAAAGAAGCTTCGAAGATCAAATTAGATAATCCGATACTAATCGAGGGTCTCCCAGGCCTAGGGCTCGTAGGCAGAATCGCCATACGCTACCTCATCAGGCAATTGAAGGCTGAAAGATTTGCCAGCCTATATTCGCCGCATTTCCCGTACTTCGTCCTTGTCAGCAAAAAAGGAAGCGTCAGGCTGGTCAGTGGAGCATTCTATTACTGGAGAAATGAAGGAGGAAAGAATGATCTGATCCTTTTCACAGGTGACAGCCAAGCACAAACGATAGAGGGACAATACGAGATCTCTGATCGACTGCTGGATTTCGCGAAGCAACACAATGTCAAGTTCATTGCAACAGTTGGTGGCTACCGAATGGAGGCGAAAGACAAGCCCAAAGTTGTTGCTGCTGCAACCAATCAAGAACTGTTGAACATGGCCCTGAACATGGGAGCCATAATTAGCCCCACAAGAAGCCCAATCGTGGGCACCGCTGGTCTGATTCTGGGCATGGCACATTTCAAGGGGTTAGAAGCCGTTTGTCTCCTTGGTGAAACACGTGGATACTTACCTGACCCAAATTCTGCCAAGAGCGTTTTGGAGGTTCTACGCGGAATGTTTAAGATAGGCATTGACTTGAATGGACTAGATGAAGAAATCGCCAAAGCTGAGAAAATGGTGACGCGCCTGCAGAAGATCGAGGAAAAAAGGGCTTTGCAGGCAGAAGAAACACGGAAAGAAGAGGATAAGAAGATCACGTACATCTCGTAAAGCTCATTTCCACACTACGTTTTCTTCAAGTAGCCTTCCCTAGGTTCATAGATGGTTCCTTCACGTAATAATTGCCCGATGAGGTGTTCTGCTTCGCTTCTCGGCACCTTATGCTTTTCTTCCAGCTCGTTCAGAAGTGTTGTTCTCTCAACCATCCCAGTCTCCTTTTCCAGCTCTATCAGTGCTGAAAGAACTACCTGTAACTTGTCTCTCATGCTCTTTGGTCTTCCCGTCATTATGATGTCTATGTCCCACTTAGATGACGACATATCTATTCCAACTTCTTCAAGAGACCTCTTCATTATGGCAATAGCTGCTTCCGCATCTTCCGCTGTGACTTCCTTTCGAAGGGCTGCGCGGGCTCTTGCTTCAGTGATTCGCACCAGGGATTCGAGTTGACGTGCAGTTATTGCCACAGGTGAGCCCTCAGATTCGCTGGCTGAACGCATTGCCAGATAAAAGTCATTTATGCGTTGTGTTGCGTTTTGGGTTAGCATAGGTTTGATGCTTTTGGCGTAGGTTATGTACTTCCGCAAGAGATCCATCGATATGGGCGATTCAACAGGACTCAACCCCCTTCTGTGTATTTCTAGGATATGTGCCGACATTTTTCCGTCTGAATCCTTGTTGGGTACATCTCTCAATACGAAGATCAAATCGAATCTTGAGAGTATAGTTACCGGCAAGGAGATGTTTTCAGCTACGGTGCGGTGAGGCTCATACCTTCCCAAAGAGGGGTTTGAGGCTGCCAATATAGCTGTTCTAGCGTTGAGAGTGGCAACGATGCCTCCTTTCGCTACTGAAACTGTGTGTTGCTCCATGGCTTCGTGGATTGCAACTCTGTCTTCAGGACGCATCTTGTCCATTTCATCAATGCAAGCCACTCCTTTGTCTGCTAACACCAATGCGCCTGCTTCAAGAGTCATTCCTCCGCCCTTTTCTCTTATTACAGCAGCAGTCAGACCAGCCGCAGTGGTTCCTCGCCCAGAAGTATACAATCCACGAGGCGCAATTCTGGCTACATATTGGAGAAGCTGAGATTTTGCTGTTCCAGGATCGCCTACCAACAGCGAGTTTATTTCTCCTCTTATGGTAATATCTGGTAGGGTCTTTCCCACGCCGCCAAAGAGAAGATACATTATTGCCTCTTTCACGTGTTCATATCCATAGATCGAGGGTGCAATCGAGTTTATGATTTTTCTATGAATCCATGGATCTTTGGCAAGTTCGAGAATTTTCTCTTCTTCTTCGGGTGATGGTAACGATGCATCTGGCTCTTTTCCCAAGACCTCGATCGAGTTGACATCCAAGTACAAGGAGAAAGTGCGAAGTCTTCCAACTCCGGGACGGGCAAGCGCAAATGCGCGGACCACGCCAACTATGGAGATGTGGTCTCCTGGTCGTGCAACATCGACTATCTCGTTGCTTACAAGCTTGGCGTTGACTGTCCGAGGAAGTGCCCCGGGAGGGAGATCTTCTGGTCTCTCTTGTATGCGGATGTCTTGCGAGTCTATGAACGTGGATTCTTCTTGAACAAAATCGAATGGTCCTTTTGCATCACAGGAGGGATTGCCACATGCGAACGGAGCTTTCATGAATTGGCCAGTTTGGTTTACGGTCGCCATTTCGCCGCATCTCTTGCATTTGAACGCGGCGTGCATCACCATTGGGCGGACCGGTGTTGAGCGAACGACAATACCTTCAACCATGACAAGTTTTCCAATATGATCTGATCCGAGTTTTCGCAATTGCGCTATTTCTAGTAGCTTTGCAATTCTGATAGACACTGCTTCTGCTTTCAGTTTTTCCGCGTATTCGGGGTCTTCTATGCGAAGTTGATCGTACGCAGCGTTGTTGGCATGTCTCAAGTACTCGTCTGGTTTCTCCAAGAGTTCTTCAGCAAGTTGCTGGTCAAACGTGTACAGATCATCGAAATCCACTGTTATTGATGTTCTGCCTGCTACTGCCATTTGAGATATTCTCTGGCGGTATTTCTCCGTCTTTAGCAAGCTTTGAAATCGTTCTTGGGGATCAACAGCTTCCAGCTCTTCCGTCATTCTTCAACACTTCTCTCTTCAAGTATTTGCGTTCGCCACTCATTTATGAATCTGTAAAGTCGTCCATAAAGAAATCGCTCTTCTCCTGTGAGGTTCTTGAGTATTTGCTCTGTTTGAGCTGGCGCTGACGCAATTGAAATGATCTTTCTCAACCTTGAATTGACAATGTCTCGGGCTAGGTGTCTGGTTTTCTCCTGTTCCAAAATTCTTTCTGAGCCCTTGTTCGGCTCATTTTCTAGTTCTGAGATGAGCCTTCGCAGTTTAGGGTAGAACTCGTCAGGAAGCTTGGATATCTGTCCAACCGTTTGGACCCTTTCGGTCCATTGGATCTTGTTAAGCCTATTCATGTTCAGCTTCTCATCTTCGCGAAAGTGGGCTATGCCTGATTTCTCCAGTTCCGCAGCTACCCAATAATGAATTTCATAATCATTTCCCTCTTCAAGAGGACCAATACTCAATCCCACGAGATTGATCTCTGGGCAGTTCCTATTCGCGACGATTCTCCTTGGCGAGTTTTCAAAGTGGAAATCTAATTTTCTGATTGCAGATTGCGTC
>CAZCRE010000002.1:0-29421 GCA_964501075.1 uncultured Candidatus Bathyarchaeia archaeon
GTTTCTGCAAGACTTGCCGAGACGACAGGCCTATATGCGTTGTTCGCTTCAATTGTTGTCTTGCTCGTGCTTGCCGTAAGGCAAAAACTGGATAGGAAAGCGGGAGTATTCTTCATCATTCTCTATGGACTTTCCTATTCAATACTCTTTGTCTGACTTGAGAAGGTCGAAAGCATGTGCAGATTCTACGTGCGCAGGCCAAGTGCGTGCGGTTTATGGCAAACGGCCTTGCTCGCATCGTTGGAAGTTCGGCGGGAGACAAACAACGTAGCTCACCATTACACCTTTTCATTTTCTCGTTGGTTGGTTGGGGTAAAGTTTTATCCCACACACACAGTGGAGATGTCTCCCGATATCGCCAGTTTGGCTCGGAGTGTGATTTATGACAGAAGCTGTGAAAGGATGTTGTTCAACTCGTCCTTGTCTTTCATGTTTCTGAAAATGGCTTTGCCACTGCCATAGAGCCTGAAAGAGACCTTTTCAAAGGTGAGTTCGAAAATTATGTGAGCGATTGACTTCTGAAGTTTGGCCTTGCCAAGAATCTTCTTTATCGCATCGTCTTTTTTGTCATACTTGAACGTGACGATGACGTCTTTATCTTTGCCGCATGTTCCGTCAGTTCTTGCCACGTAGTCTTCAACTATGTTCATTAGAAACGCTCGATCTCCGTCATGACTTCGATGAATCTGTCGATTTCCTCGCGGGTATTGTATATGTAGAAGCTTACTCGGGTTGAAGAAGCTAGCTTGAGCATTTCGTGCAGTGGTTGAGCACAGTGATAGCCGCTTCTGGCCATTATCCCGTAATTATCAAGAAAAAGCGCGATGTCATGAGAGCTTAATCCCTCGACACCAAATGGGATTATTCCACACCTGCCAGAAGCATTCTTCGGTCCATAGATCGTGATCTTTTCTCCACACTTTTCCATTCTGGGCAAAGCATACCGAGTCAGCATTTCCTCATGTGTTCTCACGTTTTCCATGCCGAGACGTTTCAAGTATTTCACAGCCTCCATCAGCCCGACGCCTCCGCTGATATGCGGAGTTCCCGCTTCGAACTTCCAAGGCAACTCGTTCCAAGTGATTGAACAGCGCTTTGTCTTCTGTGCGAAACTGACGTCCCGAATCATTTCGCCTCCACCATGGAAAGGACTCATGCGCTCAAGAATTTCCCGTCTACCGTAAAGCACACCTATGCCAGTGGGAGCCAGCATCTTGTGACCAGAAAAAGCTAGAAAGTCAACATCCAAATCCTTAACATCAACAGATAGGTGTGGCACTGATTGTGCCCCGTCCGCAAGAAAGAGAGCACCATGTTCATGCGCTAGTCTTGCCACCCTCTTTATGTCGTTTATGACGCCTGTGACATTCGAAACGTGAGATAAACAAACAAGCTTGGTCTTGTCTGAAATCGCTTTTTCAAGAGACCCATAGTTCAAGCTTCCATCGCTGTTCACTTCAGCGTACTTGACCTTGAAGCCCTTGGTTTTTGAAAGAATCTCCCAAGGAACAATGTTGCTGTGGTGCTCCATCAATGAGACCACGACTTCATCATCTTTTCCGAGATTATGAAAACCCCAAGAATATGCAACCAGGTTTATTGCTTCAGTCGTGCCCCTGACGAAAATTATCTCCTCCATTCCCTCGGCGTTTATGAACTTTGCAACCTCTTCATGCGCGTTCTCATAGAGTTCTGAGGATTCCTGCGAAAGCGTGTGAACGGCCCTGTGGACGTTGGCATTGTGGTTTTCATAAAAGTCCTTGACTGCCTCAATCACTTGCCTGGGTTTCTGAGAGGTGGCAGCGTTGTCAAAGTAGATGAGCGGATGACCGTTTATCTTTCTTTTCAGTATTGGGAAGTCTTCCCTGACTTCATACGGGTTCAGCATTGCTTTTCTTCCGTCTTCATTTTCTTAGACAGAACCTTGGCCAGCTCCTCTTCCTCAAGCGCCTGTTTTTCCTCAAAGCTTTGCTCTGTTTGCAGCCATTCAGGAGAGACCGACCGCTCCTTGTAGTATTTCCTGATTGCTCTTTTCAACGCCCCAACCGCAAGGATACCGCAATGAAACTTTACACTCGGCAAACCGCCCACGGCGTCAGTCACGTTCTTCCAAGAGACCTTCCACGCCTCTTCAATCGTCATCCCCTTAATCATCTCCGTGACTATGCTAGAAGTAGCTATGTTTGCGGCACATCCGTAGCTCTCAAAAGACGCCCTCTCAATAACCTCTTGCTCGTTGATCTTCAGGTAGAACGTTATCATGTCTCCGCACATCGGGTTCCCGGCAACAGCGGTCACTGTGGCGTCATCCATTTTCCCCAGATTCTTGGGATTTCTGAACAGTTCAAGTACCTTAGGGTTGTACGGTAAAGGTGCTCGCGACATTACAGTTTCACCTCTGTCGAGCCAACTATGCTTCTAATTCTCTCTACAGCTTTAGGGATTACCTCTAAAACGTAGTTTATGTCTTCTTCGGTGTGATACCTCGTAACCTTCATCAGTATACTCCCGTGAGCCTCATCAAACTTCCTGCCTATCGCCACAAGAACGTGACTAGGCTGAAGAAGCCGCCTAGAGCACGCGCTCCCGCTTGAGACGTAAACGCCTTTCAGGCTCAACTCAATCGTCAAAGCCTCACCCTCACACTTGAGGAAACTGATGTTCGCGTTATCCGGCGCTCTCTTTTCACCCCTAGGCCCGTTAAGGTTGACCATAGAAACACTCCCCGTTATTCCATCAATCAATCTGTCTCGCAGCCCACGCATGTATCCAACATTGCCCTCGAAATGCTTGAAAGCCAATTCCGACGCTTTCACGAAGCCTACGATCAGAGGCGTGTTCTCCACCCCAGGCCAAAGCCGCTGCGTACCTATCTGACCCTCAAGTATTTTCTCCACGTTAACGCCTTCTCTGACGTATAACACGCCTATTCCACGTGGCCCCAAGACCTTGTAACTGCTTACAGTCGCCAAATCAACGTCGAGTTCCTTAACAGACCATGGAATCCGACCATAGGCATCAGAAGCATCCGTGTGGAAGAGTGTTTCAGGGTTTCTGTCTTTGACTATTTCGAGCGCTTCTTTGATTGGCTCAATCGTTCCGATTTCATGATTCACAGCCGACAAGCTTACGAGAACAGTCTCTTTGTCAACGACCTCTCCCAGTTTTTCGAGATTTATGAATCCTTCCTTGTCCACTGGGATCTTCATTATTGTAAAACCGTTTTTCTGCAGAATGTCAGTAACGTTCAATATGCTTATTGGTTCGACTTCTGAAATTACAATCTTCTTGCCCTTGCCTTTCATCGACAGAGTTAACCCTATCAGCGCCAGATTGTTGGCTTCTGTTTCGCCCGGTGTGAAGTTGATTTCCTCAAGCGCACTGCATCCCAAGAATGACGAGATTTTCTGTGCTGACTCCATTATTGTTTCGAATGCTTCCCACCCCGGTTTGTGCGTTAACGTGGGATTGCCATAGGCGCGCCGATCGTAGTAGGGCAGCATTGCGTCTACTACTTCTTTAGGCACGATTGTAGAGTTCTCATTGTCCAAGTAGACTTCATGCTTTAGACCCTCATGTGCCTTCAAAAGTTCCCTCACATTCTCAACCATGCCTTGACAACCTCTTGTGAAAGGAATGACGCTCTCCATCGCTTAGTATCACTCTCTCATAGAAAAATGTAACCCAAGAAGACGAGTGTTTAGGGTAACGTAACGTTTTAAATGCCACTGTGCTATTTGCTGTTTGATTGAGCAGATGGGCGCATCTCAGTGAAGATCACAGACTTGCAGATACCAGAATCGGTTAAAGAACTGATAACTAAGTCTGGAATCATCGAGCTTTATCCGCCCCAAGAAGAAGCAATAAAGACTGGCGTTCTTGAAGGAAAAAATCTTGTCTTGGCCAGCCCAACCGCGTCTGGCAAAACACTGATTGCCGAACTATGCGCCCTCAAACACGTACTGGAAAGAAACCATAAGGTCATTTATCTAACTCCATTAAGAGCCTTAGCCAGCGAGAAATTCGACGAGTTCAAGAAATACACCGCCATAACGAAAACCGATGGAAGACGAATAAGAGTAGGCATTAGCACAGGAGACTTCGACAGCGCCGACCCGTGGCTAGAAAGAAACGACGTAATCATAACTACTAATGAAAAAGCAGACTCGCTCTTGAGACACAGAGCCAAATGGGTTGATGACATCTCACTCGTAATCGCTGATGAAATACACCTGCTGAATGATGCTAAACGGGGACCGACCCTTGAAGTCACGTTGGCTAGGCTGATGCAAACAAGCCCTGATCTTCAGATTCTGGCTTTGAGCGCCACAATAAACAACGTTGACGAGATCGCGGCATGGCTCAAGGCAGAACAAGTGACAACAGAGTGGCGGCCAGTACCACTGCGAGAAGGAGTACTCCAGCACGACGAAATCCAGTACAAAGACGGGGACGCTCGACGAATTGAGAGGAAAACCAAAGACCCAGCCACAAACCTAGTACTGTCCACCATCAGCTCCGGAGGACAAGTACTAGTCTTCGCATCCACAAGGAAGAGCGCAGTAGCCCTTGCAAAGAAGTTCGCCGGCGAAATCGAGGGAGTCCTATCCAAACCTGCAAGAAGGTCGCTTGAACACGATGCGGAGCAAGTTCTAGCCAGCGATGAAAAGACAAGAATTAGCGAAACCCTCGCAGAACTAGTCAAGCGAGGCACTGCCTTCCACCACGCAGGTCTAGGCAGCAGACATCGACGGATAGTGGAGGAGTCTTTTCGCCAAGGAAAGATCAAGGTTCTCACCGCCACGCCTACTTTGGCTTTCGGAGTGAACCTGCCCGCAAAGACCGTTATCATCCAAGATTACAGACGGTATGAAGCAGGATACGGCTACTACCCAATCAGCGTTCTAGAGTACAAGCAGATGGCGGGAAGAGCTGGCCGACCCAAATATGACAAGTGCGGAGAGGCCGTCCTGATAGCCAAAACCGCGGATGAAGCAGACTACTTGCTGGAAAGCTACATTTTTGCGCGCCCAGAACGCATATGGTCGAGGCTCGCCGTTGAAAGAATAATGAGATCACATGTGCTGGCGACAATAGCTGCGGACTTTGCCCACACGGAAACGGGCATTTACGAGTTTTTCGGCAAAACCTTCTACGCGCAACAGTATGATGTAGACGCCATCAAGGGCTTGATATCGAAAATCCTGAATTACCTCTCCCACGAAGAAATGATTGAGGTTTTAGGCGACAACATTGTTGCCACCAGACTTGGGAAAAGAGTGAGCGAACTCTACATAGATCCAGCTTCCTCCGTGGTGATTCGCGACTCGCTGAAAACCAATATCTCTCACGTGACAGACCTAAGCTTACTTCACATGATTTCGCACACGCCCGACATGGGTCCGATCCTAAGACCCTACACTCAAGAACTCGGCGAATTGACCGCTTTCATGGAAGAACACAAGCAGGAATTTCTGGTGGATGTGCCTGATGAATTTCAGGACTCGGTATCATATGAACAGTTTCTCGGAGAAGTCAAAACCGCTAGGACCCTACAGGCATGGATTGAAGAGGCAAGCGAAGAACAAGTCATTGACAAATTCGGGGTACAGCCAGGAGACCTCTACAGAATGATTGAAAATGCCAAGTGGCTACTTCACGCAACACATGAATTGACGCCGCTCTTCGGTAACAAGCAAGTCCTGCCGCAGACTAGTGAACTGACAGAAAGAATGGAAAAAGGCGTGAAGAAAGAACTGCTGCCGCTCATGAAGCTGGAAGGGATAGGCAGAACCCGTGGACGCATAATGTACAATGCCGGGTACAGAACCATTGAAGATGTAAAGCGCGCATCGGTAGAAGCACTGACGAACCTTCCGCTGATAGGCCAGAAACTGGCCAAAAAAATCAAGGAACAGGTTGGCGGCTTCGTAAAGAAAGACTCATGGGAAAAGCTGGACAAGGAAGACTGGAAACAAAAAGCCCTAACAGAATACTAGAAGAACAACCCTGCTGCCGATTCAGAAAATCTTCTACATGGATGAACTCATCGGCTTGCTGCCAAAAGATTTCTGAAAGGGTTAGTAATTATCGCGTGCATTGACACTGTGTAGAAAATGGATTCTACGTATTAACAAGCAGCTGGAGAGCGAGATCGGTGAGCGTCTTGTTGAGAAGCGTGGCTGGCACTGGGCCCTAACTGGCTTCGGGTTTGAAGTGTGGGGCAAAGAAGAGGGTTTGGCTGAGAAGGAGATTTAGAAATAATGGCGAAGATATATTCCACTGTTCACTGTCATCTCTGCGTCCTAAGGACTATTACCGTTGAAAATATAAGTGAAGACAAAGTAACCTACACATAATAGATGGGAGAAAGGCGGCTAGTGCAGACCACCAACAAATTAATATACTGTAAAATCATCTGTGGAGACAGTCGAAAGATCCTCCCCACACTATCTGAGAGCGTGCAGTTGCTCGTAACTTCTCCCCCATATGCTGATGCTCGCAAATCACATTATGACAGCATTCATCCAGACAAATATGCGGCATGGTTCGCAGATTTTCATAAACCATTTTGGGATATTCTCAATGATGATGGAAGTTTCATTCTGAATATTAAGGATAAAACTGTAAACGGAATCAGACATAGGTTTGTGTGGGAGACCATACAAGGGCTAGAAAAATCTGGCTGGAAATCAATAGACGATTATATCTGGTACAAGACCAATCCTATGCCAGGATATTGGCCTAGCAGACTGAGAGACGGCTGGGAATATTGCTTCCATCTCGCGAAGACTACTAAGCCAAAAATGTATCAAGACAATGTTAAAGTTCCAATAGGCGGATGGACAGAAGCTAGATTATCCAACCTCAAAAAGAAGGACAAAGTGAGACATAATTCAGCGAACAAAAGTGGCTTTGGCAGAGACCTTCGCAATTGGGTCAATAAAGATACTGTTCTACCATCAAACGTACTTAAACTCCCAGAATTAGGTAAATCCCCACCGTCAAATGTCATAGATCTTGCACTTGTAGGAAAGAATTATCAACATCCCGCTGTTTTTCCAGTAGGATTACCTGCCTTCTTCATTAGACTATTCACCGCTGAAGGCAATATTGTGCTTGACCCGTTCAGCGGCTCAGGTACGACAGGAATCGCCGCAATCAACCTTCACAGAAACTCTATTCTTGTTGACAACAACGAAGAATACTGTCGAATTGCATATGATCGCATTAAAGAGGAATCCAATCTGAACGGCGCCCTAGTGTTTAAAGAAGGATTCTGATACAATCCATCCTTAGAGTGACTATCATATACTAGAGGCATCAACATCCTGAACCATGTACTCAAACAGCTTGTCGATAATCACTTTGCCTTGTTCATTGGCTATACCCATTTTCACTAGTTCCTTCACCAACAGCTCTGACGATTCCTTTCTGAACTTCAGCGAATAAAACGGAAGATAATCTCCCGCTACCTTGACCGCTTCACGGTATATATCACTTGCAGACCTTCCCGTAACATAGGGAAAGATGAACCCAGGGCCCCACAATTCGCAATTCCATGAATAGGGATTGCCTGATGAATTGTATTTGATTTGTCTACTTACCCTATAACCCGCAATCCTTCCCTTCGTTGGGTTAGCTATGGCAATAGCACAGAGATAAGGAGCGGTTCGGTTCTGATCATCTTTAGCGACCCTTTCAAGTCTTTTTATCGCGTCTCCAAGATCTTGTCCACCTACTGTGTCGCTCGACTTCTTGACAGAAATGTATAGACGCATTTGACTGTATCCGTGTGGACGAATATCTGCTTCAACATCTCCTTCACGCTTACCATCGTTTGCGTTGAGAAATGAAGAACCGTTCACTCTGGAACTAGCACGCATGAGCTCAAGCAAGAGATATTGATAGAATTGACCCATCAGCATCCTATAGCGTTGCATCTCATAGGAAATTGCGTCCATTTCAAAAACGTCTTTGGCATCAACCTTAGAGAAGAACGATGCCATTATAACGGGATCATTACGTTCTTTCAAGTGTTTGAGGCACGCTTTCACTAGCTTTACTGGTTCGTCTAGCGAACCTCTTTGTTTTCCTTTTCTGGTTTTATTCATTCTCTCGAATGCTGATTTGATAGCTGTCTGTATCACCGCATAATTTAACGGAGGATCTAGTTTCGGAAATAATGAATGTTGAGCTATGTATTCAGGTTCCCTCGGATATGGCTGTAGCCCAGAGGGTCTAGACATAAGTCTTAGTTATTGTTGATGCTGTTAAGAAATTTGTGGTGAGCTAAATCGCTAGATAACTATGAATGAAACTCATATGGTGGGTGCTTCTCTCTCTTAACTCATGTATATTGCATACATAGACGCTTCAGGGAGACCGACAAAGGAAGACACTAAAGAAGAATGCTTCGTATTATAATGTCTAATTGCCCTGAGCACTTGGCTGCATGCGACTCTGGGACCGTGGTTCACGACGTCGGCGGCCGTGGCCTATATGATCGTGAGACGTTTGTCTCGTTCAAGTCTGCTTTCTACGAGGCCTAAAAAATGTGTGTTGGGGCGGAACTAGACGGGTAAACAGGCGCTTCTAGTTCTGGTTGGGAGAAGAATTTTTCAGCAGAGTTTAAGGCCATTGAGACGTCTATTTGAGCGTTCTTTTGTTGCGTTCTTTTCTGGTTCTCTGAACAGCCAACTCGACCTGTTTCACTGCAGTTCCCAAGTAGTTGATTGGGTTCAGGGCTTCATCTATTTCCCTTACACTCAATTTGCCACGAGCAGTCTTGTCTTCAATGAGTAGTTCCCTGAAGTGCCGCTTTTCAGCTTCGCTCTTCAAAGTCAACTTTCTAAGAAGCTCATGTGCTTCTTGGCGGTTCAGACCTTTTCTCGTCAAAGCAATCATCACGGCCTCAGACATGCCGCGGCCTTGCGTCATCTCGATGTTGCTCCGCATTCGTTGCTCATCAACCCGCATGTTAACAACTACGCCATTCATCAAACAAACAAGATAATCTGTCAGTATGCACGCCTCTGGAATCACGAACCGCTCAGTAGACGACTGCGTCAGGTCCCTTTCATGCCAAGTGACAACATCCTCCAAAGCAGGAACCACGAGACTTCTTACAATTCTGGCCAAGCCGCAAACCCTTTCGCACGTTTCAGGGTTCCTCTTGTGAGGCATAGTAGAACTTCCAACCTGCTTCCCACCTTCAAACGACTCGAAAAGCTCTCCGATCTCAGGCCTCTGAGACTCGCGAATATCGCTCGCAAAGTTCTCCAGCGACGAAGCAATCAATGCCAACAGGCAGACAAGCTCAGCATAGCGGTCTCTCTGAACTATCTGCGTGGAGATATCAGCCGCCTTAATGCCCAAGCGCTGCATGACAAGCTCCTGAATCTTCACGGCATTCTCACCCAGTCCAGCCTGAGTGCCGACTGCCCCACTCATCTTGCCCACAACGACGCGCTCCCTGCACTGTCTGAGCCTTTCAACGTGCCTAGAGATCTCACGCAGCCAGACCGCAAACTTGAAACCCAAAGTCATGGGCAAAGCGTGCTGGCCATGCGTTCTGCCGATCATTATCGTATTCTTGTATTTAATGGCCTTGCCCATCAGGACCAGTTCAAAATCGTCCAGCCTCTTCCCTATCAGGTTCAGAGCATCCTTCAGTTGAAGTGCGTTCGCCGTGTCAACAATATCATAGCTTGTTGCTCCATAATGAACGTAAGCACCACTGGGCCCACACGCTTCTGCGCAAGCCCTGACCAGAGACGCGATATCGTGTTTTATCTCGCGCTCAATTTCCTTCACACGTTCCAGCTTCACATGCTTCAGTGAAGCCATTGCAATGATCTTTTTGGCATCCTTCTTCGGTATGTTCCCGACTTCGCCATGCGCCCAAGCCAAAGCAGCTTCCACATCAAGCATCCTCTGCACGCGCGCCTCTTCTTCAAAAATACTCTTCATCTCAGCCGTGCCATAACGGCCCGTGTCTATAGGCAGAATCGGCAAGCCTCCTTACCTCTCAAAGAGGAAATATCGGGACTAGAGATTAATGCTTTGCCCACTCAAAGGTAGAACAGCCAAAAGACCGAGGCATTCTCCTAGTACCCTTGGATAGTGCAGTGTTTCTTCAAGTACTCTTCAAGGCGGTCTCCCAAGACCCGCTTCAGCAGTTTCATCCGAAGCGCCAAGTACTCGTCGCGAAGGATGTCAAAGTGAAAACGATCCCACTTGCGCCCATTCACGAACGCAGACTTCCTGTATACGCCGCTCTTCTTAAAACCACAAGATTCCAGAGCCTTGTGCGCTCGCGGGTTGTACTCCACGCTTGACGCTTCACTGCGTTCAGCATTCAACTGGTTGAAAGACATCTCCAGCAACGCCACAGTGATCTGCATGCCTAGACCCTTGCCCCAAAGCTCCTTTTTGCCAATGTATGTCCCGACCTCAGCTGTCTTGACGTTGCTCCAATCCCATAACTCCACGCGGGCGACCCCAATAGCCTCCTTCGAAGCGACAAGTTCAACGATGAAGTGAAGCTCTTTTTCGTTCTTGTTCCATTCCTCATACCGCGTTTCAATTTGAGCCATATTCGCAAAGTTCATCGGCCTGTTCCTCGAATACATCACCAACTCGAAGTCGTTCTCCCACTCATGCAGTATCTTCAGGTCTTCCTTCTCCATTGGTCTAAACCGTACATCTCCAAACTCAAACATTCCATTCACCGCGCAGACACTACTCTATTTTCTTCAGCAATAACTTCAACCAAGCACGAACCACAATAAACTTTCGGTGAGAAACAAACCGCCATGAACGAATCACGCCTTGCCTATTCACGGACAGGCGCCAGCTTTATCTAACCTTCACTCGATAGCAACTTGGAACAAGGGTCAACAGCACATGGGAGCACTAGTCGCGGCCGTGGACAAACGAGGCCAAAACGCGCCAAAAATCGCAACCACAATGCTTGGTACGTTGACAAACAGGCACATTGACCGTTTTGGAGTAGCCTCACCGACTGCCGTCGAAATACAGAAAAATCTCCAAGACCTCAACGATCAAAAACTGGAGTCACGAGTGGCAATAGGATACGGCTTCTCAAGAATCCTAGACCAAGACAAGCCACAGCCATTACTACTGAAAGATGCAGCAATGGCATTTGACGGAAGAACCTGGCCATCAGGAACCAGTGAGACAGACATGGAAGTGGTGGCAAGGAAGCTACGACCAAAATATGAAGCCTCAGCTGAGACCATGGTTCGAGAAGCCAATGGCAGTTTTGTCTTTGTCATAGCGGAACGCGAAAGACTGATAGTCGGCAGAGACCCCATTGGAGCTAACTCGCTTTACTATGGCGAGAACACGGATCTCGCAGCTTTGGCTTCCGAACGCAAAGCCCTATGGCGAATCGGATTACGAAAGGTCGAATCCTTCCCTCCAGGATCAATTGCTGTTGTAGACAAAGAAGGATTCAAAATCAAATCCTTGAAAACGCTTGCTCTTAAGCCTCCCAGACAAACAAGCATGCAAACCGCAGCGAAGAACCTGCAGAGGCTTCTCAGGCAGTCAATCAAAGAAAGAGTTTCAGGTCTGAAGGAGGTCGCAGTAGCTTTTTCAGGCGGTTTGGACAGCAGCATAGTTGCGTTCTTGGCGAAACAGTCTAAGCTAGATGTGCACTTGATTCATGTGAGTCTAGAGGATCAACCCGAAACGGAGTATGCCGTGAAGACCGCGGAAGAGCTGGGACTACCGATCCATATTTGCCTCTTCAGTGAAGAGGATTTGGAACGGATAATTCCAAGAGTACTGTGGATAATTGAAGATTCGAATCCCCTTGACCTGTCCATAGGTACCCCGATCTTTTGGGCCGCTGAAAAGGCTGCATCTATGAAACTTAAAGTGATGTTGGCAGGGCAAGCGGCTGATGAGCTATTTGCAGGGTATAGACGATACGTTGATGATTATCTGTCGTTTGGTGAAGAAAGAGTGAGGAAAGAGCTTTTTCATGACATAGCCAGCATTCACGCGACCAACCTTGAGAGGGACTATAAACTGTGCAATTTTCACGGAGTGGAACTGAGATTACCTTTTGCAGACTACAGAATAGCAGAGTTTGCAATGAACCTACCTACTAGTCTAAAAATCGAGCACCGACTAAATGGACTGCGGAAAATAGTGCTTCGAAAAGTGGCTAAAGATCTGGGTCTCCCAGAACCTGTTGTGAAGAAGCCGAAAAAAGCGGTGCAATACACGACAGGCGTAGACAAAGCGCTAAAGAGATTAGCCAAGAAAAGCGGAATGACCGTCAACGAGTATCTGCACAAAATTTTTGAAGACAGCTTCAAACAGATGGTGTAAGATGAGAAAAACCGCCGTAATTTTCTCGCCAATATTCTATCAACATGATCCGGGCAGAGACCATCCCGAGTCAGCGCAACGAGTCCGGGTAATAGTCAACGAACTGGAGAGCAAACTATCAGCCAACAAAAAATGGGAGTTCATTCGTCCACACAGGGCAAGCATAGAAGACCTTGAGTTGGCCCACGGAATAGAGTACATCAAGCTTGTTGAGGCCGTTTGCCAATCTGGCGGAGGACTATTGGACCTCCAAGATACAGTAGTCTCTCGCGAGAGCTTCGAAGTTGCTCTTCATGCTGTCGGCGGAGCACTGGATGCGGTTGATCTTGTCATGGAGCGAAGAGTTGAGAATGCTTTTGCGCTGGTTCGTCCACCAGGCCACCACGCTGGAAAGTTTCGAGCATTGGGTTTCTGCCTTTTCAACAATGTTGCCATAGCTGCTGAGCATCTTCGCAGGAAATTCAACTTGAAAAGAGTGCTAGTACTGGACGTCGACGCCCACCACGGAAACGGCACACAGGAGAAGTTCTACGAAACCAACGAAGTATTGTACATGAGCGTACATGAAGACCCAAGCAGTTTCCCAGGCACAGGTTTCATAGACGAAGTCGGAAAAGGAGAAGGCACAGGCTATAACGTGAATGTTCCTTTGCCCTTGAAGACAGGCGACACGGTATACTTGAGAGCCATGGAAGAAATCGTTATGCCAATCATGCTTCAGTACAGACCTGAATTCATCTTAGTGTCTGCTGGATTTGATGCACATTACATGGATCCCGTGGGAAACCTTTCTCTATCTGCTTCGGCTTACAAACGAATCTACGATATGATTTTGCATGCAGCATCTGAGACTTGTCAAGGAAAAGTCGCGTCTGTTCTGGAGGGAGGCTACAACCTCAATTACGTTGGGAAACTGTGTTCGACGACGATTGCACGCGTGGCAGGAATGCCCTATTCCGTGAAGGACCGAGTTCCGCCAGTCAAAAGGAGCCTGGAATCGCAGGGTGCGAAAATAATAAGAGAAGTGAAAAGAGTTCAAAGAGAGTTTTGGGATCTTGATTAAGAACCGTTGCTGAGAAGCAGAAGAAGCAAAGTTCTAGGCTGCTACTCGATTACCTGTATTGCGCCTTCCGGGCACTGAACCTCGCAGGCTCTGCAGACCAGACATTCGTCGGGTTTTACTGGAACAGATTTCTTGTCTTTCATTTCATAAACGCCCACTGGGCAAGTGTCCACGCATGTGCCACAGCCTGTACATTCGTTGCTGTCAACTACTATCTTCACCATTCTTTTCTCCTCTCTTGGTGAGTTTTGTCGAAAATCCATCGTGTAGAATAAAAGCATTTAGGTTCAATTATCGGGTTTCTTCACGTAGTCTCAAGAGAACTCCGTCTATCGTGGTTTCAGCATTCTCTTTTCTGCGCTGATAGTCGGCTGAGAGTTTTCGATACGCTTCCAGCGATATTTCTCCTCGGTTATGTCTAGCTTCGACGCTTTTGACGTTGGCTTCAGCCTCGTTTATCTCGGTCTCTGCCACTTCGAGTTGGCGCATAAAATCTGAATATTGGCCGCCAGCAACTCGCATTTTCTCCTTAAACTCGCCCAAGTCCCTAGAAAGCGTGGCAAGACGCGCCTCCAGTATTCTTCTGCGTATCTTGTACCTCTGCCTTGGCATCCTCCCTTTTTGCACTCTTGCCTCCAAGGATTCCATTTCTAGCTGTATTTTCTGCTTCCCCTCGTATCCGTCAACGAAGGATCTTAAATGCTCTGGATCAAGCTTTACAGCGCCTGTAGGCACGTAGATGCGGGGTTGACCTTTTGGTGCCTTCCAAGCGACAACGGCAACCACGCTTCCAACAATCGCCAGTGCCCAGACCCATATAGTTGAACGGAAAGACAGCCACATAGGATTGTACTGGTATGCAATTTGAGCGCTGACATTATCCATTCCGATCACTCCCTGCTTGCTCATGGTCACTGTTTCTTGGAATACGCTTCGGGTTACGTCGGACAAATCATTATTCTTATTCTCGACGCTGATAATTTGTGCGCCTTCAGGAAAGATGAAGGAGACCGATGTTTGATCAATGTAGTAGTTCACGTTTTGGAACAAAGGGAGGCTCAGAGAATACTTGTTTGAACCTTCTCGCAAGAGAAACTCGCTGGGCAAACCATATCTTACAGTGAATCTTGTTGATTGCCCCTTCGCTATGGACAAAGTGAAGTTTATGTGATAATGGTTCAAAGTGGCGTCAATTTGTGTCGGGGCACTCATTTTTCTGCCAAACTGGTCCTCAACGACCGCGTTAGAAGCATTGAAGGGCAGAGCTATCTTAAAGAAACTCACCGTCTTACTAACTGTATTTGTCACTTCATAAGTGTCGGCTCCTTCGATTTCTCCGAATTCATTCGTTCTTATCTCACGACTTAGATCGGAAACATCTACTATCTGTATTTCATCAGCACTCAGAGTGAAGCCCAAGCTAGCGGGCTCGTAAGTGAATGCTGGCAGTTGTTCTTGACTGTATGAGAAACCAGGCACAGTTCCGCCACTGAATACTGCTCCCTGTGGCAAAACGATTGAAACGTTACAAACCGTGACAGGTTGGGTGAAACTCGGATAGGCTGGAAAATCCAGTACAAAGCTACTTGAATCGGAATCATGCTGTATCAGAAGACTACTTGACAGCACGAAGTAAACTGAAAAAGTTTCAGGCATGCCATTTGGGAATTGGATTTTGGCTCCATAGAACCCCACGCGGTTCTCTACTGGCACGTTCAGAGTAGTTGGCAGATTGGTTGATCCGCTGTAAGCAGTGCATCTTAGAATGTTTGAACCATACTTCTGTGGAAAGCCTATGATAAAATCGTTGGGCGCTGAACCAGTCAGTGTAATCGTGTCATTAACGAGAATATAACCATTATACATCACGCTTATCGTGTGATCAACATGATCTATAGTGTAGTTCCCTTCCGCTTTTGCACTCATGATGATGGGCGAGATTAGGAAAAGAAGTGCCAAGGTGACTGCCAAGATGGCGAACACTGAGACTGGTTTTTTCAAGCGTCTTCCTCCGTATTGATCTGGCTTTTAAGCTTCTTATTTATTGATAAGCCCATTTATTTACTTTTAGAATTACACTCCCTCAGTCACGTATATACTTAACCATTCGCGTCGGCACTATGGTGGCAAAAAACAAGTATTAGCCACATGGGGAGGCATCGGCGCGCATCCTGTTGTCAATGTGAAGACGTATTGCTACGTTTCTCCGTGCTTAAGGTAGTAATCGTTCTCTTTCTTAGGCCCGAAACTGCGTAATCCCTTCTCTTTCAGTTGTTCTCTGAGCTTAGCAGCGTATTGCTTTTCTATTTCTCCTCTTCTTTCTAGGTAAACGATTATTTCTTCTGCCTGCTCCTGCTTGTCGCATCTTCGTATGAAGTCTATCGCATCAGGCATATAGTGAGAAACGTCTTTTGAAACTGCTTTCTCACCCATTGGAGTCTCTGTTCGAACAGAGTTCACGCCTACCCTGTTTTCGTCGCCTTCCAGTTCCTTGGTCAAGTTCGGAAACACGCGCCGTACCGCTTCCTTGTCAAGTCCCATGAACATGCGCCTTTAGCTGCCGTTTCATCTGCATTTACCTAAAGAAAATTGTCATATTTAAAAAATCTGATGGATCCACAGTCGCGCCTATTGTTTTCGATGGAGCCAGCAAAAGGCTTTATGCTCTCACTTGAGATTATGAAGGAAAAAAGTCACTGATGCTCTGAGGGAGAATTTCAAAAAGGAGTGAACCGTTGCGTCGGATTGTTCTCAAGTATTCTCCTTAACTCCGCCACGCGGAGACCGACAACTTCATCCCCGTATATCTCGCATCGCTCTCTGCGATACATTTCCTCTTGGGTGCAGACTTTTATTTCCATTTTTTCTCTGGTTGGGGACTCTGCATATATGTGGAAAGAGCCGCGTCTTTTCCCCTTTTTCGTCACGGCAACATTTTCAGTCTGCAGCATTCGGATACCTTCTTCTGTCAAAGCCTTTAGAATGTCTTCTGGAGCATCATGATAGACGACGATGTCTATGTCACTATCGTAATGTATTGTTCCTCGCCAAACGCTTCCGATCAGAAGAGGCTGGTAAGCTTCGAGGGTTTGCATAAGTGTCAGTGCCTCCTTACGCATCTGAACTAGCCGTTCCAGTCTTCTTGAGCCTTCTTTCTCGTCGGCTATCCTGTCAAGTTCAATTGCCACCTCAAGGTTTGTAGGAAGAAAATGAGAGCCTATTGTTTTCGCGGCTTTCAGTTTTGCTTGTTTATATTCTTTTTCGACGCCAGAGTAAATAAGGGTGGCAGCTTCTCTGGCAAGCTTCATTCTCAGATGTGTAGGGTTGCGGTTCAATGATTCACCAATGATCTCTGGAGTAATCAACGTTTGATTGTTTTCTCATACACTTCTAGTGTTCTTTCAGCCACTTTGTCCCATGTAAACTCGTTCAGTACCCTCTTCCTGCCGTTTTCACCAAGCCACTTTCTTCTTTCAGGAGTTTCTAGAGCGCTTGTTATGCCCCAAGCTATGTCTGAAGGGTCATTTGGGTTCACGTGGTAACCGCATTGTTCCTCGCCGCAGCAAACGACTATTTCACGCATTCCGCTAACGCCCGTTGCGCCGACTACAACAGGACGCCCCAAGCTCATTGCCTCCAGTACTACGATCCCGAAAGGTTCATAGAGGCTGGGGAAAACTGCCACATCGCATGCAGCATAGTGGAGAATGCGTTCTTCTTCTGAGATGAAGTCGAAGCGGAATTTGACGTAGTTGTCCATTTTCGTCATCTTGACCAAGTTGCCTAGATATTCTTGTAGGTCGCCTATACCCACGATGACCAGTTTCACCTTAGGTATCTTCTGCAGAATGTGCGGCATGGCCATTATGAGTTTGTCAACGCCTTTGACCCCCACGAGTCTGCCGAGGAAAAGAATCATCAGTTCATCATCCTTGATGCCGTACAAGGCCCTAATTTTCTTGATCTGTTCAGCGTCAACCGCTTCTGGATTGTATTTTTGCGGATCCACGCCGTTGTAGCATACCTGGATTTTGTCTTTGGGAAAACCGAGTTTAATCAGCTCGTCCTTCATTGCGTAAGAGACGGTTACAATCACATCCGCTGCCATGGCACAGTGAAGCTCGATGTTGCTCACTACTTCCGATCCATTTCCGAGGGTTCTTCCTTTTTCAGTTGAGTGAACGTGAAAAGCAAAGGGTAACCCAACTTCCCTTTTCACAGTCATTCCGCCGATGGCTGAGAGCCAGTCATGCGCGACTACGATGTCATATTTTATGCCTTCTTTCCTGATGAGTTCGTTGACAAGTTTTGAAGCACTCAGGTAATTGTATATGAGGATTTTGGAGAACAAGTGAGCGCCCCTGCCCCATTTCTTGATGTCTTCGGCGACGACGTCTGGAAGCGAGTCAGAAATATCAATATGCAGTGGACGGTGTATTTCTATGCCTCGCCAGATCTCCCTTGTAGGGAGGCTTCCTGCGTCATCATTCATCGTGAAGACTGTAATGTCGTTGTCCATCAAGACAAACTTGCGTGTGATCTCAGCTACATATGTTCCTAGACCACCCACGATTTTTGGCGGATACTCGTAAACTAGTACGGCCATCTTCAAGATTTTCACCGTTTATGCTTAGGTAACTCCTATTCCTAATCAATGCATCACTTATTTACTTTCTGATTGAGTGTTCTAGCTTGTTGCAGTGACAACCCAACGACTTCTGAGGCTTCCGTCAACTACTCGTTCTCGGAGAGACAGTCTCACGTTGCCAAAGTCTCGGAAAAGTTGCTCGAGTTCTTGTTCGTCGGCATAATGATGGATTATCCCCCTTTCATGGCCTTCATGTTCCATGAAAGTGTCCTCTTCGATTCTGATGCCTTTTCCATAGCTATACGTGTTTTTCGACAAGAAATCTATCAATAAGGCTCCGTTTCCTTTCATGACTCTGCGAATTTCCAGCAGTGTTTCTTGAATGCTCTTGAGCCTTTGGTGGTAGATGGCACGCGTGCAAACCAGGATGCCAAAACAACCCCCTGCATAAGGTAGATGGTTCATGTCACATCTGACGAGGTTAGCTCTGAGATTTCGTTTTTGAAGTCTTTCTTTCGCCATTTTCAGGCCAGTCACTGAAACGTCAGCGCCCGTAACATCAAATCCCTGTTCAGCCAAGTATATGACGTGGCGACCTGCGCCACAAGCCAAGTCTAGCGCGGCTTTTCCCTTCGGTAGCGATTTGGTAAGACTGATGACTGAGTCATCTGGTTCTTCGAAACTGTATGCTTTTTCAGGCAAAATGTGGTTCCACGCTGTCAATTCACTCGCACCCTTTTTCAAGTACTGGTTTCGCTCGGAAAGCGGATCACACCTGAGACTTCACGTGAGGTCTAGGTAACTTGCCGATGCTTGCGTGTTATTCTTTGGAGACCTTTCGGCTTACTATGCCTATCGGTGAGTGGAAAAAATGAAAAGGCTATTAAGAACATGCTGCAGATTAGAGAAAGTGCAATGCCATGAGTACGTCACCGGTTAAACGACTGATTCTTGAGACCATGTGGGTCCTCGACAAACCAGCCAAAGCCACGGAGATAGCGAAGGACACAGGTGTCAATTTTCCTTCAGTAATGATGCATATTCTGGGACTCGCCAAGTCTGGGCACGTTGAAATGCCTGACAAAGGCCTCTATGTGATAACTGAAAAAGGCAAGAAAATGCTGGGTCTCCCTGGCGTCAACAAGGAGAAGGCATCAGAGATTCTGGCCTATTTGCCTTTAGAAAAGTCGTTTCACTTCTACGTTGATTACGGAAAACCCTTGGGTGTTAATGCGGCGAGCCTTCAGGACTTTTGCGAGAAAATTACTAATGTTGACTTGAGTTCGGTAGAATTCCATTCTAGCCGCGGGGATTTCGAGGCTTGGTTCATGGGACTGGGCGACGTTGAGCTGGCGCGGAAGGCACTGCTTATCAGAGAGCAGAAGATGGCTGGGGAGAGCTTGCGCAGAAAGCTCCATGATGCTGTTGGAAGTCGATTCGAGGAGCTTAGCAAGATAAGGAAGCAGACAGACAGTAACGTGTGAGCATTCTGGCTTAAGGCTGGTTTGAACCGTTCCTTCAGTCTACTCAGGACTTGTTGTGAGGTCGTCCATTTCTTCTGGACCCAGACGGGTTGCTTCGAACGCTTCCACGCTTCTGAGCATCGAGCCAATCTCGGCGGCTTCTTTTTCTATCTAGGTCAAAGGCTGGTCATCAGCCGTGCAGCACGCCGTGAAGTGGGAGAGGCAAAAGAATCATTAAAGAAGAAGGTGTCTATGCATTTAGTTGGGGCGCGTTTGTGGGCGAACTAAGAGCCATATCAGCGAAAATTCCAGAAGAAGTCTACAAGGAAATGCTCTTACGTGTTCCAGAAGGAGGTAGAAGCGATTTTGTTCGAGACGCCATATTGGAGAAACTTCAGAAAACGCCCAAACCCGACAAGATTCTGGAAATAGAACAAAGATTGAACCAAATGTGGAAAGAGTTTTCAGAGATAAAGAAGTATCTTTCAGACCTAGAACTGCTCACATATGACCGAGGAAAAGTAAACCCTCACACGTTTTGCTTAGACGAATTAGATCATAAGCTCGTGGATTTTCTCACACATTACAGGGGCGCAACGACACCTGAACTGGCAGAATATCTCAAAACGAACAGGTGGATGGTTCTCAACAGACTGAGACGAATACAGAAGGCCTCTAGAAAGCAGCTTGGCAAATCCGTTATTGATTATTATGCGGGAGAAAGATCGGGCAAAAAGAAAGCTTGGTGGGTAAACGAAGAACTAGTTGAAACACCGACTTGATCCAGACGGATAGTTTTCATTGGACACAAGCATTGAAACGTGATGCGTTAATGATTAATCTTGGTTGCGATTAACTCTACTCGCGTGGGGGCCCGTTGCCCAGTACGGATTAAGGCGCCGAATCCAGAAACGGATGCGCAAGCCTCCGGGCATAAGGGTTGGAAGAAAGCCGGAGAACCGGGGTTCAAATCCCCGCGGGCCCGCCAAAAACCGTTAAGCCTAGTTTCTTGTGGGTTTTCTGCCGTAGAGAACCGGGCCACTGGGTTCCCCTCTACAATAGATTTCTATGCCTAGGTCAGCTATTCGAGCTTGTCCAGAATTTCCTCTTCTATCGTGTCTTCGCCTATTTTGAAAGTTTCAGGCTCGTCCTTTTTCAGTATGGCTTTCAATGACGCGGCATCAAGTTCGCGCACGAGCGTGAGGATTTCCTTTTTGGCAGACCGCAAATGCTGTTCCAGTGTCTTCTTGTTATCGTATACGGTTCCGGCGAGTTGGCAGATTTGCTCCATCTTCATGTGCCACTCGATTTTTTTGGTTTTTCTGTTTATGTCAAAGGTTATCGGTCCAGCGACGCATGTTTCCGGCTTCACAGAGTGGATCAGGCATTTTCGCGTCTTCATGTCGTGAAATATGCAGTAGCCTTTCAGATTCTCTCTTGGAAAAACGTATTCCGTTTCAGAAAAGGCGTTAACGGGCTGAGAACCTCTATTTCTCAAATACTCTTCGATTGTTTTTCTCCGTTGTTGGGTTATCGGTGGGCGCGTTCCTAAACAGCAACCAAAACTGGTTTTGCATCGGCTACAAACATCAAAGAAGTTGTCTTCTCTTTTGCTTTCTGCTTTGCGTGGCATAAGAAAGACTCCTCAGCATTTCCTAGAAGTATGGTTCATTATCCATGAGGCTTTTTATAAATCTTGAGTAAACGCTAATGATTGCTTCTGTAACGTCGTTTTTTTGAATTTTGTTTTCCACCCTTCGGCGTATGATCTCCGACAAGTTTCCCTGCCTTATCCTCTTCTGGATTATTGGAAGGTACAGCTTTTCTTCTTCAGTTGCGTTCTTCCATGCAAGATCCAGAAAGCGCTCGCAAACCTGTCGCGCCCTTCGGCCATACGGATGTTCTACTTGCGCCTCCAAACCACGTGCAACCGTCGCATCATAACTTCTGACTAGCGTTTCGTGGGACGATAACTTCGGTTGCTCTTCCATTAACCATCTTAAGAGTGCTCTTATGAAGCAGCTCAAGGCCACGTCTGATTTGACGCATTCTTGTTCATCCATCACTCTTATTTCAACAGCTTTCCTATCAAATCGGACAATGACCCCTCGACTGTTAACCCACTCTTTGCCCAGTATGAGTTTGTTTGCTCCAGCAGCCGCTAGGTCTGACGAATACTGTCCAATAATCTGTTTCTCATAGTCTGCGAATGATCGCGTATATTCAGGAACGACGTCGCCGGTTACGGAAGGAATCTCCGCCTGATTCTGCTTATAGAATCTTAACCTGTTGTCGACGCATTCGCCAAGTTTGCTTTCATAGATGGGTGAGGATGCAGTTATGGCGGGCAGGAATGCGCAAACTTCTGCGAGTAGATTGTGAAGTAGAACGCAGCTTTTCTCGTTTGCATAGGGCAGGTTCAGTTGGAAGCTTTGGATGTTGAGCCACCCCTGTTGTTTGAGATTGAATATCTTGCCGTAGGCTTCGTAGATTTGGCGGTGGCGGTGTGGCCATATGCTGGTTTCTTCAAGCTTCAGAAGGGGGTGCATGCCTGTTCCTAGAAGACTGGCGCGGCACTTTCGCTGTAAGAAATCATTTATTGTTAGAACTGCTTCTTGCATGGTCTCTTCGAAATCTATAGGAGATGCGAATGGAGTGTTGGGTTTGATTTCCATTACGTGCATTTGAAGCTCTTTCCCAAAAGTGAAGCGTGGCATTTGAACGGAGTTCACAACGCGGCCGTGATATTCCTTCATTATCTTGTCCACGATGGGCAATGCTTTGAGCTGGTCATTTACCACTGAAAACTCGTGTTCTGGACCCAGCACTTCTAGGGTTTTGTACGTTAAGGTTCTCCTTCGTCAATGCTGTGTCTGAAAATCGGATATAAACGTGCAGTTAGTTTTAAATACGTCAGTCATAATACCGTGAATCCAATCATCTGGTGTCACATGGGTGCTGGTCGTCTCAAACATCGACCTAAGAACAACAACTCCTTCAATGAAACCATCGGAATTCTTCAAATCCTCGATTAAGGATTTTACTCTTAACCTGAATAATGACTACAGGTATCTCAAGACTGGATACTACGTGTCCATGCACGCCGAGGTTCTGGGAAACACTGTAATTCCCACGAGCAGAAGCATAATCGACGTGAACAGGACCCCCATATTACTGCTTGAGGCTACGAAAGCCAACATCCCAACTAACCACTATCTCGTAACCAGCTCAGTGAAGCAGATAATGTCAGAAATAGACTTTCCAATCGTCATTTTCGCTGTTAACCCTTTCTCCTTTGATGGTTACAAAACTGCCAACAACAAGAGCGCGTTGTATAGAGCCGTCAAGAGTCTAGGGATGAACTACAAGTTCGCAGTGTGCGCACAACCTTTGAGAGGCAAAATGATTTCTTTCAAATCCATCTTTGGCAAATGCCAGCAGGGTGAGCGGCTAGGTGAAATCGCGAGAAAGGTCTACGAGGTTTTTAGGGTTCCAATCTGCAAGCTGCATGTTCAACTCATTGAGGAAAAGGCTTATCTGTGCGGTCTTCAACCTCTGAAAAAAGAGGAACTCTTGCCAGCTGATTTGCAGTTGATTTCCGACGAAGTTGCTTGCCTGTCTTTGAAGGGTGACCACTTGGTTGGCTAACATAGCCTGCTTCGTTGAGAAGTACAATTTTACGGATTCAAGAGAGGATGATGCGCTCCAGACTTTCAAACGTACAGCAGAGAAAATGGGGCACAAGTTCGATTTCATGTTCAGGGAAAACATTTCGGAGATCCCGAAGTACGACGCAGTTTTCATCAGGGCCACAACTGATCCTCTTTACACCGCGTACGTGGTTTCCAGAACCGCGTCTGAACTAGGATTGAAAGTCGTTGATGACCCTGAATCAATACAGATATGCGGAAACAAGATCCACCAGTACTCACTTTTCAGAAAACACAATTTGCCTCACATACCAACAGTCTTCATAAACAAGGACGATTTCCACCACAAACAACTCTTAGAGATTTTCAAGGAGTTTGGGAAACCAGTCGTTGTTAAAGCACCGTACACTAGCTTTTCACGTTACGTTGAGAAAGTTGCTTGCGAAACAAGCTTCAGAGAAGTTGCCAAGAGATACTTCAGGAAGTCAGATGTCTTAGCTGTGCAGAAATTTGTGCCGACAGCGTTTGACTGGAGGGTTGGTGTTCTGGATGACAAGGTTCTCTACGTGTGCAAGTACATGATCCCGAAGGGCAGATGGAAGCATGGAGCCAAGCTCCGGGGCAAGCCAACATTCATTTGGGGCAGAACTGTGTCGCTTAAGGTAGAAAACACGCCTACGAAGTTGAAGGAGCTGGCTTTGAACGCTTGCAAAGTGATTGGTCATGGGCTTTACGGGGTTGACATCAAGCAAGTCGGTGACAGCTATGTTCTGGTGGAAGTGAACGACAACCCAAGCATATATGCGGGCTATGAAGACTTGAGAAGCAAGGACTTGTATGGGAAAATCATAGCTTTCTTGGTTGACTAGCGCCGTACTAAGCCGATTGCCTCTTATATTTGCACACGCTGTTCAGCACGAGGTTTCGCTGGCGTGCGAAACACGATTTCTGATTATTCAAAGCTATTCTATTGGCTGAAATTTTCGCCAATACAGACCTACCCCCTTCCCCTACCCTTTTTCGAAGAGAACCAGTCTGGAAATTGCTTTTTGTTTCAGCTTGGTGCCGTTGAGGGTGCTTGAGATTGTCGGCTTTCTGTAAAATGGGAGCGAAGTCTTATATCGCTTGTTTTATCGTCTCCTCAAAGTGAAGCTGATGGGGTTAATTGACATTCTCAAGCGGGAGTTCTCGTTTATCACGGGCAACTACCGTATTCTGATAGTTAGCTGGGTCCTAATGGACATTGCGATGGAGATGCCTGTGCCGTACTATCAGCAGTACGTTCAGGCACTGGGTGGAACGGGATTGGGACTGGGCATAATTGGTTTTGCCAATTTCCTTGCAATGGCATTAGTAGCCCTTCCTGGCGGCTTCTTAGCGGACAAGTACGGGCGGCGTTGGCTTATCGCAACTATGACTTTTGGATTGGCTTTTTCGTATATCCTGTTCGCGCTTGCACCTACGTGGCACTTTATTTTGATTGGGACTGTTGCGCAAAGCCTATGTTTGATCTATCAGCCAGCACTTTTCGCGATGGTTCAAGATTCACTTCCAGCCGAACGTAGGGGAGTGGGTTCTTCATTGATACAGATGATTCATGGTACATTCAACACGCCGGGTCCAGTAGTGGGTGGGCTTTTGATTCTGCTGTTTGGACTGATTTCGGGAATGAGAGTTGTCTACTTAATCACGATGGTGATGTTCATTGCCGCGGCCGTTTGGCGACTTAAGCTCAAAGAGACAACGACAACCGGAGAGCCTATGCGCTTCCGATATTTTATTTCGTCTTATCCACAGGCCGTTAGGGAAAGCCTCAGCGTCTGGAAAGTTGTGCCCCGATCGATGTTCTGGTTATTTACTGTTCAGACCATGGTGATGTTCGCAAATGCACTTGCCAACGTGATCAATGCAATATATGCGAAAGATCAGCTTCACATACCGCAGGATCAATGGTTTCTCGTCTATATACCGATGTTGATCACGATGGTCATAGCTGCTTTTCCGATTGGAAAGATGGTTGACAGGATTGGAGTGAAACTTCCATTGACCATCGGGCCGTTTGTGCTGGCAAGTGCTCTGTTGCTTTTCATTAACGGCAACCTCTTTACAATAATGGTTTCGATGTGTTTGCTAGGATTATTCACCCTATTTGTTATGTCTTCGGCAATGTCGCTTTCAGCTGCTTTGGTGGAACCGGAGAACAGGGGCAAGGTAAGAGGTTGCCTCAACTTTGCTGGGTACCTTTTCACGGGGTTAGGCATGCTGTTGGGCAACTTTCTATATGACTTTGTTCCTCAACTGCCCTTCTATCTGACCATTGGATTGACTGTGCCCATGATTCTGATAATAGTGTTCCGCATACACGAACCGAAGAGGCAACAATCCACGATTTGAGTTCTTGGCTTCAGGTTTTCTTCGAAAGGGTTTATTTTGTGAACAATCGTTTTATTAAAGCAAGTTTGAGTTGGTCCTAGGGAGTGAGACTATGGTTCATATCGCGGTAGCTGGGACGGGTCGTGTTGGCGGCGAAGTTGCCTTCACGTTGATTTTTGAGCGTTATGTGGATGAGTTGTCTCTTGTCGATGTGGCTCCGAGGGTTGCTGAGATGATGAAGGAGGAAATGCATCATGCGATCGCTAACCATGGTTTCAGCATCAAAATAAATGCCTACAATGACGGAAAACAAGTCAAGAACGCGGATCTGATTGTCATAGCCGCTGGTTTTCCAAGAACCCCTGAGATGAGTAGAAGGGATCTTGCCAAGAGAAACTCTGCTGTCGTGAGAGAAATCGTTGAAAGAACGTTGGATAACAATCCGCACGCTTGGTATTTCGTGATAACGAATCCTGTGGACGCTATGGCCACGCTGGCTAACAGGACAGCGCAGGGCAAGAGGCATGTCATAGGAACGGGTACAAATCTTGAAACCTCACGCTTCAGAACCATCCTGAGCAGAAGACTGGATGTTCCTATCGGCTTGGTCGAAGCCTACGTAGGTGGTGAGCACGGTGAAGCTGCTGTTCCTCTCTGGAGCACGGTAGAGATTGACGGGTTGCCACTTGATGAATACCTTGCTAAAGAAAGGAAGCAGCTGGACAAGGCGGAATGTGAAAACTATGTTAAAGAAGTTAGCAGGGAGATCATCCAGTTTCTCGGCGGAACTAGGTATGGACCGGCTGGCTCATTCATAGAGATAATTCGCGGAATAATGGTGAACACAGGCAGAGTATTGAGCTATTCACAGCCGAGGAAGTTTGAGAGCACTCCCGAACCTGTCTATGTGACTGTGCCGGCGAGAATCGCTAGGTCGCTTGGTCCTGACATTTGGGATTCGTTGACTGAAGTGGAGAAGAAGGCCATCGAAGATGCGGCGGGAGCCATCTACAAAACTTGTTTGGAAAGCAATTAAGGAGAAAGCTGGATGCTGAAAGACGCTGTGGTGGATTACGATTTTTCAAAGAGCATGTCTGTTGATGAGCTTGTTGTGCAGATGGAGAAGGCATGGGGTTTCACAGCTGGAAAACTCGCTGTGGCCGTAAGGATACTGGAACGGATGAGTGAAGCAAGCAGTTGTGTGAAGTTCCTCTCGTTTACGGGTAATCTTGTAGCAACGGGGACCAGAGGTGCTTTGAAAGAACTGGTGAGACGGAAGCTCGTTGATGTTGTAATCACGACTTGCGGAACACTGGATCATGACATTGCTCGAAGCTGGAAGAACTACTACAGAGGCTCATTTGTAATGAATGATGTTGAGCTTCATCAGAAGAACGTGAACCGGTTGGGTAACGTGCTGGTTCCAAATGATAGTTATGGTTTGATAATTGAACAGAAGATGCAGGAGCTTCTGAAGAGTCTTTGGGCAGAAGGCGTCAAAGAGGTTTCAAGCAGTCAACTGTCCAGAGAAATCGGGAAGCGCGTCTGCAACGAAAGCTCGATTCTTTACTGGGCAGCCAAGAATAGCATACCTGTTTACGTGCCGGGCATTACTGATGGGGCAGTTGGCTATCAGACGTGGCTTTTCTCGCAGGATCATGATTTCAAGCTTAACTTGCTCAGAGATTCGGGAGAACTGAGCGAAATCGTGTTTACGGCTAAGAAGACAGGTGCGTTGATCATTGGCGGTGGGATTTCCAAGCATCATACGATATGGTGGAATCAATTCAGAGAGGGATTAGATTATGTGGTGTACATTAGCACGGCAGACGAGTGGGATGGCAGCCTTTCCGGAGCGAGGCCGAGAGAAGCGGTTTCATGGGGAAAGATAAACGAGAAAGCAAAGCGCATAATGGTTGAGGGCGACGCGTCCGTCATTTTGCCAATAATCGTCGGCGCCCTAACGAGTAGAATAAGAAAAGCTTAGGTTAGGCCTTTAAACAGCCAAGACAGGTCTGGCGCTTTCCTCTTGAAGTCAACTCTTTCGTTGAGAGCATGCGATATCAGAGGCAAGGCGATTGTCGCGTCGCAGTAGCATACGGCTCTTTTGCCTTCTACGTCGATTTTTCCCCAGCTAATGGCTTCTTCCAACGTGCAGCCTGACAAGCCGCCCCATTGAGGCGAATCAGTAGTTATCTGAATCGCGTATCGATGCGGATAGTAATACTCCTTCAAGCCTTTCCGAAGGTGGCCTCTTCTGCCTTTCACGCCTTCGTCTTTGGTTCTTGGCGAGACAGATATCGCGAGGAGTTGTGTGAAGTCCTTGGGTACGCCTCCGCCTATGTAGATGACGCCGACTTCTTTGGTTTTCTCGCCGATGCCGACGAACTGGTCAAACTCCCTTACGCTATCCAGGATTATTGGGTGACCTTGGTTCTTGGCCATTAGAAATGTTTCGCCGTAGGCGCTGTCAGCCATGGCTGGGCTGAAAACTGGCACGCCGTGTGCGGCTGCTGTAGCCACTATGGCCGGGATTTTCTTCTTGTTCAGCCATCTTCCGAATAGGTGGAGTAGCTCCGCGGAAGTGTACGGGTGGCTCTTTTTTGTTGTCATTAGGAAATCTGTGATGAGCAGTTCCATTTCTCGGTAGTCGGTTTCTTTTCCATAAACGTCATAATACCTGTTCACGTCTGACTCCAAGAGTTCTTGGTCATCAACTTGATGTGAGCCTTGCCAGTAACCGAAGCCCATGGCGTCGACAAGGTCTTCTGAAACGTTTGCACCCGTGGAAACGAGCACGTCTATGTAGCGGTTTTCGATGAGCCAGTTTATTATTTTCCATTGCCCAGCCGTGCTCATTGACCCTGAGAAGCCCATGATTATTGTTAGTTCCTTCTCTTTCAGCATGGCTTCCCAGACCTCGACAGATCGGCCGAGTTGTTTGCCTTGGTAGGCGGTTTGGCTCATTTCAGCCAAAAGTTTTGAGATGCTCTTTTCTTTGACTTCAATTGCGGGGAGTTTTTTCTTGAAGTATTTTTCAGGCATTAGCGTGCACCTCGTTGTAAATCACATGGCACATATATGAGATTTGTTATTTCACGAAACCGATTAAGCCGTGAAACAGAACATGTATTTTGGGAGTTCGCGAGGACATGTGAACTCGTAGGTTTACAGTAACGTGACGGATAGTTACATTTTGTCTGGGGCTAGGACTCCGATGAGGCTAAGCGCGTTGCGCAGTGTTATTCTTACAGCGTTTACGAGTGCAAGTCTGGCGTCGCTTAGTTCTGGCGGTTCGGCTTTTAACACGGGTAAGGCATTGTAGAACGTGTTGAACTTGTCAGCTAGCGAGTTGGCATAGTCTGCGATCAAGTAGGGTTTCAGGTATTCCGATGCTTCTGTGAACACGTCTGGAAAACTAGCTAATGTCAAGACTATTTCTTTTTCCAGTTTGTCTGTCAGCAGCGCGTACGTCGGTTTTCTAGGTTTATTGTCGGCTTTGCGCAGTATGCTGCAGGCTCTTGCATGTGTGTACTGGATGTAGGGTGCGCTGTTTTTCTCGAAGTTGAGGACTCTGTCCCATGTGAACACTACTGGTTTTGAGGTGTCCACTTCTACAAGCGCGTATCGCACGGCGCCGATGCCGACGAAGTTTGCAATAGTCTGTTTTTCTGTTTCTGATAGTTGTGGGGAGCGCTTCGAAACTTCTTCGTAGGCTCGTTTGACTGCTTCGTCCATGACTTCGTCGAACGTGATGTAGTGCCCCCTGCGGCTGCTCATCTTGTAGCCTGGGAGTGACACGAGGTTGTATGCGAAGTGGACTAGGTTGTCAGCAAGCTTATCGTAGCCCAATGCGTACAAAGCTATCTTCAGCTGCAACTGTGCTAGACTTTGCTCCATGCCAATAACGTTGATGAC
>CAZCRE010000002.1:29521-33882 GCA_964501075.1 uncultured Candidatus Bathyarchaeia archaeon
CTATCTTCAGCTGCAACTGTGCTAGACTTTGCTCCATGCCAATAACGTTGATGACCTTTTCTACTTTTTCAAACTTCCACAGCGTGTAAGCCACGTCTCGCGTCGTGTATAGTGTTGTTCCGTCGGAACGTGCAAGTGTCAGGGATGAAATTTCATGTTCCTGTCTCAGCCCAAGCTTCGCTTTGAGACCGAGCTTCTCAGCCACTTTTTCAGCGTTAAATTCCAGTACGCCGTTTTCGACGAAGACAAAAGGGGATTTCTTCAGTTCTTGCAGTACTTTGGCTACGTGGCCGCCTGAGACGAAGTCGCTTTCCCAATCCCAAGAGTCGTAGGCGACGCCTATTCTGGCTAGGGTTTGCTTGAAGCCTTCGAAGCATAGTTCGCTGACTCCTCTTACGAGTTTCCTTGCTTCTGGGTCTCCTTCCTCGTAGGCTTTGTTCAGCTTGTTAATCGTGTTTTCTGGGTCTTTGTCTTCGTTAGTTTTTTTCAGTAGTGTTTCGAAAAGTTGTGGGTATTTGCCTTCCAGTTCGGCGGATATTGCTACCCATTCATCTAGTTCTCTGTTTATTCTGTTGATCTCGTCTTCTGCCTGGACCGTTTTGGCTCGTTCGAGTTCATGTTTCAGTCGGCTGATTTCGATTATGCAGCTTGTGATTGTGTAGATCTTGCCTATGAAGTGGTCTGGTTTGCTGTCTGGTTTGGGCTTGCCCAGTTTGTCGTAGCCGTAGGCTATTACTGAGGTTTGGCGGCCCACATCGTCGATGTAGTAATGTCTGTAGACGGTGTGACCCCTGGTTTTGAGCATTCTGGCGATGGTGTCGCCTAGCATTGGGTTTCGGGCTTGTCCGATGTGTATTGGGTGAAGCGGGTTTACGCTTGTGTGTTCTACGATTATCCTTGAAGACTTGTCTGCTTTGAGGAAGCCGTATTCAGTGTCAAGTCTTTCGGCTGATTCAAGGGTTGACGCAGCGAGTTTTGAGAAGTTTGCGTGGAAATTTATGTACCCTGCTCCCGCCGCCTCGACGTGGTCTATGAGACTTGTTTTTGGTTTTCCGATTGCTTTAATTACGAGTTTTACAAGCTCAAGAGGTTTCTTGTGCTCTTGTTTTGCTAATTCAAAACATATCGAGGAGGCCAGTTGGCCGTACTCTGGATTTGATGGCTTCTCGAAAGCCAAGCTGGCAGTCGAGGCTTCTGGCAGAGTCTTCTTTAAGGCCTTTGCCAAGATTTTTTCGCATTCTTGGCGAAATTCTGCGAACGGGTTTGCTGATACCATCGCGTTTTTTGCCTCGGGTGTCGTGGCGGTTTTCTGAGTGTAAGAGGGTTGAGGTTATATTTTAATTTGAAAACTCATACGTTATCCAGTGCGGATGCTTGAAGGTTATGAAGACGAAGATTGTCTTCTCAGAGAAATGCTTGGGCTATGGGCAGTATCACATTGAAGGCCCTGCGAGGGTCAAGAAGGCGGCTGAGGTGTTGAGAGAGCTTGGTTACGATTTCGTGGAGCCTGAGCCTGCTTCTGAGGATGACCTGTTGAAGGCGCATGATGTTGAGTATGTTTGGAATTTGAAGAAGAGCATGGTTGAAGATCCTGACACGCCTGCTTATGATAATATTTACGAGTTTGCGAGGCTCGCGGCCGGCGGCGCGATTTTGGCGGCTGATGTTGGTGGGTTCTCGATTATGAGACCGCCCGGCCATCATTGTGGGCAGAATGGTGCGGCGCTTGGCGCTTACACTCGTGGTTTTTGCTATCTGAACAATATCGCTGTGGCTGTCAAGCATTTGGAGAAGCCTACTTTGATTTTGGACATTGACGGGCATCACGGTAATGGGACGCAGGAGATTTTTCAGGGAGACAGCAAGGTGACGTACTTGTCTTTGCATAGGCATCCGCATTATCCTGGCACGGGCAATGATTCGCGGGGTAATGTTTTGAATTTTCCTTTGTGGGCAGACTGTGGGGATGAGGCATATTTGGAAACGTTGGATGCTGCTTTGAACCAAGTTAGCAAGGGCAAGTTTGAAGCGGTCGCAGTGTCGGCTGGTTTTGACGCGCATGCGGGGGATTTGGCTTCGCTGGGGTTGACGGAGAAAGGTTACACAGAGATTGGGAAAAGGATTGCTGAACTGGGAAGACCTGCGTTCTTCGTGTTGGAAGGTGGTTATAACGGCGAGTGCATTGGAAGAGACATTCAGCATTTGCTGCAAGCTTTTGAAAGCGTCTCGATCTAGCCTTTAGCGATATTTGTTCTCGCGGCATGCTTAAATAGTAGATGCGTCTGTTTTACAGATGAATAAGTTGCCCAAGGGAAACAAAATGTCTTTGGAACAGAAGGCGCAAATCCTCGAAGCTGCCACGTTGGCACCATGCGGCGTCAGAGACGTAGTTGAAACGTTAACGTGCAAAACAGCAAGGGTTGTTTCTTTGTTAAAGGAAATGAAGGAAGAGGAATTGATCGAGTTAAAGGATGCTGCACCTTCGAAGCGTGGCAGACCCAAGAAGATTATAACGTGCACGCCGCTTGGTTTTGAGCTTCTCGAAGCTTATAAGCGAATGAAGATGAAGCCACTTAGGGCTAGGAAAACGGATTTGGAGCGCGCAGTGAAAGATGCTTTATACACCGAGAGGCTTGTTGCCGGTGGACATTCAGCGTTCGAGCTTTTCATGGAGTTGAACACTATTGCCAGCAATACTAAGGTCTCTTCAGAGACTTCTAAAAGTATTTGACGATAAGAAGATCGACTATATGGTGATTGGCGGCTATGCCCTTCCCTTCTACGGAAGAATCCGATCAACGATTGACATTGACTTGGCAGTCGCGATAAGAACTGAAAGGGAATTGGACCAGCTTTGCCACTGGCTGCAATCGGCCGACTTTGAGGCTACGATTCGCTCAACTCAAAACCCAGCGATCTTGGTTTTGGACAAAAAAGAGAAAGTGAAAATTGAATTGTGGTCAAAGCCTGATGGAATCGTCTTCGATGATGAGACTCTGAGGAGAAGAAGAAAAGCCAAGTTGGGCGGTGATCTTGAGGCGTGGATAGTTTCTCCAGAGGATTTCATCGTGAACAAGCTGGCAAGACCGGATAGAGGTGCGGTAGACGAGCAGGATGTGAAGAGTGTATTGGTCAGGCAGGAAGGCAAGCTGGACAATGAATATGTTAGGAGGAGAGCTAGGGACGCTGGTGTGTTCACGATTCTTCAGATCATACAATCCCAATAAGAGGGCAGGGAAGATTTTTGATCAGTTGCTGAAAGTTTTTGGGAGTACATCCTAATTGCGCGCGTTTTTGTCCATGTGTTTCTTCTTTGGTTGATAAGTGGTTATCACTACCACTGAGGCTAAGATTATTGCCGCTGCTACTATGTTTCTTGTTGTTAATGGCTCGTTTGCCAGCGCCCAGCCCAGGAACATGGCCACTATTGGGTTGACGTAGGCGTAGGTTGAGACACGAGTTGGAGCGCTCACTTTGAGCAGCCAGATGTAGGAAGTGAAGCCGACGAGTGAACCGAAAACGATGAGGTAGACCCAAGCAACCATTGAACGAACGGAGACCAGATCTAGCCTGATTCTTGTCCACTCTCCCGTGGCGAGACTTGCGGCGAGCAGTAGCAGACCGCCTGCAACCATTTCTAGGGCAGTGACCAGAAACTGTGAATCTGACCGCTTGGTTGAGCGTGAATAGAGCGAGCCGTTAGCCCACAAGAAAGCTCCAAACACGACTATGGCAGCTCCGGCAAAATCGACGCTGCTTGCCCCCAAGCTTTCTACGCCTCCAACCAGAAGCACGACGCCGACGAAGCCTAACGCTAGGCCGGCAGCAACCATGATGCTCGGTTTGGTTCGGTTCCACACCCAGTCTAGAAGCACTATCCACAGAGGTACGGTTCCAACGAGCAAGGAAGTCAAGCCTGAAGGCACCCACTGCTCTGCCCAAACGACGGCGCCGTGTCCGCCCATTAGCATCAACCCGCCAACCACGAACGCCTTTTTCCAATCAGGCTTTGTTGGATGCGAAGAGCCGCGTACGCCGGTCAGAACATATAGAATGGCGCCTGCGAGGATGAATCGTGTTCCAGCCATGAAGAAAGGCGGCAACGACTCTATGACTATGCGGATAGCTAGGTATGTTGAACCCCAAATCACGTAAAGGGCGGCAAAAGCCGCAATCATTTTAGTCTGAAGGCTCATGGCAACCCTGCAGTAGGAAGAGAACCATAACGTCAGTCAATTTAGTCTTTTCGCGTGCGGCTCAGCTGCAGGATGGTTTTTGGCGGGCCCGCTGGGATTTGAACCCAGGGTCTCCGGCTCCGCAGGCCAGTGTCCTAATCCAGCCTAGACTACGGGCCCTTTTGG
>CAZCRE010000003.1:0-32015 GCA_964501075.1 uncultured Candidatus Bathyarchaeia archaeon
GAATCGTGAGACGAAATTGCTTAAAGAAGCTTGGATGCTTGCCATCGAAACTTTAAGCTGGATGGAGATGCAGAGACTGAGTGAACGTCTGGCTTTGGCTAGAACAATCAGACAGTTGGACATACATGATTCTGACGCCGCTCGCATGGCTCATCTATTGATTTGCGAAACCATAAGACGAAAGAACTTCATAGATAGGTTCATCAACAACATCCTGAAACCAAAGAAAATCAGCGAATTCAACCTCGGCGTTCAAGCATTTCTGCGACTTTATGTCTATCAAACTCGAATGGCAAGGAATTGGTCTAGAATAGACGCCAAAGAAGCTGAAAACATAGTCAGTACAGCTCGCTCTATTCTCGGTTGGAGAACTCTGCAAGTAGTTGAGCCAATTTTGGGTATTCTGTTGGCGCAAGAACCTGCAGTGGTGTTCAAGGACGTGAGCGATGAGGAACGAATTGGACTTCGCACTTTTCACCCAGCGTGGTATGTGAAATACTGTTTCAGACTTTTCGGTCGAAATGAAACAATATCTATGCTTGAAGCGGACATGCAAACACCGCCAACCTACATCAGATTGAACACGCTGAAATCTGACGAACAAGCAACCTTGGAAAAACTTGACGAAGAGGGTGTGAAAATGAAGAAGGTCGAGGAGCTCAGGCATACATACGAGGTAGTCAGTGCCAAAACCCCCTTAGCCAGAACAACCAGTTATGGGAAGGGCGCGTTCCTCGTTCAAGATAAGGCAAGTTGTCTTGCAGCAGAAACGGCAAATCCTAAGCCGGGAACGACTGTTTTGGATGTCTGTGCTGCGCCAGGAGCCAAAACCACGTATCTAGCGCAGTTGATGCGAAACCAAGGTGCAATATATTCCATCGATTATTCAGGAAGAAGGATGAGTGTGTGGAAAGACGAAATGGTTCAGATGGGCGTTGAAATCGCTGAGCCCGTTATTGCTGACGCGCGTAATCCATTGCCCCTCGCTATAGAGGCAGACATAGTCATCTTGGATCCGCCTTGCACGAGCACAGGAGCTTTCAGAAAGCTGCCTTCTACGAAGTGGAGGCTTACGCCGTATTCGATTGATAGGATGGCCGCGATTCAGAAGCAGATGTTGGACAATTGCACAGAAAACGTCAAGACTGACGGTTACTTAATCTACTCTACGTGTAGCGTTACAGTTGAAGAAAATGAAATGCTGATCGAGCATCTCCTGAAGAGGCACCCAGATTTTTCATTGGTTGATACGTCGCCAAGGATAGGTTTACCCGGCTTAAGGGGATTGGACAGATGTCAGAGACTTTATTCACATCTGCACCGATGTAATGGTTTCTTCATTGCAAAACTGATGAGGGAATAATTATCGTTCAGGTTCTAGGCCCTCCGGGATTTCTGCAGGTTGCATAAGACTTCAAAAATCACTTTTGCCGTTTGGATCGCTGTAATTCCTTGATCATAGCTTGGCGCAATCTCTAAAACGTCAAAGCCCATTACGCGCCTGTCGCATATGCTTCCAAGAATGTCCAACAAGACGTGCATTTCAAGCCCATCTGCCTCAGGGTTTTGAACAGCAGGAACATAAGCTGGGTCAAGCACGTCCATATCAATTGACAAGTAGATATGCTCACATTCCGCGAGCTTCTCTTTCAATCGCTCTGCAGCCCGTTGGCTTCCTTCTTTTCTAATCTGCTGCGTAGTGAGGAATTCTATTCCAGCCTTTTTTGCGTAGGCAAGCTCCTCTTTGCACACGGACCTTGTGCCCACTTCAATTATCTTGGCAGGTTTTGTTTCCTCATTTATTCTGCGCATGAAAGTCGTGTGCGATAGTTTTAGTCCCAGAAATTCATTGCGCAAATCGAGATGCGCGTCAAAACTGACTACTGCTGTTTTTGGAATTTTGGAGCCAAAACCCTTTGCGATGCCTAGGGTGATCGTGTGTTCGCCACCAATAGTGACTGGAACTTTAGTCTTGATGATATCCCTAATTACAAGCTCAAGTATATTCAGGGTTTTCCTTGTGTCAGTTGAAACGTGCAAGTCACCTAAATCATGTAGTCGCAGATTCTCAACATCTAATCCTGTTCGAAAACTGTACGTTTCAATATTAAGCGATGCTTGTCTGATTGCGTTTGGGCCAAATCGTGCGCCAGATCTGTATGTGCTTGTAGCGTCGAAAGGAACACCCAAAACTGCATAGTCTGCTTTGTCATAGTCTCTCTGGACGCCGCTGAAAACATTAGGCTGAGATACGAATAATTCATGATCATCCATTTATCGGTCTTCCTTCTTCACATATTTCTCTTGATGTAGTTGTAAACTTTTCCTTCTTTGTTCTAATGGAAATGGTCGGCCTATATTGGAGGTGCCTTTTGATCCTTCATGGCATGTCTAGATCTGCGCAGGAAGGGGGTCGGCAGGTAACTGGTTGTCTCTTGTGGAGAGGTTAAGAGCCAATGATGCGAGTGCTGTCAGGCTTACGCTCTGGCCAAGAACGAAGCAGTAATCAATCTCTACAGAAAGCTTGGGTTTAGGGTTTCCAGATATGGATTGACAAAGGCTCTTAAACATTAGATTTATTAACGTTGCCGTCAATCCATTTAGGTCAAAGGCCGATGGAAAATGTCACTTGCATCCAAACTGAATATTGAAAGCAAAGGAATGTTCGCGGCTTCCATTTTCTACGCAATTGCCGGAATAGTCTTCCTCATATTGTTGGTGACTGCAGGTTTTCCCCCTCACTTGGGAATAATTGGCGTATTTAGTCTGATAGCTGCCTACGGGCTATTTCAGAAGAGAAGCTGGTCAATATGGCTGATCGTGATATTGTTTTTCGTTGCCACGACATTTTCAGTATATATGCTTCACTATTATCTTTCTCTCAGTGACTATCTCATGAGTTTAGGTATTACTGCCTACCTTGTGTTGACTTGGATTTTTTCGGCATATGCGGCATCAAAGAGAAGCTCTCTTGAAAGTTGAGATCATACGAAGTCATGATGCTTAAACACTCACAGCTTTAACCATCTAGCTTACGATGCACTAGCAGCTGGGCTTCCTGAAAAGCCTCACGGTGACTTTCTCACCAGCGTCAACAAACTGCTGGTTTTCAGCTATTTCAACGAACCCATCAGCGTTAGTGAGAGTCGTTATGGCCCCTGAAAGCCCGGCAGCAACTGGTTCAGCCATGAGCCCTATTGGGCCGTCTTTCAGTTTAACCATAATGAATGTCCTTCTTCCCTTTGCAGAGAACATCCTCGCAGATGTGACAGCCTTAACCTGCAATGTCTCGTCAGCTTTTTTGCCAGCTAATCTCTCAATTATCGGGCGAACCAGCAGGTAGAAAACCAGCAAAGCAGAGGTCGGATGACCGGGCAACGAAAAAATCAGTCTTCCATCGACAGACGCTACAGTTACTGGTTTCCCAGGCTTAATCGCGATCCCATACACTATGATGCCTGGCTTTCCGAGTGAATCCAATACCTTCGGCATAACATCTTTCGGTCCTATTGAAACCCCACCTGAGGTTATGACAACGTCACTTGAGGACAAGGCTTTCGCCAGCACCTGCCGCATTTTACCGAAGTCGTCAGGAAAGACTCCGAGATAAATGGGAATGCCGCGGCTTTCTTGTACGGCTGTACTCAAACTGTAGGCGTTTGTGTCATAGACTTTTCCAGCAGGAAGTTTTCGGCCAAGCTTAGCCACTTCGGCTCCTGTGGAAATGATGGAAACTCGTGGGAGAACATAGGCTTTGACTTTTGCCAAACCTATTGCTGCTAGGGCGCCGATTTCTCTCGAAGTCAGAAGCTGGTTCTTCCTTAACACTGTTTCACCTTTCTTGATGTCTGCTCCTGCCTTCATGATGTTCTCATCTTTCGCAACTGCACTGTAAACATAGAGTTGATCGTTTTTTCGTTCTATGTCTTCAAGCATTACTACAGCGTCTGCACCGTTGGGTATAGGTGCACCTGTGACGATCTCGGCTGCCTCGCCGTTAGCAATCTTGATCCTTGGTTTTTCACCTACGGTCACTGTGCCGCAGACTTTCAATCTGATCGGCCTATCTTCTTCGATCCCAAAAGTGTCTTGGGCTTTCACAGCGTAGCCGTCAACAGTTGAGCGGTTAAAAGGTGGAATATCCAGTGTAGAAATAGCGTCTTCTGCCAAAACTCTGTTGTAGGCTCTTAGAAGCGCCACTTCCTCACTGCCTAAAGGTTCGGAAGGAGAATACTTGCTGATTATTTGTTTTGCTTCGTCAAGTGTCATCAGCCGTCTAAACATTCGTGTCTCTCCATTCTACGTTGTTAAACAAGGCGACGGCGACAATTTCGCCTTCGCTTAAGCCCTCTCTGTCCTCTGGAACAGCAACATATCCATTGGCTTTTGTCATCGTCGAAATGATGCCTGAACCCCTTGCGCTTATTGGCTCGGCAGAGTACTTTCCATCGTGGTGGAAAACATGGACACGAACATACGTCTTTCTCCCGAGGGCTGTCGTAGTCTTCCTAATCATTCTCGCTGCTATCATAGGTCGCGGCTCTTCACTTTTCAACCCCAGCATCTTACATATCAGTGGTCTGGCAAAAACCTCGAAAGCAATCATTGCTGCGACCGGATTGCCTGGGAAGATTAGTATAGGCTTTTGCTGAATGAACGCTAAAGCTGTGGGCATAGCTGGCCTCATGGCTATGCCGTGAATGAGGACTCCTGGTTTTCCAATCTTATTGACGATTTCAGGAACAAGATCTGAGACTCCTACGCTTGTTCCGCCTGTCGTGATTATTGCGTCAGCCGCAAGCCCTGCCCTCAGTTTTCCTGCAATCTCTTTGCTGTCATCTTTTGCAATGCCCAAATCTAATGACTCAGCGCCCAGTTCGTGGCATAACGTCGCCATCACATGTCTATTTACGTCAAAAATCTCGTTTTCTTTTCTCTGACACCCTACTTCGACGAGTTCGTTTCCAGTAGTCAGAATTGCGATCTTGGGTCTCTCAAAGACTCTGACATTTGTAGTTCCTAAAGCTGCCATCAATCCTAAATGCTGAGGTTTGAGCCTTGTTCCAGCTTCTACGGCGATGTCGCCTTTCTTGACGTCTTCACCCATCTTGGAAACGTTTTCGTTTGGCGTTAATGACGCCCATACTTCTACTGTGTCTCCGACGCGTTTGGTGTTTTCTAACATTACGACTGAGTCTGCGCCTTTTGAGATGGGGTTTCCTGTCCACACTTGCTTTGCCTGTTTGTTATTGATTCTCTCACAGCTGGTTATCTGCAAAATCTTGGGTCTAAACTGTGAAGCTCCCGCTGTGTCTTTAGCTATGAGGGCATATCCGTCCACAGCTGATCTATCTTTCCTTGGTAAGTCTTCGACGGCTTTGAAAGGCTCTGCCAACACACGATTAAGTGCAAGGTCTAGCGGAACTACAGCAATCTTGGGCCTTTTGCACTGCCAGTTTTCCAACAAAACCGTTGAAGCCTCATGGACAGACGTTAGTTTTTGAAACCCTTTTAGCCTAACCAAGATAGGTACCCATTAACAGCACTATTGAGTCTTAATAAAAAAAGTATCGCTCAAAGTAATTCTCGGAGAATGTCTCGCATTCTCATTGCGTCAAGATCCAATAATGGACTTTCACTTATTACAACTGGTCTCAGTTTGTATTCGGCAATGATCTGCGCAAGCATTCCAAAATCTGGTCCATATCTTTCTTCATTCAGTGGGTGATGTCTCCTTTCACCTTTGTCTGTGAACTCGATCTTTGTGAAGTGGCAATGCATGTTCTTCAGCGCTTCTGTCCCAAGTCTTGTTTCGATTTTCTCTGCGACATTCCTGAAATCCTCGAATGTTCCGAGGCGTCCCATTTCTCTTGCGTGCAAATGTGACCAGTCAACTACGAGTTGGGTTTGCTCCACGTCTTCACATATGCCTACAACTTCGTCAAGACTCCCAAGCTGCGACGGTTTGCCCATTGTCTCTGGGCCAATCTTGGTGTTTCTTATTCCTAGATTTCTCATGGTCTCGACAACTTCTTTTAGGGTTTCAACGCAGGTTTCGTATGCTTCTCCTCGCATTCTTCTACCGTAGAAACCTGGATGAAAGACAACGACATACGCGTTCATCCATTCCGCTGCTGTAGCGCATGAGATCAAACGTCTCTTGCTAGCCTCAACGACTTTCTTTTCACCGCAGAAATTGATGAAGTAGGAGCCATGTAAACTCAGCCAAACATCATTTTCCTTGGCCTTCTGTCCAAATGCTTCAGCATCTTCTTTCTGCATCTGCGGTTTTCCTCCCCAATAAATGGCTTCATACTCAAAGGCGTCAAGTCCTTCCTCGCGCAGAAGGATAGGAACCTCTTGCAAAGAAGCATTCAGCATTCTGAATGTAGGGGGAACCCCAGCTGGACCAAATCTGGGGCGGTCAGCCATCTAGGAATCTAGCCTCTTCTATCTCTTCTTGTGTAGGAACCTTCCGTATTCTCTATAAAACAGAGTTATGATGGCGGAGATCCATACTGCCGCGTTCTGGAAGAGTAAATATTTTCCGGCGTTGTCCAAGTCAGAAAGTGGCCTTATCAAACCTCCTAGACCCGACGCAAGGTTTCTTAATCCTGGTGAAGCTGCTATTAAGGCGCCATTTACTGCTGAGAAGGCTCCGCCTATTGAGGCTAGGCCTTGTCCAGTGTTCTTCACGAAGTTGAGCAGTGAAGGATTGTTTTGATAGGCATTCGTTACGACCTGGTGAATCATGTCCGGATACGCCAAGAGAGACACTGCAAGAATGAGTGCTGAGAAAACCAGAAGCACGATCAGCATGCTTCTCGCAGTCGTCCTGAGTATCCCTCGCCTTTGGTTAATCAGTGATTTATTTTGTTCTTTGTGCATTGATCCCTTATCCTGTTTCGAGGTTGCTCCCACTTTCCACTTTTGGGGCCGAGCTGTTTTCGTGAAGCTTATCCAAACAGTTGCCAAAGCAATTATGACTGCAGTTGGGACCACATGGAATAGTGGGCTGATTTCTATTGCCCCGTTGATCCCTGGAATTTGAAGGCTTAGGAGATGCTCTGGGCTTTCATTTACTCCTAGGTTAATGGCGTAGAGCACAACGACGTATTCAATCAACACCGATATGATTAGGAACGTAATTAGAGATGCCAAACCTCTCTGCGTAGTCCAGCGTGTTAACGTTGTCCTTGGGGGGTTTTGAGTCGACATTTGTTCACCTTTCGAGAGAAGCCCTTTCTTTTCTTGACTTCGGATGGATTATGGTGGTTCTGATTAAAAAACGTGACTGTAAGTGATCTTTCCAGTCTTTGTCCACACTCTCTCAAACCCGTGTGCAGCAAAAGGATTTGCAGTGTGTAGATAGCTTCGGCATCTTGACGAATCATTCACAAGGTTATGTTTGCAGAAAGCGATAGCTAAGATTAGCAATCTAGAACTGCTTCACATGCTCGCAAGGTGGTCGTTCAGAAGTGTTAAGGAGTCAAAGCAGTCTTCAGTTTTGCTGCAAAGGAAACTCGTGCTCGCATTTTGGGCACTTGGCCATCTCGCAATGTACGGAAGAGGGACAGCCAGAGCAGGCGAAAGTTCGGCCGTAGCTTATGTCAAATGAAAAGCCACATTTAGGGCATCGTACAGGGTGTTTCTGTCGTTGGCTCAATCGACTTCGCCCTCTTCAAGTCAACCGTTCAAGGAGGTTTTAATAACCTTTCTGAAAACGTTTTAAAGGTAAAAGCACTGAAACCCTAAGCATTCAAATAGATGCTTAAGAGCATTCATACATAGTTGAGCGGACTAGTTTGGGAAGAACATGCTGAAGACGGGCAAGGTTGAACGAGCGGAACTCTACAGAGACCGCAACACGCAGATTCTCTTAAGCAAGTTTTTGAGCGGCGAAATCAAAGAACTTGAGCCAACCTACGATCATAAGCGTGGCTACAGGTATCCACTCGTGGAAACAATCGTTGGAGATGCATCTGATGTAGAAGCTTTTCTTAACAAGCTTCATGAGGCCGAGATGCTTGAACGACGACTTTATGACAAGATCATTTATTGTCCAAGGTGCGGTTCTCCGAGTATCTCTGCCCGTTATTGCTGCCCATACTGCAAATCATTTGATATTCAAAAAAGCTCTCTGATTGAGCACGTGAAATGTGGGTACATGGATGTGGAGGGGAACTTTCACAAGGGAAACAAGCTTGTCTGCCCGAAGTGTCATGAAGAACTAAAGAAACCTGATGTTGACTTCAGAAAAGCCGGCATTTGGTGTACGTGCAAAGAATGCAGCAAAAATTTCGATATTCCTGTTGTTTCAAACTTCTGTAGAGATTGCCATGGAAGCTCCCAGTTTGAAGACATAACAATCAAAGATGTCTACGCTTATAGCTTGAAAGAACAGGTGAGAGAAGAAGCTGCTCTGGGATGGATTTTGATCACTCCAATAAGGGAGTTCCTTGTGGAAGAAAAATTCGATGTGGAGAGCCCTGCTTTTCTGAAGGGGAAATCTGGCGCAAACCACGTTTTCGACATCGTAGCCACTAAGGGGCAAGCCAAGCGAAAGACGACTGTGATTGACCTTGCGACATCGAATCAAAACATGGTGTCAGAGCAACCTGTGATCGCGCTTTTTGCAAAGATATTTGATGTGTCACCAGATCAGGCCTATCTAATTGCTATTCCAAAGATGAGCGAGAATGGTAAGAAGATGGCTCAGCTCTACAACATTCGACTCATAGAGGCTAGAGACCAGAAGGAAGCAATTGATGCTTTAAAGGAAAGGGTTCTGGAAAACCCGTGAGATGACAAAATCTGAAATTCATGTTCTGGGTTAGCTTTGTGAGAGAATTGCCATGTTTCCTCTTTCAGTTATCATCTTGATGAGGAAATCTTCACTTGGAAGGTTGATGTCCATGCGAGTATACGTTGAATTCTCTCCGGAGTTTATGAAAATGTCTACGTCATATCGTTTGTGTTGGGTAGAATCGATGACCCAGAGCGAAACTACGTGGGCGGTCAAGGAGCCTTTGTTGTTGATAGTGAAGAGTGCTCCGTTTCTTCCGGTTTGGGCAGAAACTATCTCGATTTTTTCCTGCGTTTTCTCCCAATCGTAATGGCTCATTTGAGAACTCCAGATTATCACATTTGCAGAGATGATTACGACTAAGACTAGGCTTAACATGGCGACTATTGCGTTACTTACACCACGTTTGTCAAGTCTAAGGCGCTTTGAAATAGTCTCCAACGTGAGTCCCCCTACTCGTGACAACATCAACATAATACAGATCTTCAGGAGCCCAATTGCGCGTGATATTGAGCCAGCGGTGCCCCCCTACATCAAGGTCAAAAGGTTTGGCGAAAGACTGGGGAGTGCTGTTCATGTATACCGATGAAACGTGAATAGCCACTTTTCCAACATTGCGAACATAGATGTTGATGCTTCCATCCTGAGTGTTAAACCACAAGTCTTCCATGATGACGCGCTCACTCATAGTTTCGCGTAGATTAGAAGTTATGACATAGGTTGCTGTCGTGGCGATCGCCATAGCCGCCACAGCTACGACCATGAGCAATAAGCTGCTCAAGACTGGAGTTATAGCCCGTTTATCTCCCGACAGTTTTGGTCTTTTCATCGTGTCACCTCATATGAAGAGTTTCAAAGCTAGGTAACCGCTAAGCATCAAAATCACACTATGCTTTAATCCAGCAGCTATTGTTCCTTCTCCCATTTTTCCAGCAACTAGGCCTCCGAAAAAGGCTTGGATCATCATCATTTGGAAGAACAATCGCTGTATTTGAGTTGGCGCCATTACTGCTGTTCCGAGTACTGGGAGGCCTTCCACGCTTACGAAAAACGATTTGAAAAGCAATACTATCGTGAAGATAAAAACGAAGAAAGCCACGTATATTATCGCGATGTACGGTCTTGTCTGGGTTCGGCGTTCCTTTTGCAGCAGTAGTGTTGATTGTATGAACTTGCCCATTGGGTCAAAGACCTTCTCCACGTGTCCTCCTGAGTGACTTGCTTCAATTATCATCGGTATTGTTCTCTGCACTAGTACTGTGTTTACGCGTTTTCCCATGGCTAACAATGTGTCCTCAAACCCCATTCCCCAAGACATTTGAGCCGTCATTTTTTTCAGCTCGGCCGTGAGCGGGCCATAGTTTCTCTTCGAGTTCTCTTCTATGGCTTGAGGGAGCGTCATACCTGTCTGCTGAGCTTGGACTACGCTTCTGAAGAGATCTGGCAAGTGTTCATCAATCGCTTTTCTCCATTTGAAGTCAATGTGGCTCAGAATGGCCGAAGGCAGAACTGCGACTACTATGGCAAAAAAGACGAACTCGTCAAATATGGCAATTTTCCCGAGCACGAAGTAACCTAGCAAAACAATAAAAACAGCTAGCGAAACTGACACAATCCACGTGATTCTCTTATTCTTCTTGTCGATTCTCGGCATATTCACCTACCACGTGGGTGTAATCGCGTCCAAGATCACCAAAAACACTATAGCGCCCAAGGGAATTCCCAGATAAGTTACCAAGCTCAACAGTAGGTCTGGACTTAGCAAACCTAGGTTTCCTCCGCCGAGCATTGACATTACGGCAAGCATTATAACAAGAAGCAGCGGGCCGGTCAGAAGCAATGTTACGTAGAACTCCGCCAAAACTGATAATGTATCTGAGAATTTTTTGAGGCTTATGTTCTTCAGTTTCATGTATTGTCTGTATTTTTCTCGAAGGTAAGCGGCGGAGTTGCTGCCTGAATGTATCGTTGAAATGAATCCTTCTAGCATTTCGCGAAGCCTTTCAGAAGGTGTAGTCTTTGATTTTTCTTCCAAAGCGGAGATTATGTCTTTGCCGAAGAGGTTTACATCTCTTACGATGTCTTTTGCGTCAGTGGAAACAGCTAGTGGCAAGCTGAGATTTGAAAGTGAGTGGAAGATCTTCTCTGGAGAAACACCCGCGCTTGTGAGAATCGCCATATAGCCAGTTGTGAAGGGTATTTCGTCTTCCAAGTTTCTCTTGTGTTTATCCGCTCGATAGATTGGATATGCATAGAATCCAATGGTTGAGAATGCTGACGCAAACATGCATGCACCGACGCCGAACAAAAAGGCTGGAAAGAGAGGAATTCTGAAGACAAAGAATAGTAAGCATGGAACGATTGCAAACGCGGAGACTGAAATTATTATTGTTACAAGGACTGTTAAGCTAACGTAGGCTCTGAGTGGGATTCTTATGCCTGATCTCTGCAAATTCAAGCCTAAATCCTTGAAAAGCGTCAAGATACCCGCAGTTCTTCCTCCGATTGCGTGGTAGGCTATTGATTGTGGTTTTCCAAATGCGTGACCGTGGTTTTCTTGTGTCTCTGCATTATCGGGGCGTGTTAATTTTGAAGGTGGCTTTCTTAATCTTGTTTCAAGCTGTTCAAACAGAGCTCGGATTCTTTCAAAAAGCATGTTGCCTTTCATCTCAGCCCGACCCTAGCCTTCTGGAAAACACGATTCGGATTTGCATAGTATTCTCTGATTATGTTTGCCACATCTGTGTAGCGTCTAATCCCTTTGCTCACCATCCATTCTAGAACAGTCTTCCTTGAATGCAACTCGCGTTTGACGCTTTCCTCCTCCACACCCAGTTTCCTTGCGTGGTTTTCCAGTATTGAACTGTGACCAAGGAAGAAGAATCGATCGCCCTTGGGATTCCAATGAAAGATTTCTTCGGTCAGCAAATCCTTCGTTTTGGGGTCTAGCTCCACAATTTCTGTTGTCGTATTGATCCTTCTTGCTGGTTTCCCATCAATCTCCGTTCTCGTAACAACCAATATGACATCGGTCATTGCTATGAGTGGTTTTGGAATATTCATCGGTTCAGATTCCAACCGGTTCATCACCGCTTCTACCGATTCCGCATGTATCGTGCTCATTCCCAAGTGACCAGTTGCCATGGCTTGGAATAGCGTGTAGGCTTCTTCCCCGCGGACTTCCCCCACGAGAATGTAGTCAGGCCTTTGTCTTACGGCAGCCTTCAGCAGATCAAAAAGAGTTATAGACCCGCCTTTCTTGTCTTCGTGCCCGAAACCCAGTCTCACCACTGACGGTATCCAATTCTCATGTGGGAGATTGAGTTCCTGCGTGTCTTCTACGCTTACAATCTTCATTTCAGGTTTTATGAACATTGATAGGCAGTTGAGCATGGTTGTTTTTCCAGCAGCTACGCCGCCAGCCACTATTACTGAGGCTCTGTTTTCTATGATGAACCACAAGTATGCGGCCATCTCTGAGGACAAAGTGTTGAACTCGATCAAATCTGAGATGGTTAACGGGTCCACTTTGAACCGTCTGATGGTAAATGTTGAGCCTCTCCTAGTGATTTCGTTCCCATAGGTCAGCTGTACTCGACTGCCTTCTGGAAGTGATGCATCCAAGAGTGGCGATGCAATGGAGATGTTCTTTCCCGCCAAGTATGCCAGTCGGACTACGAACGAGTTCAATTCTGTCTCGTCTTTAAACAGTATGTTCGTGGGCAATGATTCGTAGACTCTATGCCAAACGTAGATCGGGATGTTCACGCCATCGTTTGAAATGTCCTCGATCAGATGATCCTTCATCAAAGGATCTATTTTCCCGTATCCTATGAAGTCTCTCAGCACGTAGTAGATCAATTTGTCAATTGCTTCTGGAGGGACTTTTATCTGGTATTCTTTGATTATTTCTTTTGTCTTCTTTATCAAGTAGTCTTCTGCTTTGGCTTTGGTTTCTATTTCTTTCAGGTTTACGTCTACTTCTTCCATTAGAAGGTTCTTGATTTCAGTGAGTCTTTTTTCTTCCTCTTTTTGAAGAGTCGGCTCTATGATTTCGTATTTTGTCTTTTGGTTTTCTTGGTCTTTGACGATTGCTGCATAGACATAGGGTTCCTGTATCGGATAGGCTTCTCTGAAGACAACGGGTTTTTTGACATCTTCTTTGATTATTATGAGTGGTGTGGCCTCTGTCTCGTCTAGAGTGCCTACCGTTTTTGGTGTTGTCTTCTCGACCGTGTGAATTGTCCTCCTTGGTTTAGCATGTAGTTTACGTCTTCACAGAATATACTGTGTAGCGAGTCTTAATAAGCAATACGCACGGTCAATCTTGAGCGCACTTTAACAAAGAAAGGATGAGATTCCTCTGAGGCGCTTCCAAGACCGTGAGAGTGCTAAACACGTTCATAGATGAAGCTTATTGAGGTTCTTTTCATGGTCTTGTTTAGACAATGCTCTCCTGTTTCAGGCTCGCCACAAGTGAGCTCATGTGAGGCTGCCAAAGTTGCAGTTGTCGTGGGAACTTTCTGGACGGTAAGCTGATTGGCAAACAAGAAGGGAAGAGGATCAGCCAGAGAACAGGTCACGTTTCATTCTATGGTTGCGTGTCTACGTTTCAGGTCCGCTTCGGTTCGTCCTAATCGATGCATGATCTCCACGATTAAGCTGTCCAGAAACACCATGCTGCTGTTCTCAAATATGCTTCCAAGGGGCGTTAATGGTTCACGTTCACCGATGATTTGCCTTGCGACATAGTCCTCTTCAACTGGCATGCCTGCTTTGGTTCTTCCTTTTACCGTGACGCTGAGGTCAGCAAGCCGTCCTAGTGGAGATTCTTGAAAGGATGTGACTGCAATAACTTTTGCACCTATATCCTTGGCGGCTGAGCTTGCGGTCAAAACCATTTTCGTTGAGCCTGTGCCTGAGACTGCAATCAGCAGGTCTCCTTTTTCAGCAGCTGGAGTTATGGTTTCGCCAAGGACGTAGACATTGAAGCCTAGGTTCATCAAGCGCAAGGCAAAGGCGCGGGCGACAAATCCGCTTCTCCCCATGCCTATTGTGAATATCTTTCTGTCTTTGGCCTTGAGTAGCGTGTCAATGAATTCTTCAACCTCGTCCATGTTTAGCGATTCCATGGACCTTTTAATGCACTCGATTATTTCTTCAGAGGCCGCTTTCAGCCAATTCACTGTTTCAGGCTCCGAGAACCCATTACTCGTTTCATCTCATTAAAAGTCTTGTGGTCAAGGGAAGTTGCCTAGAAGGCTGGTCAAGGATGGAATTCTTAGAAACAGTCGAACATATGCCGCCACTGCTACGATGACAATTGTTATGGCTGCTAGGGCTATGTCGCCTTTGTGCATCTTGAGTACGTACAAGTTGGTACGCTTTTTGCTTGCACCCCATGCACGTGATTCCATAGCTTCTGCCAGTTCGAGGCTCCTGCGGATGGCACTTACAATGAGCGGGATGAGAATAGGAATGTAGTTTCTGATCCTTTTGAGGAAGTTTCCACGTTCAAGCTCCAATCCTCTGGCTTTCTGTGCGTCCATAATCGTTTGTGCTTCTTCAGCCAAAACCGGCACAAAGCGGACTGCAGTCGTGAAGGCGAAAACGAGTTCATAAGGTACACGTGTCTGCTCTAAGGCCAAGCCTAAATGGTCAGGGGACGTTGTGAGAAAGAAGACTGAAAACGATTCCACAAGAACTATGAAGCGTAAAGTCATTGCGGCAGCACTCTCAAGGTTTTTCGCCGTTACTACATAGCCAGCGCCGATGGATGCAAAGATGAAGTTTGTCAGGAAGATTATTGTGGCTAAGAAAGCTGCTCCTCGCATGGATCGAACCCAGTCACGTCTAATGCCTGCTAATAGAACAAATGGAATCTGTATTAGAAAGAGTGCTATCAGAGGCAGTATTTCCGAGAAAATGACCGCCACAGTGAACATTGCACAGACGTAAACGAATTTTATTCTTGGATCCAGGTTGTGAATAGGTGAGTATACCTTTCGGAACCTAAGTCCGTCGAAGACGCTCATTTGGTTCTGCTCTCCAGTTTGTTGAGCAATAGGGTTCTTGCCTCGTAGACGTCTATGATGTCGTTGGGTAGGTTCAGTTCTGGAAGTTGCAGGAAGATCTGTGCTATTTGGGGTGGCACGATCGATGCTTGTTCGAGGATGTCGGGTTTTGTTAGGATTGCCCTGGCTTCTCCGTCAGCAATGATCTTTCCTTCTCGCATTAGCAAGATTCTTGGGTTGCATTCTGCTACGAACTCCACGTCATGTGTCACAATTATCACTGTCTTTCTCTGAGTTCTCATCTGCAGGACAAACTGGCGGAGTTTCTCTTTTTGTTGATAGTCTTGTCCGATAGTTGGTTCGTCAAGTATCAGTATCTCCGGGTTCCAAGCCAGAACTGAGGCCAGTGCCACACGTTTTCTTTCTCCACCGCTCAGCATGAACGGTGAGGTTTTTCTGTATTGAGCTAGGCCTAGAAGGTTCAGCGCCCAAGTCACTCTGTTTTCCACTGTGGTTTCTTCAAATCCGAAGTTTCTCAAGGCGAAGGAGATCTCTTCTTCCACGGTTTCGCTGAAAAGTTGGTGATCTGGGTTCTGGAACACGAAACCGACGTTCTTGGATAGGGTGGCAACGCTTACTTTTGAGACGTCAACGTTATTGACTAGTATTTGCCCTTTCGTTGGTTTGAGTAGACCGTTAAAGTGTTTGACGAGAGTTGTCTTTCCAGCGCCGTTTTGTCCCATTATGGCTACAAATTCTCCGTCTTTGATGGTCACGGAAACATCTTTAAGTGCTTCAACTCCGCTTCGGTAAGTGAAGTAAACAGCCTTTGCCTCAATCATGGTTACCAAGAGCCTCTTTTATCATGGCCGCCATTTCATCTGAAGAAAGGGGAACTGTTTCGCCGAGCTTTGCGCCGTCCTTTTTGAGAATCTGATAGAGAAGTGTTGCTTTTGGAATGCCTACACCCACTAAGCGTGCTTCTTCAGTGCGCAAAATCTCTCGCGGGTCACCATCTTGAACGACTTTTCCTTCATCCATTATTATTATGTGGTTTGCATACTTAGCTGTCAAATCAAGTCTGTGCTCAACGAGCACCACAGTTATGCTAAGCTTCTTGTTCAGGTCGTAAATTACTTCGAATATCTTCTTTGCGCTCAGTGGATCGAGGAAACTCGTTGGCTCATCTAATACTATTACATCTGGTTGCATCGCCAATACTGAAGCTATTGCGACACGCTGTTGTTGACCACCTGAGAGTTCATATGGTGCTCTTTCTCTCAGGTCATATATTCCTGTGAGGTTTAGTGCCCAATCTACTTTTTTGCGCATTTCTTCTCGTGGTAATCCGAGATTTTCAAGTCCAAATGCCACGTCCTTCTCGACTGAGAGAGCGAAAAGCTGGTTTTCGGGGTTTTGGAATACAAACCCCACGCGTTTTGCAAGTTCATGAATAGGGTGGTCGACGACGTTCATTCCACTGATTAGTGTTTTGCCTTCGAGTTCGCCTTGGTAGAAGTGGGGAATAAGCCCGTTGAAGCATCTGCATAGTGTGGTTTTCCCGCAGCCGCTTGGTCCAGTGATGAGGGTGAATTCTCCTTTTTCTATGCTTATGGAGATGTTTGTGATTGAATGTTTTGTGCTGCCGGGATAGGTGTATGTAACGTTTTTTGTTTCGATAACTGCCATGCTAAGGACGCCTGCCCTGTTTAAGCGGTTTCACTTGGCTCATTTAAGAGTAGCTACTTATTATTGGCTAACCAGCTTTTCCTTCAAAAGAAGTAAACAACGTTTAAGCGCGACTTCAATGTCTTCAGCCCCGTTGGCTCCAGCAGCTGTAGCGTGTCCTCCTCCCATTCCATGAATATATTCGCCCAAAGGCTTGGCGATGTCCTTCCCCAAATGAATACCTGTTTGCTTGTGAAATTCGCGTGTCCCGCGTAGACTCACCTCTAATTTCTCATTCTTTTGGCCTGCTACAGCAGCGACATCAGCGCCTAAATCAATCAGGGCTCTTGCGGCCGAGGCTTGGTATGCGCTTACATGTGAGAGTGCGATAATCCACTCTTTCATCTTGAAGAGCTTGACTCTTCTTGAGGCTTTCAGTCTGGCTACGCGTTCAGAGAGGTCCATGGGCAATGAGAGCAGCGGGAGTGTTTCTTGTACGTTTAAGCCTGAGTCAATCAATTCTGCTATGTTCTTAAGTGTGGATGAGTTGGCTAAGATGAAGTGCCGTGTGTCGAAGGCTATGCCGAGGAATAGGGCTTTGGCTTCAGTTTGGTTTGGTTTTATGTTTGCTTGCTTGTAGAAGTTGTAGACGATTTCGCATGTTGATGATGCCTCTTCGTTGGTTACGCATAGCGTTGCGAGTTGTTCCGTTTCTGGGTGCGTTGCGTGATGATCGATCACGATTATCGGTGATTTGGCTGTTTTCACTTTCTCAGCTAGATTATCTAGTTGCTGGATCGTGTTAGTGTCAAGTAGGACAATGGCATCTGCTTTTTCGATGCGTGGTTGGTCCCTAACGTCTATTGGTACGTATTGGAGCAGGTGCTTTGAGAGCCTGCTTATACCGTAGGCGGCTCCTATTTCGACTTCGATTTTTGGCATAAGCTGTTTCAGCAGGCTTTGAAAAGCATAAGCTGAGCAGATTGCGTCTGGGTCGGCATTGTGGTGACATAGCAAGACAACGAGTTTCGCTTCCAGTGTATCTATGATCTTCGTTATTTCTGCTAAAGACAAGTCAATTTCCTCAGATATTCTTCTGCTGATTTGAGTGCTTCTTTCACCGCCGTCTCTACTAGGTTTTTCACGCGAAAATTCTTCATTGTGGGAGACAAGTCTATGTCTACTTCAACCGTCAAGTTGACTGGCCTTGTACCTTCTGCTTCAGCACTAACGCTGAGTTTTTCAACGTTCTTAATTGAGACTCTAGAATATACGTACTTTCTGGCTGCTGCCTCCGCAACTATGCACAATTCCTTAATCTGCTCATTGGTTAACTCTGGGAGTCCTAGGTCTTCCAAAGTTTCACCTAGAACCTTGTTAAGGTTGGGATCCAGGTGAAACCGGGTTTAAGTCCTGTTGAAGCTTAGTTTGTAACTCCTTAAGCTGACTGCGTAAGCGTTCTTCCTGTTTTGCTAAAATTGTGACTCTGGCGTTAAGCAGGTCTTTTCGCTCGGATAGTTCAGCAATCATCTTAGTTTTCTCAGCTCTTATCATGAGTGAACCTGTTGCCTTGTATACTACTGCGTCGTCAGCCAGTTTTTGTAGTTCTGTTGAAGCTTGATCGATTTCTGACATTTCGAGTTCTACTTGCTGTTTCTGCGCTAGAACTGATTGAAGTGTTTGCTGAAGTTGCTGTAACCTTAATAAGCGTTCTTGAACTTGTGGCGGAAGCTTCGAAATATCATCACTCAAGTCTTATCCTTCCCGTTCTGCACAGCAATAGGCTGAGTCATTAATAAAGCATTTTCCCAGAACCTATTATGGTTTGAGAGAGCCTACAAATCGCGCTCGTTGACGTTAGAATAATTGATGACCGCAAAGAACTCTGATTCATCTGGTTCCGCTCATGAAGGAGTTTCATGGGGCTGATTCCCAGTGGATAGTATTATGAGAACTGTTTTTCCATAATTGACAAGACATTCATTATCGAGTTTATCCATCTCAGATAGGCGTTTAGCGCGGAACGTAAAGCAATAGTGTCATTTGCTTCAACTCTCAAGATCAAGAGTTTGCTTTTGCTTTCTGTGGTTGCCTTTGAGCGCGGCGTGATAGGTTTTCTGATTTCAGGTTCCAAAGATTTAGCAACTATCTCCCTATCTCTTTCGGTTGAAAACCTGAGATGCACAATTGCCTTTGCTTTCATAGAATTTAGACCGACAAGAAGTCAGTTGTTTTGCCGAACATTGGAATGTTTCAAGAAAAGGGTGAAATTGGCAGGGTTGGAAGGATTATGCGGTGTCTTCGGACGTCTCTGTTTTTACTGCTTCTTCTAATGGGGCGCCTTTCGCTATGCGCTTTGCCACAATCCCAAGTTTCGTCACTGGCGTGTAGGCTCCACCTGTGAAGGTGAACTCGCATTTTCTGCATTTCCAAACCCCCACGCTTTCTCTTTTGACTCGTGCGAGTCCGCATTGCGGACATGTGTGTGGCTCATTCAGTTGCCTGAGAATCTTGATGTAGCGTTTTCTGACGGTTACACCATAGCGTGGGCCAAGTCCGCGTGTTGGTCCTACCTTCTTGGTTCTATGTCCCATCGTCTGCTCACCAGTCTAATTCCTTGCGTATTTGTTTAGCCTTTTCTTTGGCGGTTTTGGAGAACTCGATGACTTGTTCTGGGGTGAAGTATCCTGCACAGCCTTTTTGTATCGCGCATATGTCTTCGTCATCGTCGATCGCCATTGATAGTCTAGCGTCCATCACCTGTTCTTCTTCTAGGCATGGGTCAAGTATTAGCTTGTCGCCTATTTTTGCGCAGGTTATTGTTATCGGGTGTTGCTTTATTGGGAGTTGCATGTAGCCTGATTTGATTTTTACTTCGCCTTCTTCAACCTCGTAGTTGGACATTTTCGTGTTGAGCAGAGCGGCCATTGCTGCTAGTGCTGATGCGTCTATCAGGTTTCCATCGTGGTTCAGTACGTAGATGTCGACGAAGACGACGAACACTTTCTTTCCTGGTTCGATGCATAGTTTTCCCGTGTCGATGGCTTTTGACTCTCTGATTCCTCGGTCAACGATTCTGGCGAGCTCGATTGAGGTTTCGTCTGGTGGGCCAGCTTCGAAGCTTGGTGAAGCTAGTGGCACGAGTTCAGCGTTGACTGTTAGGACGCCTTCGTTTGGTGTATCTGAGAATGGTTCGCCCATTTCGACTTTTACTCCGACCACTATTTCGGTTTTTCCAAGGCGCACCCTTGCGGAGCCTTCTGCGCGTTCGATTATTCCCTGTTCAACTTTGATCTCTCGGTATTCGTTTGGTTTCCTGCCGTCTACGCGTTTTTCTTTGTCGATTAACTGCGCGATCTGTTTTTGTTTGACGCGGGTAACTACTGACGCCATTATTCTTCAGCCTCCTCTTTGACGTTGATGTATTTGGCTTTCAACGCTTCTTTCTGCATGCTGTAAATCCTCTTGCATCCATCAATTGCCAGGTTCACGGCATTTTCAAACTCTTCGTGCGTTAGTTTGCCATCCATCTGCAGTAGTGTTATAGCGTTCAGGTTTGGCATCAACGCGACTGGGACATCGGCTTTCCCTTGTTTGTCTTCCTCGTCCATCAAGTCTAGGACTATTGTGTCGTCAGCTTTTCCGGCTGCGCATGCAACGACGAGGTCTCGCATCGGGATGCCTGCGTCTGCGAGGGCTAGGGATGCGGCTGTTATGCTTGCGCATCTTGTGCCTCCGTCAGCTTGAAGGATTTCTATGAAAACGTCTATCATTGTTCTTGGGTAGTATTCCATGAAGATTGATGGTTCTAGAGATTCTCGGATGACTTTTGAGAGTTCAATTTCTCTTCTTGATGGTGCTGGTGACTTGCGTTCCTGAACGGAGAATGGTGCCATGTGATACCGGCATTTTAGGACAGTTCGGTCCTGAAGTGCGAGGTGTTTTGGGTGAACTTCTCTTGGGCCGTACACGCCTGCTAGGATCTTGTTTTTTCCATGCTCAATGTATGCAGAACCGTCAGCGTTTGGTATTACGCCTACTTCGAGTTTTATCGATCTTAGTTCATCTGGCTTTCGTCCGTCCAGTCTTATTCCTTTTTTGTCAATTAGTTTTTCTGGTTTTTCACTCATTCTTTTTTTCCTCCTGTTTCGATTTTTCTTCTTTCAACATCTGGGTTATGCGGTCTGTCAGACCGCTTGTGTGAGATTCTTCTTCTATTTTGTGGATAGCCATTAATGCTAACTGTTCGTCTTCCAAGGTTTTTCCCGTGATCAGTACTACTCCGTTGAGTCCTAGGATTATTTGGCATCCTGTCTGTTCTTTTATCATTGATACCATTGATCCTTGTCTGCCTATTATGCGGGGGATTTTTGTTGGGGTGACTTTGACTATTTGTCCGCGTGTTATTTTTCCAAGTCCCGGTTCGGCGACGGTGATTTGTGGGTCGTGTGTTCTGTCGTAGGATATTATTTTCGCCACTATTAGGTCTCCCATGTCTAGGACTTGGGACAGTTCGTCTTTTTGCGGTTTGAAGGGTCGGCTGAGAACGTCTGCGGGTCTCAAGAAAGCTTGGTATGGGGAGTTTATGTCTATTGTCCAGCCGTTGAACCCTATTTCCACGACTGTTCCTATGACCATGTCTCCTGCTCTAGGCATGTAAAAGGCTTTCAAGGCTACTACGTTTACGCGTTTGTTGTCGTACTCTACTAGTCCAGTTCGTGAAGCGAAGATTTTCTTGTCTTCTGCGTAAGTGTTTTCACCTGCGATGTATTCGCCTTCTGCGATTAAGTCTCCTGGGGTTACGATCTGTTTTGGTTCGAAAAATGTTGGCATAATTTTCCACCTAATTCCTATATAACAAACCTTTTTACTTATGCGATGATTTTTGCTTCTCCATTTCCTTTGGTTATTTCTCCCAGTTTTTCCACGAGTGGGGCATATAAGCCTGCTGGCATTTCTAGGACTCCGTACCATGAGCCGTCTGCTCGCCATTCTTCGCGTTTTATTGTTCCGAATCCTTTTATTGTTCCGTAGGCTCTGGCTGAGTATTGTGTGGGTAATGTGACGCCGACTGATACTTGCTCCATTTTTAGGGGCAGTATGGGTCTTAGCAGTTTGGTTATGTCTTTTGCTTGTTCTTCCACTGGCTTGAAGGGGTCTATCGGGTAGTGGATTTGTTCCATAGCGTTTTCTATGCGCAGTGGTGGATGTGGTAAGTTTGTTTTTGGGTCCACGCATTGTCTTGCTATGAAGTCTATTATCTGTCGCCTCTTGTCTTCGACCATTTTCCTTCGTTGCTCTGTCGTCAACTGTAGTGTTCCAGTTTTCAGTATTGTCTCTGCTATCTTTAGCTGATCTGTGGTTCCGAAGGCTTTTCGCAGGTTTTCCTCTGACGTTCTTGTGCCTTTGTTTGCGTCTGAAAAGACTGTTTCAGCGGCTAAGACTTCTGTGATTCCCGCGATTTTGCCCATTCGGTAGTCTAATGCTTTTTGAGGTTTTACGAGAATCTCAAAATGTTCAGTGTCCTTTGTTATGCGAGCGACAGTGTACTTCTCACTCATCCCTCTTTCACTTGCCCGGGCCCAGCTCTTTCACTATGGCTTCGATCTTTTCGGCGCTTAGCATTTCCAATTTCTTGGTTTCAGTTGGGATGACTGCTATCTTCATTCTCAGTGGTAACTGTCGCGCTTCTAGAGCTTTGACTAAGCATTTGACGGCTAGTCTTGTGGCGTCGTCTAGGCTCATATTCTCCTTGTATTCGTCTTTGAGAATACCAAATGCCGTTTCTCTTCCTGCCCCTACTGCCGTGGCCTTGTAGCCTCTGTATGTTCCGCTAGGATGAGTGTAGAATATGCGGCTTCCCGTCTTGTCTACACCGGCGAAAATTATTGACACGCCGAAGGGTCTTACGCCTGCGTGTTGAGTGTACATTTGTTTTATGTCGCTTATCCTCTTGGTGACGGTTTCAACGTCTATGGGTTCGTCGTAGGTTAGTTTGTTGCTTTGGGCGTAGACTCGGGCTTGGTCTATTAGGATTCTTGCGTCTGAGCTTAGACCAACGATTGCCGCGCCTATGTGATCGTCAACCTTGAAGATTTTCCATGAGATTTCTGCCTCTTCCAGCGGTTCAACGTTCTCTTCTGAACCTAGTATGGCTCCTTCGGGGCATGTTATCGCCAGTATGGTTGCCCCACGGCTAACAAGCTCCATTGCGTATTCAACTTGGAAAAGCCGTCCGTCTGGCGAGAAGACTGTTATAGCGCGATCATAAGCACCTGGTGCTGCAAATACTGACATTCATTTCATCCTCACAGTACGATCTAACCATTTGCAGACTTTCATATGAAGACCAAACTAAAAACCTTTCCTATTTAAGAGTCGATTTTAGTTTAGGTCGATGTTTTCGTTTTCGAAGGATTTTGCCATGTCCTTGTAGCTTCGGTGACGTACTTAAAGCGTATGTACGCGCTAAGACTACGTGTTAACCAAGCTTCGAAATAAGCGAGCAAGGCATAGCCAAGATAAGGGAGGCTCTCGTGAGAGACAAGCGCACGCAGTTCTTGAAGAGTTTCTCTTAGTGTCTGCTGTTTGGAACGAAGGATATCTATAAATGTGCGGTATGTTCAGCGGGTTTGGAAAAACCTGCCCAACTGATCAAGATCTGGGGGCTCGGGGTGCAGACGAAGGTATACCTTTTTTGGCCATCCTAAACTTGGTTTGCCTTCACAAGCATGCCAACGCGCACGTGTGCGCCGTACGCAAACAACTTATCCCAGTAGCACGCGCTTACCCACGGCATTTTCAAAAATCACGCACCAAAAGTCATTTCTTTATGATGTCGATGATTTAGCAAGGATACCGATGACCCACGCCGAAGAAATAGTCGAGGCAGTAGCTGCATTGGTTGGACAAGGCAAGAATCTTTTTACAAGAAGGGAAGTCAGAGACGAGATCGGGGTCGGTCAGCATGAATGGCTCTACAGTTATACGGCGATCTTTCAAGGAATGCGAATTGACCAACCTGGCGGAGCGCCTGAAGTTGGAAAAAGTTTCAGGGAGGTCTTCCAGCGCGTTGAGCGCGGCAAATACACTCTGACAGATTATGGAAAGCGACTTGTCAATAAGTGTCGTTCAACACCCTGACACGTAAAGACTACCCAAGGGTGGCTTGGAACTCGAAAAGACGCTTTTCAAACCAAGCCGTGGTAGAGGACTCCGGGTATCTTGTTCTTGAAGCTAAACTCCGCGTGTTCGAGTCTCTTTAGCTGACAGTTGATTCTTTCCAATTGAATCCTCCAGTTCCTGTCATTATGTAGAATCGGGAAGACAGCAAAGCAGACAGACTTGTTCTTGTATTTCGTGTGTCTCAATTTTTCAATGTCATCAACTACGCCTTGAGTGTTTTTTGTTATGGGACGCCTCTTGTTTTTCACATTAGCATATCTAACATTGGTGTTGATCGTCTTAAGCTCGATTGCCCAATCTTCAAAAGTTATGTCGATTCTATCTTTCTCTGGGGTTACGTCTGCGAAGTGCTTTGATAGGCTGTCGCATAGCTCCACTTTAAGCCATCCTTCGAATTTGGCCCTTTCCTTTGCAAAGATTGACAAGCCAACGCTGTTTTCTAGTTTCGGTTTAAGCTCAGCAAATATCAGTTCACCAAGCTCCGTAAATCCTATAGTCATCATTCATTAACTCCATACCATAGCGCGCGCTCTTTACACGCTAAATCAGATGTTGCCTCTGGCACTTGAAATTGCTGGTGAATGTGCACACACCAAACGGCTTAGACGTAACTAGTCCGCGGCCAGACAATATGGTTGCGCATCTAGCACCTCAGAAAAAGGGGGTTTTTGCGGGAGACGTCTCCTTTGACTGCGGAAATAGGTTGATTTCGCAGGGATCTTTTCGTGCTATCGTATTTCGTATCCTTTTCCGCGTTTTATTGTTTGAGCTTTGTTGCTTATCTTTCTGAACAGCTGCTGGTTTTCCGTGTGCACAGGGAAGATCCGTTTTGGCTTAACGTAGTTCATGAAATCCGTTAGTTGACTCCTGTTCATGTGGCCTGATGCATGTAGCTGATGGAACTGCATCTTGAAATGGTCCAGCCAATTGTGCATAACCGCGTCTTCAATATCCTCTTCACTAAATGGTTCACTCATGCTATGAATGAAGTGACTGCCAGCGTCTGGTCTGATGTCGATCAGCTCTGCAAACTGGTTGAAACCCAAATCCATAAGCACTTCCCTCTGATTTTTGTGCACAAACTCATGATTCACCATTTTGTCCATGAATTTTCGCTCCCAAACATAGTAGTCCCTCTCATCGAATCTTCCTGACTTCTTCCGCCTATAATAGACCAGAATGTTCTCGTCTTTGACTGGGTCAGGAAAACTGAGACGCTTGTCACTCACAAGCTTGCTCAACAGATGAGCAGTTTTAGGAGAAATCACGAATCTTCTATCGTTGTTTTTGGCTACGTTGTAGAAGCTTCTCAGCCTATCCATATCACGACTGTAACACGTAACGAACACGGCTTGCTCGGTTGACGAAACAACCTCATTGCTCAAGGCTTCAACCTGTGGTTCAGAATAGTTCTTCCTACTCTCTTTTGCAACCATTCTTGTGCCTTCACATATCAACGCCACGGGTTCGCTTGCGCGCGCTTTTTCCATAAATTCCTCAGTCATGTCTTGCCTGGGACCGTGAACCCGCATGTCACCAGTGTAGACCACCGTGCCCTCAGACGTGTGAATCAGGAAGCCGTATGCCGCAGGAATCGAATGATCAACATGAATAGGCTCAACCACAACATCTCCAATTCTGATCTTGTCTCCGGTTCGAAACAGACACCACTTGTGTTTTCCGTAGTTGCAGAAGCCGCTAGTTTCTTCCATACACTCCAAAAACAGCTTGGCGCCTGCACCAAGGTATATGGGGATTTCAGTGTCCAAGAACCGAATGTGATCCACGTGATCCCAATGCGCGTGAGACAAGAACACTGCGTCAAACTTGGGCTTGGCATAAGGCAGATCAGTGAACTCTAACAGTTCCTTAGCGTACAGCCCTTTGATCTTCGGTAGCATATCAAACTCGAAACGGTCTCCCAAACCGTTTATCGCACGAGGAACAAGCCAACCTGTAAAGTACTCCAGTCCACAGGAAAAAGATTGTCCAAAATCAAAAAAGATTCTTGTCTTTCTATCTTCCAAGAGAATCTTGTTACCGCCAATCTCGTTCACTCCACCGTAGAAAGTCAGCTTAGTCATGGTTCACCACAAACATCACATACGATAATAGCGCTTATCAGAATTTAGATCAAAGAACTTTGGAGAAGGTATTAAGCTTGATTGCCTACGGGTGTCGCGTCTCTCTTTCTGTTCTTCCTAGGCTTTCCAGTCAAGTAGTCTCTTCTGTCCTTCGAGCTTCTTGATGTCCGTCACATCTTGCACAACCTCTACAGCTCCCAAGTACTTTCCACCCTTGCTTCTGACAGCAAAGAACCGAATGTGAACAAAACGATTCTCGATGGTAATCCAGAACTCCGCAACATCCTTCTTTCCAGTCTTGAAAGCCTCCACGATCTTGTTGACAACATGCAGACTTTTCTGTGGGTGGCACATCTGCACCTTTCTACCAAGAACGGCTTTGGTTCTCACAAAGATTCTCTTCTCAGCCTTGTTGAAGTACCTGACTTGATCATCTGCGTCGATGAACGAGACATCAATGGGAATAGTGTCCAATAGGGCCTCAACTTCTTCCTTTGAAAGGTTGCCTGTCTCGAAATGCAGCGTTTCTCCCATTTCCAACGTAGCCTTCTGTTCTTCAACTTCAGTGCCATGTAAAGAAACCAACGTGTGCTTCGGTGTGAAGCTGCAGTATCCAATCTCGTCAAACTCCTTTCTAACCTCACCCCACTCAGTGTCTTTGATGACTTGAAGGGCTGATGGGAAGAGTATGTTGTTTTCTTTGAAGAAGTGGCTTGGAAGCAAGTCGCACACGCGTGGCGCAATTTCAACTAGCCTTTTTTTGAAATCTTCGAAACTCATTGAATTCCATTTCTCAGCCAGTTCGCGAAGTTTCTTTTTCAGTTCTCTGATTTGGTTGTGTTCCATCCACATTATTGCGGGTGGCTCAGTAATTCCATGTTTCTCCATGGTTGGAAAAAGCACGTTTTCCTCGCGCAAGTAGTGTTTTTCTGCCTCTACGAAGTCCTTCACGACGCCTTGCAGTTCTGTCAATGCGTCACCGACATAGACGACGTCGCAAGCTTCCTCGATCAAGCCTACATCAACCTTCAATCTGTCTGCGCGTTCCAACAGAACCCTGTGTTCCTCCATGAGGATGCTGATTGGGTGTCCCGAAGCAAGATGCAATTCCTGATCCTGAACTTGCTCGCCGAAGACGGCAAGATGAACGTCGCAGAGTCTTTGTAGCTGTTCTCTCGGCATCCCTTCCTTCACAAGTTCCTGCTCAATCTTGGCAATTTCTTCGGGTTTTGTGCCTGCCAGAACCTGCTTGAACTTCTCTTTTACTTGAGCGGGTGGAACGCCAGCGTGCAGTTGCTTGATTATTTCTTTCAGTGTCTTCTTCTTGTCTTCGTTCATTATGGTTCCTCCTTGATTTTCTTAGCGAGAGTCTTGCTTAACTCGATAATTTGGGCGATATTTTCCTCTTTCGGAGGGCCATTTATCTCGACGGCGCCAACGACTTGCATGTTGGTCGGTCCCAGAACTTCTTGAACGTGCTTCACTGCACCGCCACTCCAACCGTAGGAGCTTAGAACAAGCCCGTATTTCAAAGGAGGCTTCAAAGCTTTCACCAAGTAAGTTGCATAGACCGCTAGAGGGTGAGCGCCTGCCAACACGGTCGGCATGCCAAGAACGATGGCTCTCGAATCAACCAAGTCCTTCGCAATGTCACCGATGTCCGCAACGGTCAGGTTGTACGACACAACCTCAACGCCTTCAGAGGCCAAAGTGTCTACAACTGGTCGGATCATTTTCTCTGTGCTGTTCCACATGGTCACGTAGACCACGATAGCTTTTTGTCTGGTTTCACCGTTCACCCATTTTCTGTAAGCACTGAGGATTCTTTCAGGGTTTCTGTGCACTGGGCCATGACTTGGAGCAATGATCTTGATGTCTAAGCTCCTTATTTTCTCCAGAGCCTTTAGTCCCATGACTCTGAACGGCATCATTATTTCGCCAAAATATCTCTGAGCATTTTCAATCAGATCATCAACTTCATCGTCGTAGAGACCCTTGGCAACGTGTAGTCCGAAAAAGTCGCATGGAAAGAGAATCTTGTCCTCTTGAAGATATGTGAACATCGTTTCAGGCCAGTGAAGCATAGGCGCTTCAATAAACCGCAGTGTTCTGCCGCCTAGATCAACAGAGTCGCCGTCAGCAACAACCTTGATTCTATCTTCAGGTACTCCAAAGTAGATTTGAGCCATTTTTGCGCCCTTACTGGTGGTTACCAGCTTGGCCTTCTTGTTTATCGAAAGAATGTACGGTATGCTGCCAGCGTGGTCAGGTTCTGCATGGTTCATTACCACGTAATCTAGGTCAGCTGGGTTTGCGACTTTGCTGACTTTTTCTTCCAGTTCCTTTTCAAAACCGGGGTTGACCGTGTCGATCAACGCTTTTTTGCTGGAACCGATGACGAGATACGCGTTGTAGGTTGTGCCTTTTGGAAGTGGTATGAGTGCATCAAAGAGTCTGCGGTTCCAGTCTCTTACGCCTACCCAGTAAACATTTTTAGAGATTTCTGCGATGTTTCGCCAATTCACGTCTTTTCACCATCAGGTTTTATTACGATTGTAATAAAATATATTTATGCCTTTCTACAAAGGTTAAGCGGAAGCAACATAAAATGTTAGCCCCATGCGAAATAGCCGTGAAATGCGCTTTACCCTCAGTCAGAGCCATGATAGCAGAAAAACTAGTGAACAAACACAACCTTAACCAAGCCGAGGCCGCCAAACTTCTCGGAGTGAGCCAACCCGCCATAAGCCATTACTGCAGAAAAATAAGGGGCAAAGCCATAAACCTTGAAAACGACCGTGACATTGAAAACTCGATTGAAAGACTCGCAGAGCGGTTGGCAAAAGGCAAACTGCCTCACAAGGAATTCGTCTTAAAGCTCTGCGAAATATGTCGAACAATTCGCGCAAAAAGGCTACTCTGCGAAACGCACAAGGCATTCGATCCTTCAATTGACATAGAGAATTGCGACGTTTGCTCAACTCCGAACTCGCTAGCGTGCTTGGCGGACAGTCAACACTAGACTATTCAAATAGAAGCAGTATGGATTGCCTCTTTCATCAACAGAAAGCAATCGACCAACGCTCACAACGTCTTTATTATGCTGACTATCTAAACAATATCATGTTGTGAAGGGGTACACTTGCAATGGGGTATCTGGACACTTGGAAAGTTCTGGAAGGAATTATGGCAGAGTTCCGTGAAAAGAGTATGATTGTTCCTTCGGAGGTAATGGAGGACCTGAAATCAGCTCGGACGACGATTCGAATGATTAAGAGTGGCGCAAACAATGAAGAGGTCATCCAGAAGCTGGCGCAGTATCTCATTAATGTGGAGTCCTACCTTGTTTCTGAAGGAGAAAAAACGTTCAGCGCGAAGCATGTTGATGAGTGGTTGAAACGATTAGGCGAAGCAAGCCGGAAAATCGATGAAGAAGGAGAGGAAGAAACGCGGTTCGTTCTAGGGACTCCGAGAGAGCAAAAATGGATTCGCGTCAAACCCTCAGCAGAACTACCTGTTGACAAGCTGAGGGCGTTAATTGCTGACTCGCCTCTCTCTTACAAAACCCAGTCGGACGATTCATTACTTGTCTACGGAAAACACGATCAAATAAAGACCTTTGTCGGGAAAATGACCGCGAAATACAAACTAGCAGCTGAAGAGCGTAAGGAAGGGCATTGTCATTAAGGCATGCATTGCAACATTTATTTGTAAAAAATATATTAGAGTTGTCCAAATAGAAGATTGTACACTTCCAAAAGTCAAGAGCGCAGATTGAATGCCCTACATCAAAAGAATTGAGCTTAAAGGCTTCAAATCATTCGGACCGGAGACCGTCAAGGTAGTCCTAGACAAGGGATTCACAGCCATAACTGGCCCCAATGGAAGTGGGAAAACAAACATTTTAGACGCACTCCTTTTCGCATTGGGTGAGCTAAGCACAAGAAGACTGCGGGCAGAAACTGCGGCTAAACTGATTTTCCACGGATCTGAGAAAGCTGAATTGGAAAAAGCCAAAATGGCAAAGGTGATCATTCAATTCGACAATACCGATGGTCACATGGCAGTTGACACAACGACTGTCACGATTTCCCGCGAGGTCTACAGGAATGGCCAAAGCGTGTACAGACTCAATGGGAGAAGAATCTCCAGAACGCACATCCAGGAAATCCTTTCTATGGCTGGAATAAGCAGTTCAAGCCAAAACATAGTTTTGCAGGGCACAATAACAAGGTTGACAGACATTTCACCGATGGAACGAAGAAAAATCATCGAAGACTTGGTTGGAATCGGGCAATATGACGCTGAAAAGGTACAAGCTGAGGAGAAGTTGCGCACAGCAGACATATCAATACGCACGGCCATGGGCAGGATAGACGAAGTTCAGAAGAGACTTGACGACCTTGAGAGAGAGCGTAATGAGCTGCTTAGAGCTAATTTCATTCAGGATGAGATAAAGAAGTTTGAGGCTGTCAGAATCTCGAATGACATGACAAGAATACAGAAGAGAGTGCAGGAGAGCTCAGGACAGGCGGATAAGCTAAGGATCAAGGTTGACAAACTTAGACAACTGCGGGATATGCACCGGTCAAAGAGACGAGAGATTGAGGGCGAATGGAGAAAACTAAGTTCAGAAATGGTTGAAGAGGGTGGCTCTCAAGTACTGAGAGTCCAGATTCGAATAGGCGAACTCAGATCAAAACTGATTGAACTCACAACCAGAGTGAGTTCTGGCAACATGAATCTTGAAGGCTTAAGGCGAGTCAGGGAAAACAGTCACCAACAATACACGTCCATACGAAACGAAATCCATGAGAACCGATCAAAAATCAAGAAATTGAAAACCGAAAACGACGGAATCACTAATGAAATAAACACGACACAAACTGAACACGACACACTGGCACAGGAAACCACTCAACTCTGGGAAAACCTCGGCGAAAACAGCGAAAGAATCCGTGAACTCGAGCTGGGCCTAGACGAACGCTACAAGCGGCTTGCTTTCTTGAGGACAGACTACTCCAAGAACCAAACCGCAATAAAATTCCGCGAAAAAAGGCTCAAAGACCTGAATGACCGCAAAGAAAGGTTCATGGTTACACTTCAAGAGCTTGAAAAATCGTTCGATGAACTTGGGAAAGTTCAGAAAGAACAGAAAACCCAACTGAAGAACCTGGAGAAGACTCTCGAAAGGAGAAAAGCCCAAAGAGAAGCTGTGGAAAACGAGATAGCTGAAGCAGGAAAAATCGCTGACTCAGCAAGAGAGGCAGTCGTGGAGTTTGTGACGCAAAGAGAACTTGCCGAAACTGTGGCGGCTGAAGAGAAGGCGCTGAGGAACATAGAGGAATTGGGTGACTTGGGAGTTATCCCAAACGTGTATGGTCGACTGCGCAACTTGATTAAGATTGAGAAAACGTATAAGCAGGCAATAGAAGCTGCAGCGATAGGTTGGCTTGACGCCGTTGTTGTCAAGGATTTTGACGCAGCTTTCACGTGCACTGAAACCCTCAGAAAGATGAAGTTGGGCAGGATAAAGATAATTCCGATCGAGGGAAGGCCAACTACCCAACCGATGAAGATACCTGAAAAAGAAGGTATCCCGGGGTCAGCATCATCATTCTTGAAATACGACAAAAATTACGAGCCAGCAATAAACTTCGTTTTCGGAGATACATTCGTAGTCTCAGATGATAAAACCGCTCTAGGCCTATCCAGCGAAGGTCATCGTGCAGTTACAACAGACGGCGACCTCTATGAAGTAGGCGGAGCATTTGAAACTGGCTTCTATCGGGCTCCAATAGACTTCTCGACAATCATACCAAGTGATACTGCCATCAAAAGCTTGGATGAAGCCGTGAGGGCTCTGCAGCAGCATCTTACGAGAAGAGGCGAAGACATCGTAACCTTTGAAGATGAAATAGACAAGGCACGTGTCGAAATCGCCCGTCTATCCGACGCAATAATCACGCTTGAACGGGAAGTGACCAGAGTCAAAAGAAACATCCGCAGAACGAAATCGAACGTCAAGAGGGTAGAACACTACACTTCACGGCTCGCAAAGGAAGTTGACGTGGAAAAATCGCAGATGTGGGTTCATAGTGCAGAAAGAAGCACAATCCAAAAGGAGATTCGAAAGTCTCAAGTTGAATTGGGAACTCTCAGACGCCAAACGGATCCCGGGAATATTCAGGAGATGGAGGTCAAAAGGGAGAAGCTTGCCGAAGAGATAATCACCTTGAGACAGAAACTCGGTGCAGT
>CAZCRE010000004.1:0-15004 GCA_964501075.1 uncultured Candidatus Bathyarchaeia archaeon
GCTTCACGCAGCCACCATTCGAACGCTCGCTGGACTCCCAGGCTCTTCGTCTTTCAGAACGCTTAGCCAAATAGGTTCTGGCAAACTTGCCCCAGCCGCCTGTGACGGGGTCAGGAGCATAAACGCAGCCCTGCGACGCCCAGAATTCGACTATCTCAGAAAAACTAGGGGTCTTAGCATCCCTGCTAGCGAAAATCACGTGCCCGCGATCTACAAAAAGCAACGGGTAATCCTGCACTGCAACGCCTTCAGCTTTCATCTTGTCGTCAAAACGCTCCTTCCACAAGAGTCCCCACTCATCCTTGAGTTTGCGCCTGAACTCGTCACTTTTTGCGCGATCAATGCTTTCCACTGTCTTAGGCCCTCCCTGACAGGAGCGGCTGAGAAATCTTACAGCCGTGATTCAAGATGATTCCTCGTCTACCCCTTCCTTCACTCTTCTCTTGCTGTGAAACACATCGGTTGCCCACATTTAAATCTCGCTGGAATAAACAACTGGCTCAGTCTTCTAGAATATTGTTCTGGGTCTTCTAGAAGAAAGCGCATTTGTTGGAGTATCCAGCGGCGGTTTTTGTGTTGGATCATCAGATAATCCAACTCAAACGTTCTTATAAGCGACAATGTTGAAATCTTATATATTACGAAAGCAGTAATACCCACAATGACACATCACCTAGAATTCACTAAGCGGCACTGGCCTCACGCCACGTGCGCAACTTCCCTTCAATACATATTTGAGCTCCATAAGAGCTTTAACGAAATCCACCAACCATCAAAGCAAGATTGAGAGAAAGGGCTACGAATGGTCAACAAAAGACGCAATCGCATAATCACATTGCTGTTCCTGCCAATCGCGACAATGCTCTTCATACTAGGGTGGATCATGGTGACAGTAGGCTTACGCGGCGAACAAGAGAAGCAGTCTCCGCACGCCAAGGCGGCTTCACAGGACGACGGGATCACGATAATCCCAATGATCCCCGAGGAAATCGAGAACAACTGACACGAACCTCGCGTGCAGCGGCGCGAGTTTCCAAGCGTCCGCTAATGTGGGAAATCATAAAAGTCTGTTTTTGACGAGCAAGCATTCTGCTTTATTCATCAAATCCTGATTGTTCTAGTTGCGGGTGTTCAATATCGGTTTCCCGTTTCTTTCTCGTACATTTTGAATTCTTCCAATATCTTCAACAGTCTGCCATCTTCAGTTGCCTTCATAACGTCCTCGTAGCTTGTCACGTCTATCACGCTGGGTTCGTCATAGTGGTACCATTTCATTTCGCAGGCGGCAGGACTGACGGTGTGTGTGCGGTTCCAGCGACTGTCATACCATTCCACCAGTCTCCACGCGATTCTTCCCAGTCCGCCGCTTTTAACGAGTTGCTCTGACCCCTCCCCGTGCGGGCATTCATACCTGTGCCTGACCTCGCAGTTCTTCCCAGCCGTAAACCCAACTTCATCGCAAAACCTCAGCTTAACAAGCCGCATCCTGTCACTCCTCACTACATCAGGCAAATTATAGAACTCATGCATGCGCTTAGTCATCCATGAAGGTTCTCCAGAGTTTATTGCTTCCTCATTCTCCTTCCTGCGCTGCTCACCAGCCGCTATCTGTTTTCTAAGCTCCATGGCTTCTGGAACCAAGCAGTCCCAGCAAGCCTGCCTTCCAAGCCAGCTTAATTCGCTTGTGAAATGCTCTGGATCAAAACCCTCTAAACTGATGCTTCTTTTCAAGCACACGACTTGAAATCTTTCGCATTTCTCGACGTAATCCTTGGCCTCTTCGATGAATTCAGCTTGCTCCTCGCTCAGCCCAAACCGATAATCGGTTTTCTGAGGCCAGAGATCGCTGAAGAAGTAGTCTCCGTGCTTCTTCATCAACTCCAAGTGCCGTCTTAAGACTTCCGTGGCTGAATCGTTACTCTCTGAGGCTAGTTTTTCGCAGTATTCCATCAGAGACCTAACGGCGCTTTTTGGCAGCTTTCCTTTTTTCGACGCTTGTGCCACTCTTGCCACTCCTGTACATGGACCTAAGCCTCGGCCTTTCAGCCATCCAGTCTACAAGAAGCAAGCCCGCAGGAGAACGTCTTCGCATTATCCTGCTCTCGATTCTTGACCTGCTAGCCAAACCGTTCAGCAACCGGTCCACGTCGACAAACACATCATCCTTCTCGGCCTTCTTGCGCTCGCTCCTCGTCAAAGCCAGATCCCGCATCAAGGCCCTCAACCCCTTGTCCAGCTCACCTATGTACCTTCCCCAAACTGCTGAAGCCTCAGAAACGCCGACGCTAGCCTCGTACACTTCAGCCCTCGCGATCCGAATCATGTACATGGCCAGTCTGCCAACCAGAACCTCGTCAGCCAACCCCTCCAGTCCATACTGGCTTATCAGCCGGAGCTTAGCCAATCATAAGCCTGCTTCTCCGCCGAACATTCTCCGCTAGGCGCGAAGGACTCACACTTGGCGTTCAGCACGCAGCGGTCGCAAAGCATGAAGCCGCGCTTGAAAAAACCATGCTTCAAAGCACTCATCAACAACACATCCTCAGCTGACCTTCTTCCTAGCCCAGCCGGCATCCTCCTTCTTCAGAACCTCAACCAGAGCCAAACGCACGTAATCCCCGTCTCCAACGCCGAAGATGTCCCTCAGGCGCTTAGGAACCGTAACCTTCCCACCCTTAAAAACCCTCACAACAACCTCCTCCATACCAACCACAAACAACAAAAGAGCGTCCAGGACATTTAAGAATTCACTGATCATTCCCTCCAAAGGCTGCAAAATCATGAACAATCTTCGAAAAATACTGGTAACGGGCGGAGCAGGCTTCATCGGCTCACACCTGACCGAAAAACTCCTCGGTAAGGGCTACAGCGTGGTCGTCCTAGACAACATGACCACAGGAAACCCAGAAAACCTGAAGCCCTTCTCCAGCCTCGCCAACTTCGAACTCAAAAAAGGCGACATCCGCGACAGACTCGCCATAGCCGAAGCCCTATGCGGAACGGACGCCGTCGTCCATCTTGCGGCTTTGATAGACGTTGAAAAATCGGTGCTTGACCCAGCCCCGACGCACGAGGTCAACGCGACAGGCACACTCAACGTCCTGCAGGAAGCCGCCAGACAAGGCGTCAAACGGTTCGTGCTCGCATCCTCCGCAGCCGTCTACGGCGACACCGAAAAGCTCCCCATAAAAGAAGACACCCCGCTTAAACCCCTGTCCCCATACGCAGCATCAAAAACCTCAGCCGAAGCCTACTGCCAAGCCTTCGCCAAATCATACGCCCTCAACACGATCATCCTTAGACCCTTCAACGTTTACGGCCCCAGAAGCGCCAACAGCCCCTACAGCGGAGTCATAACAAAACTCCTCAAAGCCGCAGCCAGCAACGACACCTTCACGATACAGGGCGACGGAGAACAAACCAGAGACTTCATACACGTCAACGACGTCACCCAAGCCATCACACTAGCCCTAGAAAACCAGAAAACCACAGTCGAAACCCTCAACGTCTGCACCGGCAAACCCGTAAGCATAAACCAACTCGTGCAAGCCACAGAAAAAGCCACGGAAAAAACCCTGAAAACAAAGCATGACCCCTCCAGAAAAGGCGACATAAAACACAGCTACGGAGACCCCGCCAAAGCCACAGAACAACTAAAATTCAAGGCCACAACAACCCTCCAACAAGGACTAAACCAACTAACATGACACTACACAACTAAAAACAACAAAAAGCAACAGAAAACAGCAAAAAACAACCAAACCTAAACCTTCCTCCCCAACAAAACCCTATAGCCACTGCCACGGGCCAAAACCCCAACATTCCCAAAAGCCTCCTCAAGAATCGCACAAAACCTTTTCCCACCAATCTTCGACCTGACAACCATCTGGAAAGTCCCATTTCTTGCCATGTGCAAAGGCGCTCCAGAAATTATGGCCTTAACTGTCTCCATTCCCGCAGTCACCGGAGGGTTTGAAAGAACACAGTCGAAAGCCAAATCCTTCACAGGCTCGTACAAGTTGCCACGCTTGATTATCACGTTCTCAGCGTTGTTGATCTCAGCGTTTCGCCTCGCAAGCCTAACCGCCCGAATATTAACATCCACCATGAAAACCTGCAATCTAGGATTAAAGACTGCGGCCGCAATCCCTACCGTGCCATAGCCACATCCCATGTCCAGCACAATACCCTTTTCAGGCAAGACCATACTCTCAACAAGAAGCCTTGAACCAAGATCAACACGACTCTTAGAAAACAACCCCGAAGCCGTCATGAACTCAAACGACCTACCACAAAGGTAAGTCTGAATCATGCCAAATCTTGACCTTGACTTTGGAAAAGCCGTGAAATAATGCTCAAAGCCTTTGTCTTTATTAGGCATCAGCTTTTTCGCCGCTCTTCCAACATCTGAGGTACGTACTCCTCGGCATAAGCACGCGCTCAACCTTGGCCACAATTCCATGATTCATGCCTAACATCGCATCTGACCCCACCGTAGCTCTTGCCAACGCCACAGCTTCGCCCTTCAAAGACATGACAGCAATCACCGACCCTTCACCGATGCCTGATTCAAGCGACAGCACGCCGGGTGCGGTGAGACTTGCACCATGACAGACCGCATCAACAGCCGAATCCCTGATGTAAACTTTCGGAACCAAAGCCAAGGCACGCTCCATCGGCTGAATGAACCTCTTCAAAATACCCTCATCCTTCTTCTCCTGCCACTGCGGAAACTGATAGGCCACATCATGCAACGTGACCGTATCATCTTCCACAAAAGGTCCAGCCCGTGTTCTCCGCAGCTCCTGCATGTGAGCGCCACAACCCAGAACCTCACCCACGTCAAAACAAAGCTTGCGAATGTAGGTGCCACCCTCACAACCAACCTTGAAAAGCACGTTCCGCCCATCCATCTCCAGAAAATCCACATAGTAAATCCTCCTAGTACGCAATTGACGCTTAACCGCAGACCTCACGGGCGGACGCTGATAAATAACATCCTCAAACTCCTTCAAAACCCCCCTAATGCGCTCTTCAGGTGCTTCACCATGAAGTTTCATGACGCAAACATATTCTTTCCCGCTCAGAAGCAGCGCTTGAACAACTTTCGTGGCATCCGCTAACGTGATCGGCAAGACGCCCGTCACCTTGGGATTTCCCTGGCTCTAACGATTCAAGCCTCTAGAGTCCCGCCGTGACCGACCGCCTGAAGCTTGAGGATGCGCTTAACCCACGCAGCCACTTCGTGACTCGTTGGACCAGCAGTCTTGTCCAGGTTGATGACCCCGTGCCGTATGTAGTCTTCAGCCGGCCTTTCTTCGGGTCTACACCCGTACTTGGGGTTGGTCCTGTCCTCAGCTTTGATCAGCAGTTTGCGCTGCGATTCCCATGGAGCAACACTTCTAGGCATGGTATATTCACTCTTTATCTAGGAGAGAATGTTTAGAAATATAAGAGTTTAAACCCTGACTAACATAAGCTTTGTTCAACGGTTCACTTTTTCTGTTTTTCGAGTTTCTTAAGAGCATCAGCCACTTCCTCGTCAGTTGCACCGCGCTTGATTTCCACCTTGTCCTGAAGAGGCTCAATGTGATTGATGTTCGCTCTCCGCCTTCTCACACCCGTCACAGACTTCGGCCCAGTTACCAACACAAAGCTCTTGTCAGCCAAATCAACTATGACACATCTCTTTCCAGCTTCCCTACCAGTCGCTTTAACACAGATCCTCCCAACTTCTATGGCTGTCAAACCAAATCCTCCCTTAACACACCACTACAACACGCTCAAGACACATATTTAATGCTTCACTACGTCATGAACCGCTCAACCACGCCGTAAAGCACACTTGTCCCAAACACCAGATTCTTGATCGAAATGCGTTCATCTATGCCATGAATCGTCTTCTGCATTTCAGAGTACGACGTCTCCGGATGCACCGGATGGAAACCATAGCATACGCTGCCCGTTTTCCTGAAGAAGCGTGAATCAGTTCCACCCGTGAGCAGAATCGGCGTAACCGAGCAATTCGGCTCAAACTCCTTCAAAACTTTGCCTATCAACTCGTAAAGCGGCGAGTCCAACGAAGATTCCGATGGCTCGCTGGCTTCGATAACCTCAAAATCCAGTTTGTCCAAGCCCACATCTTTCACCAAATCCTTCACAATCTCCAGAGCCTCTTTGGGGCTTTGTCCAGGCAACACCCTGCAATCAAAAACTGCTTCACACTCTGATGGAACAATATTCTCCTTCACACCACCATGAATCATTGTGGGCGTAATAGTCATTCGAAGCCTCGCCCTGTTCTCTTCAGCCATGTACTTGTCCTTCTGAGCAAGCATATCCAATATCTGGTCGCCCCTTCTTATGTCCTGAAGCAGGAGCGAAAAAGGCTGGGATAGAAGCTTATCTTCTCTGGCAGTATCCATCAGGAACTGCCTTTCCGTCGGTATGAGCGTCATCTCAGCCCGATAGTTCCCAAGTATATCAATAACCTTGTTCATGCGCAAGATCGCATTGTCTGCTGCGCCGGGAATAGAACCATGCCCGGGTCTGCCTTTCGCCTTAACCTTGAACCACAGTATTCCCTTTTCCGCCGTGTTAATGGTGAAGACGCTTTTCCCATTCGTCGACATGGCCATGCCCCCGCCCTCGTTCAGCACATAGCCCGAGCGAACCTTGTCAGCATGATTCTCAGCCAGCCACCCTGCCCCCGCTTCCCCGCCTTTTTCTTCGTCGGCTGTTGCAGCCAGAATCACGTCGCCCTTGAGTTTCACGTTGTTCCGTTTCAAAAGCTTCAGAACCATGACTTCAACAGCCGTCATTCCCTTCATATCCAATGCACCGCGTCCCCAAACAAACCCGTCCTCAACAACACCCTTGAACGGATCAACACTCCACTCCTTCGGGTTTGCCGCCACCACATCCAAATGCGAAAGCAACAACAGACTAGGCTTCTTACCCGTCCCCTTCAAACGCGTGACTACACTACCTCTCCCCGGCGCCGACTCGAAAAGCTCACACTTGAAACCATCCTTCTTCAGGTTTTCAGCCAAGAACCTGGCCGCCGCCGTCTCATTTCCAGGAGGGTTAGTCGTGTTGATACTGATCAACTTGCTCAGAAGCGCAGTGACCTCTTGCTCAGAATCCTTCAGCAATGCAGCTCGCATTTCGTCTATTCGCCTTCACTGAACGTAATATGACCTAGTTTAAAGACTTTCACTTCATTGTTCAGCAAGCGTTCCAATCGTCATGTGCCTCTGCGGGCGTGTGCGTTCATATGGAGAAGCTTGTATTCAAAAACGCATACAAGACAACACCCACCACAAAAGCTGACAACCACAAGACCAAAACCAACCGCATCATCCTCCTTCGCTTCACACAACCTTGGGTTGAAGACTGCAAATGCCACGACGCAACGACTCCTGCTCCAAGAATTACGCATAATGCGCCAACGCAAGCATGAACCAAAGCCACTATGGAGATTACGTTTAATGGCTGTGTTTCTATGATCGCTAAACTAAGCAGAGACGGTAGCATGACCAGCAAGAAGGAGGACACATTCAGCACAACCGCGACCAGCATCGTGGCTCCATGAAGAAAGTATCTGCGCTTCTTCTTGAGGACAAGGCTTCCCAACAGGATGATGGCTATGATGATCTGAAACACAGCATTGACTTGAGCTATGACAGGATCCATAAGCACCCAAGCTCCTATCGATCAAAGTGCCTATAAAAGGCTTCACTTTAACTCATCTCTCTCCACTACGCAAACAAGTCGCTTCTCAGACGATCTTAAAAGCCAAAAGAGCGGAACATCTGAATGCAGGAGGTTGATTTATGGAACGATGTCGAAACCCGTGGCACGAGAATTGCAGGAATAACGATATTGAAGTTTACATCCAAATCAGGGGAGAAAGGCTTCCAATCTGCAGACGTTGCTGGAGTAGAATAGCAACAAACGATACGGAGTGGTGAAAAATGGAAGCCTTCAGCGTAAACACAGCCAAGTCCTTTCTCGGAAGAAACGTCAATCTCCACCTCAAAGACGGCTCAGTAATAATCAACGTTCTCTTATCGGGCATTCGAAGAGACGAGTATGAAAAAAGAGCCTTCGTCGAATGCATTCCATACAGAAGCGAAAACACATTCAAGATACCGCTCAAGAACGTGGCATGGGCGGAACTGTTGACTCTCAAAATCTTTCTAACAAGCGGATAGCCAATCAGAAGTCTCCGAAACAGATGGCTACGAAACCTAAAATAGAGAAACCAAACCTAGACTAGGTCGATGAAATGCACACACTGCGGTCTATGCTGCGAAGAAACCGAAATGCTATTGACTAATGCCGACATAACAGCCTTGGAGAAGCTAGGCTACCCCACAAGAAGCTTCGTTCACTTCAGCAAGAAAGGAGCGGCTCAACTACGAAACAACAGAGGAACATGCGTATTCTATAACACTGAAAAACGCCGTTGCAAAGTCTACAAACTGAGACCCCTAGGATGCCGCACCTACCCGGTCATCTACAGCGAAGAAGAAGGAATAGTACGAGACGATCTGTGCCCTGAGAAAAACACAGTTTCTGAAAAGGAAAAAGAACGTAAGTGCAAGCAACTCCTCAAACTGCTGAAGAAAATAGACCGCGAAACACGACAACGTATCCCAATTATCTAATCACAAAACATGGCTTAAGACCCCAAGATTCAAACTAACAATTCGACAGGTACGAATTGAAAATGTTGTTTGGCGAAAACATCGGCACGAAATAGGCTAAATAGCCGGCTTCAGGATCTTGTCTCGTCTAAATCCGCGTTTTTTGAGAACTAGGAGGGAAGGGGTCACTATTGACGAGAATTTCAGCCAATGGAATGGTTGTGAATATGAAAAACTTTAAGCCAATTACGATCAAGGGGCTGCAAAGGCATCAAAGTATCGTTTGACGTGTTCTTCCGTGCAAAAGCTATTAAAATCAAGCGCGCACCTAGTAGTCGGAGCCTAAGAATTGAGCAAGAAAGAAGAGGAAAAACTGAGACTACTGTTCGAACTAGTCAAAGACGCAGGAAGAAGCGATAGAGAGCTTTCCAAGTCTATGAAGGTTTCACAGCCAACCGTAACTCGGAAAAGAAACGCGCTGGAAAAAGAGGGCTTCATAAAAGAATATACCATCATACCAGATCTAGCAAAAATGGGATACGAAATAATAGCGTTCACTTTTTTGAGGTTTCAGGAACCACCTAAGCCTCAGCTGATGGAGGAAGCGAAGAAATGGACAAGCAAGCAGTCATGCGTAGTCTTTGCCTCAGATGGCGAAGGCATTGGCATGAACAGCGTAATGGTATCGCTGCATAAGGACTATGGCAGCTACACGAAATTGATCAATCAGCTTCGGAGAGACTGGGATCCTAGCCTCAAAGATGTAGCGAGTTTCAAAATCAGCATAAAGAGGCCAGAGCTTTTGGTGAAACCATTCACGTTCAAATACTTGGAAAAAGACGAGTGAACTCTAAGCTGCATGCATTATCAAGAAAGAGTCTAAAGTATCTGAGCGAGTTTCCGCACAGGATTCCCATAACAACTCGTTATTTACCAATTTTGTGCAGGATCGATGTCTCAGACTTAGACTGGGGGAGGGGGTCTCTTCCCCAAAGTAATCGTCAAGTTAAGCGTTTCATCGCCTCTTCTGATGTTGAGGATTGCTTGTTCGTTTGGCAGCGTGTTCTCTTCAAGATAGCTCGACATTTCCTCGCCGTTTCTCACAGTTGTTCCGTTTATGCCGACTATTATGTCGTCGACCTGTACACTTGCGTTGTATGATGGCCCGCCTGATGTGACTTCAGTGACCCTCCATCCGTAGGTTATGTTGACGTGCAAGTCTTGTGCTGTATCATAGTCCATGCTTATTCCTCTAAGACCTAGGTAAGAGTGGCTTTCGTATTTGCCATTCGTTATCAATGATTGTATTTCTTTGCGTATAGTGTTTGAAGGAATCGCAAACCCCAATCCTTGCGAGTCGCTAACGATCGCCGTCGTTATGCCCACAACCTTGCCCATATAGTTCAACAGTGGACCGCCCGAGTTTCCAGGGTTTATCGGCGCACTTGTTTGTATAACATTCGCTATCGCAAAGCCTCCGGCGTAATCTTCGCTGATAGTTCTTCGAAGAGCACTGACCACACCGGTTGTCAATGAACCCACGAGACCATAGGGGTTTCCTATGGCGATCACAGGCTCACCCACCGACAATGTTGATGAACTGATAACATCAAGAGGTTTGAACTCGCTTTCAGGGGCGTCAACATGCAAAACTGCCAAGTCGGAGTATGCGTCCGTTCCGTTCACTTGTGCCGCGTAGCCGTTACCGTTTAGGAACGTTACGCTTATGTCGGTTGTGTCATGCACAACATGATTATTAGTAATCACAAACATTGCCCCTGAATAATTGTAGACGAAGCCTGAGCCCTGGACAATTTCTCCGCTGGTCTTACCTTGGATCATGACTACTGAATCCTTCACGCTTTCGTACAGTTCTATAAGCGCCGTGCTGTTTTGATAGATCGTGATGTTTTGGTAAGTAACAGTTTGATTGCCCGAGAGTTTGGAAACTTGGCCCTCAAGGGCTGAAACATCGTTTCTCAACTCCGTGAGCTGCGTGAGACTCAAGTAGGCTGTTGCTATTCCTCCGATTATTAATCCTGCTACAAGCACAAGCACTACAATGGCTGTAGTGGATATGACTCGGCGTTCACCATATCCGCCCATATTTTTTGCACCTTCTTGAATGGAAGTCGCGTAGACTTGCTCAATAATAAAGTTTCCGTGAGCGCAGCATTTTAGGTGCACTAATCTTCTAGTGCAGTGGCAGCCAATAGAGCCATTATGCATGAGGCGGCAGCAGCCGCGATCAGGAGATAGTACGGTGAAGCATCAAACAGGATCCCACCAACGTAGGGAGCAATGAACGAGCTGAACATGCTTACTGTTTGTGGAATAGAGATCCAGCGAGCGCGAATGTTCTCCGGAGCCAATGGTCCCACCACAGCGCTCAGGAGAGACCAAGCCATGTAGGAGCCGCCTGCAAGGAAAAGTGTGACTGACAAAACTATGAAATTGTTTGACAGAGCGAGCAATATCACTGAAGCGCTTGACAGGATCAGGGAAGCAACGATGGCATTCGACTTCTTTGTTCTGTCCCCGAATCTGCCTATCACTATTCCAAGAACTGCTGATCCGAGAAAGCACACTGACCCTAGGACGCCAATTTCAAACCTGTCAAATCCATATACTTTTGCCAGAAACTGGGGAATAAAAGGTCGAAACATCATCATTACGAACATTATTGCAGCGAAGAATCCTGACAGTTTCAGCAGGGCTCTTGTTCTGATAAGTTTGAAGAATGATGAGTGAACTTGAGAAGGCTTCTGGGCAGAGGTTGCTGCACGTTGGCTGCGCACAAAGATAAGGAGAAAGCACGACACTGAATAGAAGAAGCTGGCGAGAAGGAAGACAAGCTGCATACCGAATATTCCACCTAGATAACCACCCAAAGCTGGCGAGAAAATGTACCCCAAAGACCAAGCCGCCGAGATAGTAGTGAACGTCAAAGTCAACCTGTTCTTATCAGCAGTTGCAACCACATAAGCCGCGACTGTTGGACCGCCCAGCCAGACGCCCCAAAGCATCATCCCTGGCAAGGCATCGAGCCAGTTTCGGGCGAGAGAGAATATCAATGGTGCTGGCACCCATGCAAGCCATCCTACAATCATTATCTTCTTGCGGTCATACTTGTCCGCCAGTATCCCAGCAACAAGCAAAGTCAAAGCTGCGCACAAGCTCATTGCCGCATAAAGTATGCCAACTTCCTCAGGGCTTGCCCCCAAGTTCTCAGTCAAAAAGACTGGTAGCAGATAAGCATAAAGGCCGTCGCCAAAGGCGCCTACCGAGTTGACCGCGAAAAGCAGCTTCAAGTCCCTGTTCAGTACATCAGAAAGAAACCCGAATCCAAGTCTATGGCTCTTCCTTAGCGTCGAAACCCGACCTCTTGCTTAGAAAACGTGGAGCATACGGTTATTTTGGTTTTGCTCAGATTTTCTTGACGATTTCCATTGCTTCACGCAAGTTGTTCACAATTGCGTCTGCTTCTCTGCACTCTTTGTTAGAATACTGTTTTGCCCTATCCAGAAGGATTGCTTTCATCCCGAGCTTTCTAGGAAGTAAAATATCCAGTTCTGGTTCGTCGCCAATCATGACAGCCTCGGAAGCCTTGACGCCAAGAACCTCAAGTGTTCTTAGATAAATCCGTGGGTTGGACTTCTCGCAATGGAAAGTATAGCCATCAACAGGCACGTCTATTTTGTCCCAGATGGGCCTCAAGGCTTTCTTGTACTTGAAACGTGCGATCGAAGTAACTATTGCGGTTTTCAGCGAGAATCTTTTGCCATGTCTACCGCTGTTTCAGCGTCTGGAAAGATTTTCCACGTGTTGCGTTCATACAGCTTGGTAAGATCCTTTAATGTTTGGGAATCTGGCTTAATGTCCAATCTCTCCAGCACCTGCTTGAGCTCTGCTCTGCAGGATTTGTAACCGAGTTTGGGATAGTCAACGAAAGAAACGTAGTGCCAAGCTGCCCCAAGTGCTTGTGGATAAACCTCATACCCGCGACTGACTAGGAAGTCTGAGGCTTGAGTTTCACTCATTGCCTTCTCAATAACGGCTAAAGTACCGTAAAGATCAAAGCACACAGCTTTAACGTGCATGATTTTATCATCCTTTTGCTTCTTGGTTGAAAGTCGAAATGAGCTAGGGGACCGTTTACGCTTGAATCGGCAATGATGACGAATCCGGCGTCATTTTCTTCTATCAACTATGTCAAGTGCCTCGGGTCCGGTGCCGATTAGCGCGACAGGGACACTTGTCCGTTTCTCGACTTCATTTATGAAAGTTTTTGCTTCGCTGGGAAGTTCATTATAGGTTTTTGCGCCTTGGCATGCTGGAAAAACGCAGTCAAGCTTCGTTATCGCTATCTGTGTGGCTCCATTTATTGTTACAGCTTTCTTCGCCAGCTCAAAGTTGAATGGCGCAGATCGTCTGTCGCGGCCAGTTCCCGCAGCTGTCTCAAACCAGCCGCGTTTTTGTGCTTCTTCTTTTGATATCTCTCCTGGCAATGGGCCTGCTCCGACACGTGTCATGAATGATTTGAGCACGACAAGAACGTCGTCAATTCTCGTGGGACCGACACCTGCTTCGGAGCATATTGCCGATGCACTTGTGTCCCTGCCAGTTACATACGGATATGTCCCATGGAAGAGCGAAAGCATCAATCCTTGCGTTCCTTCAAGCAACACTTTTTTTCCTTCGTCGATTGCATCGTTGACTTCTGCCGATACGTCAGCCAAGTAAGGTTTCAGTTCAAGTATGTCTCGGGCCAGTTTTGCTGTTCTGCGAACACGTTCTTCGATCGCAGGGCCCACACCTCTCCCTGTTGTGCCTACCACTTGCTTCAGATGAGCGCTTGCCTTATCTTGCATGGAATGTTTCTCTTCGATTATGGATGCTTGGCTGTCCATGCCTATGTGGTTTTTCACGTTTGTTGCTTCAATTTCCTCGAAAAACTGTCTAACGTCAACGTTTGAGCCAGCACCGATCAGTAAGCGGCATTTTTCATTTACGAAACCGCCTGGCACCATGTGGAGCGCGTAGCGCTTGCCCTTGAACCAAATTGTGTGGGCGGCGTTGACTGAGCCTGTTCGAATGCAGAAGTCCAGCGGTTCTTTCAGGGCTAGGTAAGATATTATTTTTCCTTTGCCCTCGTCCCCCCAGAATCCTCCAGCTATAACTGTGCACGGCACTATGTTCACCGCTGAAACAGTTTGTTGAAGATTATTTAATAATATTGGCTCTGTTTGTGTCTATGTTTATGGTTCTTGTCCACGATTGAAAATACTGTCTAGATCGTGAACAGTAGAATGCTTTTGACATGGGAAATCTTAAATATGTTTCTTGGTGTCGTAGGTATCAAACAGAGTCGTGTGTGATGTTGAATGGTCAATGATGGAAGAGGGCGCCTTTTCAGGAGAAAAGACGGCAAATACCTAATCTACTTGCCACTTGATTTGGCTGAAGACAGCATGTTTCCATTTAAAGACTATGATCGGACGAAGAGAGGAACCGACGCGGTTTCCGTCAAAGTGAGCTTCAAAAGTGGAGACGATAGACTGGTCATAGAAAAATGGAGAGAACCTAAGAGCCAAGAAGCCTAGTAGCTTTCTGCAGCCAGTTTCTAAGGAAGAATGCATATTCTTGGAATCCGGCTAACTGATATTAGAAGGAACATGACGCACGATGCTTTCATTGAAATCAAATGTCTCCGTCAACTCCTGACACGTAACGTTTTGAAGTTCAACGTGTAGAAAATTGCAGATAACCAAAGTCTCTTCTGAAAGCCTACTGAAAGTATGTAGACAGCTTTTGTCAAGAGACCCTGTTGTGAACGTCTTGCCTCTCGGCGACCTGTACTCGCCTCTTCGAGAAGTCAGTGAAGTCTATAGTGCCCTTGAGAATAGTGCAGTAATAGGTGTATGCTCCATCTATCGTGCCTATTCTACGCCTAGCATAGTTTTTGGGGCAATCACTGCTGAGGCGAAGCAAGCACTCGTCAGAAAAGCAATGAGTAGGATTTCTGGCAACTTCATTTCTCTTTGCCAACCAGATGAAATTGATCTATTCGCCGATTACTCTGCAGTCTTGCAGTGCAGATCTGAACAGCAAATGATCGCTAATCCACCTAAACCTGTTGAGCCGTCTTGTGTCAGAGCTGTCAGAGTAAGAAATGACGAGCTGGAGTTGCTGAGCAAGTTCTATGACGAGCAACATGCTGAAGCATGGACACCTATACAATACAAAACTGGTCCCTACTATTGCGTAAAACACCAAGAAAAAATCGTAAGCGCTGCTGGTGTGCATTTGGTCACACCTCAAATCGCACAACTCGGCAACATAGTGACAGATGA
>CAZCRE010000004.1:15104-26331 GCA_964501075.1 uncultured Candidatus Bathyarchaeia archaeon
GCGATGAATGTAACAGTGGATTCTGACACGCGACGAGTAGCCATGCAACGTATTCAAACACTTTTTCACTTGGCAAATGAGATCTTCAATGAAGATCCCAATTTGGCGCAACGTTATGTTGATCTGGCCAGAAAAATAGCCATGTCAGTGCGGCTTCGTCTGCCAAAAGAATATAGGCATCAAGTATGTAGGCACTGTAAAAGCTTTATCTTGCCGGGCGTGAATTGTCGCGTGCGTATACAGCAAAGAAGAGAGCCGCATATGGTTATTACGTGTTTAAGTTGTGGTAAACACATGCGTATTCCCTTGGGAAAGAGCAAGGAGAAGCTTGAAGCATGAGTGAGTTGACTGCTGGAAAGAAACGTTTCGTTAAGCGCCATCTAGGTGATGAGAGAGCAACTATTCTGATTGGAAAAGGTGGAGCCTCGGAGAAGCTCTTGAAAGAGATTGGGAAACAGCTGGATAAGAATAAGATGGTTAAAGTGAAGATTTTGAAAACCGCCCTTGCAGACGTCGATGCTAAGCATTTTGCCCAGAAAATCGCTGAGCAAGCTGGGGCGGCTCTGGTTGAGATTAGAGGACACAAATTCATGCTATATAAAAGCCGCAAAAAGTGAAAGCCTTTATATTAGGCTTCTTGATTTTACTGGAGGAAAACTCAAGAGGATAAAGTATCTTGGTCACGCCTTATGATGTTCCAGCATCAAAGCTCATCGAAAAACTAGCTAAGTACCTGAAGGAAAATGTGGATGCAGTAGCGCCTCCTGCGTGGGCAAGCATGGCAAAGACTGGCTCGCACGTGGAGAAGGAACCGTATGATCCTGACTGGTGGTTTACTAGGTGCGCCTCCGTACTGCGCAAGATTTACGTTCATGGTCCGCTGGGAGCGGAAAAGTTGAGAGCCGATTTTGGAGGAGGGAAAAGGCACGGTTCTATGCCGGCGCATGCTGCAAAAGCAGGGGGATCACCAGTAAGAAAGGCATTGCAGCAGCTGGAGGCCGCGGGCTTTGTTGAAACGGTTAAGCCTAAAGGCAGGAAAGTAACGAAAGAAGGAAGAAAGCTTCTGCAGGAGCTATCGGATGAGCTCTGCACGGAACTAGTGAAGGAGATCCCAGAATTAGCGAAGTATCAGAAAGGTGAATGAGGTGTCCGATGAGGAGCTGGAAGAGCTTCGGAAAAGAAAGCTTTCAGCGTTACGACGGCAAACAGTTGATGAGCAGCAGGAAACTCAAGCACAGCAACGACTTGAGATGCAGAAACAGGCACTGCTGAGGAGCATCTTGAGCCCAGAGGCTCGGCAAAGGCTAACAACCCTGAAGATGGTTCGATCGGAATTTACCGAGCAGTTGGAGTTGCAACTAATCCAACTTGCACAACAAGGAAAAATTCCAATACCCTTGTCAGACGGGCAGTTGAGACAGATACTCACGCAGTTGCAGTCACGCAAACGTGAACCGAAAATAATGAGGAAGTGAACATGGCTAGAAACAAACCGGCAGCGAAAAAACGGAGACTAGCGAGCGCTGGGAAGCAGAAGAGAGCAGTGCCAACATGGGTGATATCTAGGACAGGCGGAGAGTTCAGAACTCACCCGAAGCGGCGACAATGGCGGGCAAGAAAGTTGAGAGCCTAGAAGGGAGGAGTTGTCAATGGTGAAAGAAGAGAAAGAACTCAAAGACAAGGAAGTCAAAGAAGAAACTGAAAAAGAAGTGTCGGAAGAACAACTTGAAGCCGTTGAAGAGCCGAAAGCTGAAGAAGCTGAAAAAGAAGGGACCAAGGAAGAAGCTCCAGAGGAAAAGCCTGAAGCAGTAGAAGGAGCGGAAGAGAAGAAAGAAGAACTCGCCGAGGAAAAGAAGGCCAAAAAGCCGAAAAAAGAGAAGGCAGCGGAAGAAGAGGAAATAGTGGAGGAGAAATTCTACACGGTTCCTTTGGGCAAGGCTTGGATCACGCCCCCGAGAAGGCGGGCACCAAGGGCCATGCGAATGCTGAAATCTTTTATCACCAAGCATATGAAGCTGAAGTATCGTAAGGAGACCGGGGAAGAGGAAGAAGAAGTAAGCAGGCTTATCATCAGCAACGAAGTAAACTTGAGAATGTGGAGTCGAGGAATAGAGAAGCCTCCTAGGAAAATCCGTGTTAGAGCTGCAAAAGATAAGGAAGGCAATGTGACTGTTTATTTGGCTGAAGGAGACTGATCCTTGGCCATCTACCTGTCCAGCCTAGGTGGAAGCGTTAACGTAGGCGTTTACTCTTTAGCCACAGATGACATTGTGATAATTCCAAAATACGTTCCCCTAAAGAAGGCTGAAAGACTGGCGCAGTGGCTCAAAACCAAACTGGTTCATTCAACAATTGGCGCTTCAGTCTTGATCGGAGCCTTGGCATGCGCAAACTCAAATGGAATACTGCTTCCAAACTATGTTCGACAGGAAGAACTTGAAGCCCTCAAGTCTGTTTTCAAAGGGAACATCGCGGTAATGGAAACCAAGAAGACCGCATATGGCAACCTAGTCTTGGCGAACGATCGTGGCGCTGTCGTTGATCCTCGGTTGAGAGAGAACGATATTCGGAGGATCTCTGAGACTCTGGGGGTCGAAACGGTCACTGGCGAGATCGCTGGTCTCCCTTACGTGGGTTCATTAGCGGTTGCAACAAACAAGGGGGTTTTGGCCCATCCCTTGCTTACGGATTCTGAAAGAAAACTTCTGGAAGACACGTTCAAGGTTCCTGTTGATGTAGGCACAATCAACTGTGGAATACCGTTCGTCGGAGCAGGTCTGATCTGCAATCGCCATACAGCCATTGTGGGTTCATTAACAACTGGACCCGAGATGTTTATAATTGGGAATGCTTTGGATGTTGTCAAGGAGGAAGCAGAAATTGAAAGTCTTCAGAGTAACAGGTGAAATCCACAAGCCCAACTTGGAAACCTCATTCAAACAAGAGATATTAGCTGCCAAGCCAGAGCATGCTGTTGAGAAGGTCTACGCTGAACTAGGTAGCAGACACCGCGTCAAACGTTTTCACGTGAAGATATTGAGTGTCGAGGAAGTTCCACCGGAAGAGATAGTGAATCCAATGTTGAAGAAACTTGTGACTGGAGAAGAGAAAGTTGGCGAGTAAAAGTGAGGAAGAGTTCCGTAAGTTAACGGTTGAGTTGCGTTTTCTTGAGCAGACAGCTGAGACTATTCAGTCTAGGCTCAACATGATTAATGCTGTCATCACGGATCTGACCTATTCGAGTATGACGCTTGAGGATTTGGGGAAAGAAAAGGAGAACGCTGAGCTTCTTGTCCCGATAGGTGGTAGCTCCTATGTTAAAGCAAGACTTGGGAACACTGATAAACTGATCGTGGGAATAGGTGCAGGCGTTTCAGTTGAGAAGGCTCTGCCAGAGGCAAAAGAGGTTGTGAAGAAACGGCTCGAAGACCTTGACAAGGCAAGGATGTTGCTTCAACAACAATTTAGTCAAGTGGTGGACAAGATTAATGAAGACAGAACGAAAATCGAAGCGCAAATAGCTGAAATGCGAGAGGGGAATCCTCCGGTAAATGTTTGAGAAGCTCAAGAAAGGGCTAAAGGGACTAGTAAGTAAGGTCACGACCGCCGAGCTTAAAAGCGAAAATCTGCGGCCCATACTTTCTGATTTTAAGATGAGTCTTGTGGAAAATGATGTTGCCTTCCCCGTGGCAGAAAGAATATGTGATGAGATGGAGAAACGGCTGAACGGGGTTCAGGTCAAAAGGCTTGAGGATCGAAGAAAAATAGTGGAGCAAAACCTTCGAGACGTGCTCTTGGGCGTCATGCTTACGAATGAAAGAATTGATTTGTTGAAGGCCGTTGAAGCGAAGCGCAGGAAAAAAGAACCCTACACTATGGTTTTCGTTGGGATAAATGGCACCGGAAAAACCACTACGATAGCCAAAGTGGCGCGCTTCTTCAACAAGAGGGGCTATTCGGTTGTTCTTGCTTGCAGCGACACTTATCGTGCTGGCGCAATTGAGCAGCTGGAAGAGCATGCTAGGAGGCTTGGCATAAAAATGGTCAAGCATAAATACGGTGCAGATCCAGCAGCTGTAGCGTATGACACGATAAGTCATGCGAAGGCACATGGAATAAACGTGGTCTTGATTGATACGGCTGGAAGGATGCAGACGAATCGAAACCTGATGAGCGAGCTTGAAAAGATCAAACGAGTTGTCAAGCCGGATATGACGGTGTTAACCGTGGATTCGCTTACAGGCAACGATGCGGTCATGCAAGCTGAGGAGTTTCACAAGTCAGTAAGCATAGATTCCACGATACTGACCAAAGTTGATGCTGACGTCAAAGGCGGGTCAGCTTTAAGCGTGACATACGTGACTCAAAAACCTATCTTGTTCATTGGAACGGGACAAGCCTATGATGACTTGGAGCAGTTTGATCCAGAGAAATTCGTGGAAATGATATTGAGGTAGTTGCAGGTCTGATCTTTTAGTATTTGTCCAACAGTTTTAGGAATATTGTTTTCGCTGAGTAGAGCCTGTTCTCGCCTTGTTCGTATATCACGGATTTCGAACTTTCTATGACATCGGAGGTAATCTCGTATCCCCTGTGTATGGGCATGTCATGCATGACGAAAGCGTTGGTTCCTTTTAGTAGCTCTTTGTTTATCTGATAAGGCATCATGAGCTTTACACGTTTTTCCTTTTCAGAAGCATATTTAGGGTCAGTGAAGAACTCCATGTCCACCCATGTGTCTGTGTAGACGAGGTCTGCGTCCTTGACCGCTGCTTTAACGTCCAGATTGGTTTCCCAAAGCCCTGTTTTCTTTGCTTTCTTCAAGAGGTCGTCGTCTCTTGTTGGTTCATTGAAGATCGGTGTCACTGTGGTGATTTTGACTCCTGTTTTTGTGCATCCTTCGATCAGCGAGTTGCAGACATTGTTATGGATGCCAATGTAAACGAGTTTTGCACCCTTAAGCTTGCCTTTCTTCTCCTTGACCGTTATCAAGTCAGCAATGGCTTGACTGGGATGATACTTCTCGTCGCACCCGTTGATTACTGGAACGTGCGAGGCATCTGCCATTCTCGTTAAGTCCGCGTTTTTCATCATTCTCGCCATTATGCAATCAACGTTGCGCGAGAGGTACTGCACTTCATCAGATATGTCGGCCATTGCGAAGTTTGTTGTCCGCCAATCTATGAAGAGTGCGTGGCCGCCCAGCTGAGTCATTGCGACCTCAAACGAGACTCTGGTTCTTGTTGAAGTTTTCTGGAAAATAAGTGCTGCAGATTTGCTCTCTAATGCACTTTCGTATTTTTTTGGGTTGTGTTTGATTTCGATGCCCTTGTCAATCATTTCGGTGAGCTGTTGACCGGTCAAGTTCCCAAAGTTGATTAGGTGCATATTCTCACCTTTCTCAAACCAAACCCTGCTCTTTTGTAATAAAGCTTTTCTCCAATCAAAGGGATTTTGTCACGATTTTAAAACCCAAGCAGACATAGCAATGAACTAACAACCAGTCCGCAAGTCCATCATATTTGGTGCAAACTTATTTTGCCGTTCATTCCTAGAACAGTCAGAGGGGAAAAACAATCATTTTAATAGTCTCATCAAACAAGGACATCGCAAGTCTAAACATCAAAAACCAAATTCTAAACAACTGCCAATTCGAAAGAACCTCTGAAGAATTTCAAGAAACCCCTGTTCACAAATTAACCGTCAACAATAGAGAGGTCAAACTCATAACCTTGCACGAAGAATCCATCTATGCGCAAAACCTAACTGACCATTTCACGAGCATTGAACTCATAATCTTCATTTCTAGACACAGCAGCGAAAGCGGGACACCAACACTATCAGTTCACACATCAGGAAACCTGAGTGAAGCAGAACTAGGTGGGCTTTCAAGAAAGGTCTCATTTTCACCTGCAAACGCTATGCGCGAGGCATTAACGGTCATGGCGCAGCTCAAACTGGAGTTGCAGCTTGACTATGAGGTTTCGTATGAGGGCACTCATCACGGGCCATCCTTGGACGTGCCGACAATGTTCGCTGAGCTGGGTAGTTCGCCAAGGCAATGGGCCGATCTGAGGGCGGCCGATGTCGTTGCCAGAGCCACAATAAGTGCATGTTCAAGTTTTGGGGATCATCCAGCCAAAGCCGTATTAGGCATAGGTGGGCCCCACTATAATGCCAAGTTCACCAAGATAGCTTTGGAAAGCAAGCTGGCATTTGGACATATAATTCCGAAATATGCTATTTCAAAGCTGGATGCTGAAATGCTCAAGCAATGTGTAGAGCGGACTCTAGAGAGAGTTGATCATGCTGTTCTGGATTGGAAAGGGATTAAGGGTGAAGACAAACCGTGCATTGTTAGACTGCTTGACGAAATTGGTTTGCCCTTTGATAAAGCCTAGTCTGCGCAAAAAGGAAAAGTTAATAGAAATGTACTGCTCTATTCTTCAGAGCTTTGCTACAGCAACGTTTATATTCGATCTGAAATGTTGAGTGTGCGATGAACCATGGGTTTAAGATCGTTCCTAGCTCAATGCGCAAGAACGCTGAAACTCGCTGTGAAACCAGGAAGAACTGAGCTTTGGCTCTCGATAAGGATCTGCTTTCTAGGCATAGGCGCAATTGGATTAATCGGGTTTGTCATCAAACTGCTGTCTTCTGTCTTACAGCCCGGCTATTCCACGACAGGCTAGAAGGAAGAAAACGTTCATGGAGAAGAATGAAGCTTCCGCAACGAAGATTTTCGCTATAAAAACAACCACCGGTCAGGAAAAGAACGTGGCCAGGCTTATAGCTGCGAAAGTGGGGATGGAAAAAGTGCCAATAAGAGCCATTTTAGTTCCTGAGGCTCTGAAAGGATACGTTTTCGTAGAGGCTGAAGGGCCTCACCTCGTGGAACAGGCCATTGCAGGTGTCAGGCACGTTCGCTCAAGAATCCCAGGCATCGTGGGCTTTTCTGAGATTGAAAGGTACATCGTTAGAAAACCGGTAATTGACGAGTTAAGCGAGGAAGACATCGTTGAAGTTACAGGCGGACCCTTCAAGGGAATGCGCGCGAAGATAACGCGCATCGACAAAGCCAAGGCGGAAGTGACGTTGGAGCTGTTGGAGGCAAGCTTCACGTTGCCGATAACGGTTAATTCTGACTATGTGAAGATAGTGGAGAAAGATAGAGGAGAAAGTGGTGAAACGTAGATGGTTGACAAGAAAGTTGTAGAGTTGCTCGTCGCCGGAGGGCAAGCGAATGCTGGACCACCCTTGGGACCGACATTAGGCCCGCTAGGCGTTAACGTAATGATGATTGTGAACAAGATAAACGAGCTAACCAAGGATTATGCTGGAATGAAGGTTCCAGTCAAGGTGATTGTTGACCCTGACACTAAAGGTTTTGAGGTCACTATTGGAACGCCCACTACTTCGGCTTTGATAGTTAGTGAGTTGAAGATTGAGAAGGGCTCGGCGACTCCGCATAGTGCGAAAGTTGGGAACCTTACGCTTGAGCAGGTGGTCCGCATAGCCAAGATGAAGCGCCCAGAACTGCTGTCAAGAGACCTCAAAAGCGCAGCCAAAGAAATCCTCGGCGCCTGTGTTAGCATGGGGATCACGGCTGAAGGCAAAGACCCACGCGAGATACAAAAGGAAATAGATGAAGGCAAACACGAGGAACTGTTCAGCAAAGACTAGATAATGCACAAGTGTAAACGTGTAAACTTGTCTAACAATGTGAAAGAATTGCCAAGAGTTATTCATTTCGAGATAGACGCGAAAAAACCTGAAAGAGCTATCAAGTTCTATGAGAAAGTATTCGGTTGGAAAATCGAAAAGTGGAAAGGACCTATTGACTACTGGTTGATAATGACTGGGAAAGAAAAAGAACCTGGCATTGACGGTGGATTGGCAAAAAGAACTGAAGCTGAACCTTCAACAGTAAACACAATTGATGTTCCTTCAGTCAACGAGTACGTAAAGAAAGTTGAAAGCAACGGTGGTTCAATTATCAGACCAAAGACGGCTGTCCCAGGCGTTGGTTGGATGGCCTACTTCAAGGATCCTGAAGGAAACATCTGGGGAATCATGGAAAACGACGAATCTGCCCGTTAGCCACCAGTAGCATAGCACTCAAACACCGTCGTCGAGTGCACCAAACACACTTTCCTTTTCTCTTTCACGCCTCTCTGCTTTCGCATGTGACCTAGCGAAGAAAACATCTCTTTTCATTTTTGCTATCCAATCGTCAAGGACGCGTTTTTTGCAGGCAGGAACTGATCAAGAACCGAGAAAACAGGCAGATCACACAGATTTTCGCAGAATCTCCTCAAACTGTGGATTTTGTAGTGGATTCTCGTTGGCGCGAGGACGTGGAATTTAAGCCTAAGCCGTGGTTACGACTGAGGTTAGATTGTATCCGAGTTCCATTGTCGGGAATAGTAAAGGCTAAACACAAGAGAATATTTTTATAATCGCACTACATTCCCTCATTGACACGAGGCCATAAAGATGCCCTTAGACCAAAAAACCATACTAGCAGCAGTCAAGGAAGCAAAAGAAAAATCAGAAAAAAGAAAATTCAACCAGTCAGTAGAGCTAGTTCTAAACCTCAAAGACGTTGACATGAAGTCGGCTGAGGGCAAGATCCAAGAAATAGTAGAACTTCCATATTCACCAGCAAAACCTAACAAAATATGTGTAATAGCCTCAGGAGAACTGGCGCTGAAGGCAAGAAAAGCCAACGCAGACCACGTAGTCGAAAAAGCAGAACTTGAAGGCTTAGCTGGCAAGAAACGGGAACTGCGAAAGCTAGCCAACGATTATGATTTCTTCATAGCTGAAGCCCCATTAATGCAGTCAGTGGGCCGAATCCTAGGCCCGATTCTGGGTCCAAGAGGAAAAATGCCCATACCTGTCCCACCGTCTGCTGACATAGCAAGCTTACTCAATAAGCATCGCAAGACAATAATCGTGAGAACACGCAGTCAACCCATGATCCAGTGCCGCATCGGAACCGAAGACATGACAGAAGAGGAACTGACCGAAAACATTCAAACAATCCTGAGGGTCTTGGAAGGGAAACTCAAAAAAGGAATGAAAAACATCAAGTTTGCCATCATAAAAACATCGATGGGCACACCTGTAAAAATCAAGTCATAAGAGAGGAAACCAATGCCATCACAGCAAGTTCTAGAGGAAAAAATCGGCGAAGTCGACGAAATAACCAAGCTGATAAACCAACACAAGATCGTCGGAATCGCCAGCCTACAGAAAGTCAGAGCCCCGCAACTGCAAGCTTTCAAGAAAAACCTCGCAGGCACAGTGCTTATGAGAGTCATAAAAAACAAGCTTATGAAAATGGCCATCGAAAACTGCAAAGATAAACCAGACCTGAAAAAACTCGAAGAACACCTAGAAGGATCAAACGTTTATTTATTCACAGACTTAAACCCGTTCAACTTAGCCCTCACTCTAGAAAGGGGCAAAGTAAAAACGGCAGCAAAATCAGGCGACATAGCAGCTTTTGACGTAGTAGTGCCATCAGGAAACACTGGTCAACCTCCTGGCCCAATAATAAGCCAGCTAAATGCAGCTGGCCTGCCAACAAGGATCGAGTCAGGAAGTGTCTGGGTAAGCAGAGACACACTAGTCGTTAGAAAGGGTGAAGTGATAGATGAAAGGCTTGCAAGCGTTCTGTCAAAGCTTGGAATAAAGCCTGTTGAAAGCGGGCTTGCCATGAACTTCGTGTATGATAATGGTTTGATAATAACGCAAGACCAGCTCAGAATAGATGTTGACAAGACCAAGCAAAGCATCGGTTCAGCCCAAGCAGAAGCCTTTGCCTTATCCTTAAGCATAGCCTATCCAACAACTGACAGTATTACTGCGCTTCTGCAAGTCGCGCACAGAGAAGCCTATGCGCTTTCCATAAACGCGGCAGTACCGACGAAGGACACGATAGGAGACCTAATAAGAAAAGCACACACCGAAATGCTAAGTTTAAGTAGTCGATTGCCCATCAAAGAAGAAAAGGCAGGGCCTGAACAGAAAACTGAAAAGAGTCAAAATAGCTGATTTGAGAGGTGAAAAAGTATGGAATACGTTTACGCTGCAATGCTCCTTCACAAAGCTGGAAAAGAAATAAACGAGCAAAGTCTAACGCAAGTTCTTGCTTCTGCAGGCATAAGCGCCGACGTCGTAAGAGTCAAGGCATTGGTAGCCTCTTTAGCCGAGGTCAAGATTGACGAGGCAATAAAGTCTGCCTCAACAATGATGGCGGCACCCGCGGCAGCGCCCGCAGCAGCAGCTCCAGTAACTGAAGCCAAGCCGAAAGAAGACGATAAAAAGAAGAAGGAAGAAGAGGACAAGCACAAGGAAGAAGCAGCACTCGAAGGACTCGGAGCACTATTCGGTTAAAACCATAACAACCGCCCTTCTTTTATAGATTCGACCTTAACGTATTTTCTAGTTCATAGCTTGGTTTGTTACTGGTTTGATCACGTTGAAAGCCACCGCAATAGCCCACCCAATACAGGGACTGATAAAATATCACGGACTAAAGATGCCGAAACAGAGGATACCGTACCACGACAGTATCTCTGTTTGCATTGAAGCCCTGTCAACCACAACTACCGTCGAAACATCAAACGCTCTGGAAGAGAACGAGATAATGATCAACAAGAAGGAGCCTAATGAAGCAGATAAACAGAGAGTTGAAATCGTTCTCAATGAGCTGAAAACGATAGCCAGATTTCGCGGCAAATTCAAGGTAGTGTCCGAAAACAACCTCAAAACAGGCAAAGGCTTGGGCTTCTCAGCTTCAGGTTTTGCAGCACTCGGCCTAGCAGCATACAAGGCTCTTGACCTCAAATTCGACATGAGTCAGCTTTCAGAAATCGTAAGGCTGGGCGCAGGCTCCGCGACAAGAAGCCTTGCCGGGAAATTCGCGATCTGGTACGCTGACAAAGAGGGCAGGTCATACGCTGAACGGTTGGATACACCTGCAAGTATGGACTTTTCAATGGTAATAGTGCCAATCCAATCAGACGTAAAAACTGATGAGGCACATGCCGAAGTACTCAGTTCACCTTTGTTCAAAGCGAGATTGAGAAATATTGACCTTCTGCTTGAAAAAATGAAGACCGCAGTCAGGCGTGGCGATACTGTAACCATAGGAAGGCTGGCTGAAGAAGACACATTGAGCCTTCATGCTATAACTATGACTGGAAAATCGCACATG
>CAZCRE010000004.1:26431-27580 GCA_964501075.1 uncultured Candidatus Bathyarchaeia archaeon
GCAATGATAGAAATGACGATCGCCATCCCCGCTGCAAGGAAAACGACATCTCTTGTTGTCATCTCTCTTTCCTCCAAACTGGATTTCAACTTTGCTCCAGCTTTCTGGCTCAAAAACATGGCCACCAACGTAACTAGGAGAAGTGTCAAGGGCATCGCAATGTCAAATATCATGACCATAGAATAGCAAAACAGGCATTTAAGCCTTAAACATGTGACAGTTTAAAACACTCAACGACGCGATCAACGCTTCCTCCGTCCGCACAGTCACTGTGCCCTGCCTCGGAACAGTGTTAACGACGAAATCCGCAACGTCATCAAGGCTGAAACCATCACTCTCAGCTATTTCGTACAATCCCCGCGTTGGCGCACCAAAAGCCAAAAGGATTGTTTTCGCCACCTTCCAGTTCTCTGTCAGTTTGTCAGCAACGTCATTGATTAGTGCACCGTTCTTGGATGTGGCAATGATCAGGTCAAACCTCTTTCTATCTGCGATCTCTTTGAGAGAGCGGCGTTCCATAGAAACAATGTACCCCCAGTATTCAGACGCTTCGTCACGACTTGCAAGCTCAACCTCAACTTGCTTACCGATTCTTACAATCTTCACAGTGACCCGTTTACCAACTGGCAAATGCTTGTTCAGGATCAGAGCATGCTGTTCGACACCGATGTCAACCCGCGTTCCCTCATTTGCTTTGGCCAGTGTTACACCTTCGCGGTAGTCTCCTATTTTCAAGCTTCTGATTTTCTTGTTTAACGGGTGATGCGGCGTTCGCAATGGTGGAAGTATGCCCGCAAACTGCAGCTCTGGTTGCAGCTTGAAAAGCTCCTTTCGCAGATACTGAGGAGTTTCCATGTAAGAAAGCAAGAGCGCAATCAGACTCATCTCTCTTGTCTGATCAACCTTCATATCATCCGGATAGACAATAATCTCGTTGATTCTGAATATGGCTGCAGCTCTCCCGATCAGTCCGATTTTTGATGTTTTCTCACGTAGGTGGGGCGTGTCGGAAACGACAGAAGCAGGTATGGCTATGGATGTTTTCTTTTCTTGCAAGCCTTGTTTTCCATCCGGAGGATCCTTTAATGGCTGTTGCTAACCGTCTGCTTAAAAGTCAATTCCATCATATAAGAATTGCAAGGAAACAGA
>CAZCRE010000005.1:0-22236 GCA_964501075.1 uncultured Candidatus Bathyarchaeia archaeon
CTCATAGTGGAAAATGTTTTATCCATGGTACGATGTAACGGTCACAGTGATGATGTAAATGGCTAAATGCCCTAAATGCAAGAAAGAAGTCAGTACTCCTAAAAAGACTTGGAAGATGGCTGGTCGAAAAGACAAGAGTGGCAAGAGAACAGAGCTCACAATCGGCTTGTTTCAATGCTGCGGAAAATCATTCAGATCTGTCCTAGGCAAGAGAAAAATCTAAGCTGACAAAAACACCCACTCACTTTTTCTATTTTTCGAAGCCACAAGCATGAGAATCAATTCAACTCAGTCGTTTTCTACCTGCAGAGTATTCTAAACAACAAGCCGCCAAAGATTGACCCAAAACCCAGAGATTCTGTCTCCCTTCTTCAAAACATGTGGACCGGTGGGGATTTGAACCCCAGACCTCCTGAGTGCAAGTCAGGCGTTCATACCAGCTGAACTACCGGCCCAAAACATTCTTTCGAAAAAGAACCGATGTCAACGGATTTAGAGTTTTCGGTTGATTTCTCGTTCAGCCTACCATCACTTTTTCCTTAGTTTCCAGATTCTATTAGGGTCGTCCTAGCAAGACATTCAATTCATGGCGAATCCTCAAAAACCCGCTCCAACAAGGTCGCGCGGCTTCATTATCTCCCTCAGAACTATCGTTGCGTAGGAGCCACGGTAAAGAAGGAAACTCAGTTCAGCTCTGCATTCCGCCTGATCCTCCGGACTGCATGAAATTCTGCCCACTGAGAAATCGTTCAAAGGCGTCAAAGCAGCACGCAGTTCTCCTCTTGAAGAGAGTTCAGGCAGTCCTTTGACTCTGAAATCGTTTGGCTTGACTTCTTCTTTCTCCAGTATCGTTTTCTCAAGGTCTCCTTGACATCCGCCTGAGGCTTCTCGCCTAAAACCTACGAGAGGAAGCGCCAGCCGCATTCTCCCAGCTTCCACCGCTTTGTTAATCTCCCCTAGGGTTCCAGCACTCACCGCCTTGTGCACCATTACCATGGGCAACCCAGAACGCTCCACGCCTACCACGTAATCGCCCACCTCAACCCGATTCAACGGGATCTTGCTCTTGATTCTCTTACTCAAAAACCTGTTGAACAGGTAAGACTGATACGCCTGGATGAAAAGCTTCTGCAACTTCACCGGCAGCCTCTTGAAAGCTCCAGTATAATCTTCTGGTTTCTCAGCCAAATGAGCAAGCATCAAACGTTCATAACGCAACTGCTTCGGAAAACACTGCAAGGACCGCTTAAAGTCTCCAGTCGTCAGCAACTGTTCGCGTGCCAGCCTTGAACTAGGATGCTCATCTGGACTAGATTTGGCTAGAAAAAGCATAGCCGCCCCTTCGAGGTTTCCATTGACGATTGCTTTCCCGACCAAGTGGGTAATCGGACGAGTTGTGCCAAATCGTTGGTGACCAAAAAAGGTTGGAACACCACCAATCGAGCCAAACCCCCTAGTAGCTTGTGCAATCTGCTTCTTGACCGCGTCTTTCGTGTGCCCTATCGCGCTGATGACTATACGAAAACTGTTACCCAACACATAGTAAGATGAATGTTCGCTGTGGAAATAACCAACCGGACGAAGCTCAATATCCTTAACTTTGACTCGCCTAACCTCTTCAGCAGAAACCCCCTCAACCGTGACATACTGGGCAGTGACGGCCCTAGCATCCTTCATGCCTCCAATGCTGATGCGACCCATGCTTATTCCAAGCTGGTCAGCAACGGTCTTCACCGCTGACAAGGTGTCCCAGTCCCGCTTGACCAGAACACAAAGCAAAAACCTGTTCCTAGCTCCGGAAGACCCCAAAACCCCTTGCCTAACAATATTACCCGAAGGGCTTATCTCGGCTTTGGAACCGTCAACCAACACTTCCTCAACAGCAAAATCCTCAACGCGTTGCCTGATTACTCCACCAATGCCCTGAGAACCTGTTACATAAGCCTCAATACCAAGTGACTTCTCAAGCTCAGGAACACGCAATCTGGGTTACGTCCTTTCTCTAAAGAAGAGGAAGCTTGCCTGTAAGCTTGTCCACTCTTTCGGCAGGCGCTGGTCCGATTCCCAGACAAGTCACCGTGTTCGGAGGAATCTCAGTCAATCCTCTATCCACGATCAAAGCACAAGGCAAACCCAAATCCCTAGTCTGCTCCTCCAGCATCATTAACTCCTTCTCGGTCTTCACCTTGACAGCTATTTTTCGCTGCCCCTCCCACAACCAAGCCTCCCACCACTCCCTATGATGCTTGCGAGTCTCCTCCGCTGCAGAAACCGCCGCGTGACCGGCTTGAACAGAAGTTTTACCCTTGCTCAACTTTAGATCAGAACGAAAAACGATAACCTGCTTATAGCGAAACTCACTCATGCGCTTCTCCAACCGTCTCTCCAGTTTGTTTCTTCACAGATTTTAAGGATTCGCAGACAGATAAACACGGAAAAGGTAGCTCAAAGCCATCAACACCCGTGGATTTCTCAAGATGCGCAGAATTGGCCTGCCTTGAAAATCGAGGTCTTTGACACTTAGCAGAACCTTGTCCAAGCCGTATCTGCCACAGAAGTCTATTACACCTTCTATCTGTGCGTCTGACAAAGCGTCAAGCATCTTCCGCATTCTGAACATGATCTTTGCATCAAAACCCAGTGCTTTCCGGCAACTCTTGTCGTAGGAACCTAGACGTGTAGAGGAGCAGTCTTCCTTCTGCAAAGCCTCCAATGCAGCTTCAGCAGCCAGAGCCGAACAAGTCAAACCCAAGATTATGCCACCCCCCGTCGTAGACTTGACGTGAGAAGCCGCATCACCAATAACGAGAAACCCATTCGAAGAAGCATCCTTGATAGGTCCACCAAGCGATATTGGATGAAACGCCATATGCTTGATAATGGCCTTGTTCAGCTTCTTGGACGCCGTTGGATGTTCAGACATTAGCCTCTGCAAAAGCTCTTTTGGGTTTCCAGTTCTTGTGCCCAACCCAACTTTCGCTTCTCCATCGCCTTTCGGAATCAGCCACCCATAAAAACCCGGAGCAAAATCGTTTCCCAAGAAAACCTCAACATTGTCCGATTGCACGTTCCTGACGTTTTCCACTTCAGCCTCTACCCCATTGACAAGCCAACGACGATCAAGCACGCTTAGCCCAGTCTGCCGCAAGAGCCTTGAAGATATTCCTTCAGCATCCACAATTATCTTAGCCACGTATTCCTCAATATCCCCATCACGGTTAACGATGACTCCTTTGACAAAGCCATCCTTGATAACCAAGGATTCGACACGAGAACCCAGCTGATAGTCTGCACCAGCTTTTTCCGCCAACAAGGCAAGATGCTTGTCAAAAAAACTGCGATTGACAGTGCAAGTTACCAGTGAAGAGAACCGCACTGGGAATGCCTTCCCATTCGGCGAATGAAACGTCGCTCCACAAAAAAGGTTCTCGACAATTCCTGAAGGAAGAGGAAACAAGCCTAAGCGTTTCAAGCCCTCGATGCTTAAGTGGCCTGCACAATGAGACGGAACCCCGATTTCTTCATGTTCTTCAAGAACTGTTACGTTTGCGCCGTGTTTTGCCAGATTCAAAGCTGTGAAGGAACCACACGGTCCGCCTCCAACGACTATTACGTCTGAGACTGTTTTCATGAACGAGCACTTACAACTCGACGGGCTCCCATCACCTAAGCTATCAATTCCACCCGTCTTTTCCCGCGAACCGTGGAGCCCGTACGAATTTTTCCACTGACCTCCAGCCGCATCAACAATTCATTGAAGTCCATGAAGCCCAAATCCTTAAGCTCTTCAGTCAATACTTCAAAAAGGTCAGTGTCAGCCATGGCTCCCTTCTTAGCCAAAGTCTCCAGTAGGAAAAGATAGGCCGGATGCATCTTCCAAGTTTTCGTGTGCACAGTTTTTCTCTCCTAAGCAACCGGAGTCGTAGGCTTTTGCACTTGACGAACCTGCTGCATGAAACCCCTGTACCACTTCTCCATATCAGGCGTTACAGACGGCCCTGCCCGCTTCAACGCTTCCTCGAAATCCTTCATAGTAACTTCCTTAGCGCTTAAGTCCTTCCTCAACGCATGCATAGCCGACTCTCGACAAAGCGCTTCAATGTCCGCTCCCGAATAGTTTTTCGTAGCAGCGGTCAACTGCACAAGGTTCACGTCATTCGCCAAAGGCATACCCTTCGTGTAGATGCTGAAAATCCGCAGTCTACTCTTCTCGTCAGGCTCAGGCACGTAGATCAGCCTGTCAAACCTTCCCGGACGCAAAACCGCTGGGTCAACCAGATCAGGCCTGTTAGTGGCAGCGATGATAACAATGTCCTGCAGAGTCGTAATCCCGTCCATTTCAGTTAGAAGCTGGCTTATAACACGCTCAGATACTCCGCCGTCGGAGAACCCTAGACCTCGACGAGGTGCCAGCGAATCAATCTCGTCAAAGAAAACCACGGCAGGCGCCGCCATTCTCGCTTTTCTGAAGACTTCACGTATGGCTTTTTCGGATTCACCAACCCATTTCGAAAACACTTCTGGACCCTTAATCGTTATAAAATTGGCTTCGCTCTCAGTTGCAACACCCCGAGCCAACAATGTCTTACCGCAACCAGGCGGACCATAGATGAGTATTCCTTTCGGCGGCTTGATGCCGAGCCTACTGAATATCTCAGGGGTCTTCAGAGGCCACTCAACCGCTTCTTTCAGTTCCTGCTTAGCCTCGTCCAAACCTCCGATATCCTCCCAATGAACCGTAGGCACTTCAATGTACACTTCACGCATGGCCGTCGGTGTGACCTCTTTGTAGCCGTTAACGAAGTCATCCATAGTCACCTCCATCTTCTCCAAAACACTCGGGGGAATACGCTCATCTTCAAGGTTTATCTCCGGCAAGTACCTGCGAAGAGCCTTCATGGCCGTTTCTCTACTCAACGCCGACAAATCTGCACCAGTATAGCCATGAGTTATTTCGGAAAGCTTCTTCAAATCAACATCCTTAGCCAAGGGCATGCCACGAGTGTGAATCTGAATGATCTCATGTCTTCCCTGCTTGTCAGGAACACCTATCTCGATTTCCCTGTCAAACCTGCCCGGTCTGCGCAACGCCGGATCCAGCGCGCTAGGTCGGTTAGTGGCACCAATCACTATGACGTTTCCTCGACTTGACATGCCATCCATCAAAGCAAGGAGCTGAGCCACTACGCGCCTTTCAACTTCGCCAGTGACTTCCTCTCGTTTAGGAGCAATCGCGTCCAATTCATCGATGAATATTATGCTCGGAGCGTTCTGCTGAGCCTGCTGGAAGATCTCCCTGAGCCTAGCTTCTGATTCGCCGTAGAACTTGCTCATGATTTCAGGCCCATTTATGGAGAAAAAGTTCGCCTCCGACTCGTTCGCCACCGCTCTTGCCAACAAGGTCTTGCCACACCCTGGCGGACCGTGAAGCAATACTCCTTTCGGAGGGTCTATCCCGAGTCTCTGAAACAGTTCTGGATGTCTCAGTGGAAGCTCAATCATTTCTCTTACTCTCTGGATTTCCTCGTGTACGCCTCCAACATCCTCATAGGTTGTCCTAGGCAATCCTTTGCCCTCTGGAGCAGGTTCATTAAGAATTGTGAGCCTGGTTTCAGCCGCCACTTTCACGATGCCATGTGGCCGGATTTTCTTAACTGTGAACGGGATTGCGTGTCCAAGCATCATGACTAGGGTGGTGTCACCTTCAACGAGCGTTCGTTCCATTAAGCGGTTCCGGACGAAATTCGTGAAATCCTCATCAACGTTCAACCTCATGTCCACAGGCGCAAGCGTTAGGCTTAAGACGTTCTTGACTTTGGCTGGTCTTATGACCACGTACTCGTTTATGGCTACGCCTGCGTTTTTGCGGGAAAAACCATCTATGCGGAGAAGGTCTCTGTTCTGATCTTCGCTGTAGGCTGGCCACGCTATGGCTGACGTGGTTCTTTTGCCCACGATCTCTATCACGTCGCCAGCTGATATGCCAAGTTTTTCCATGGTTTTTTGGTCGATTCGAGCAATACCTCTTCCGACGTCTCTCTGTCTTGCGTCACCAACACGTAATTGGACTTCACTCAAACAGAACACTTCCCAAGATTACTCGGACAAATTACGCCCAAAGTAGAAACTTTCGTTTAGATATAAACCTTTTAGCCAATGCTTCAAGGTTATCTGCTCGTCCTCCGCACCATGAGCGTCTGCAATTGGCTGATGTCACTTATGGCCTCCAGCTTCTTCTCAAGCTCATCAAGCAAGCCGGATCTATCCTCAGGAAACCTTATCTGAACCAGCAAAGCTTTCAAGCCGAACGCGATTGGTTCTTCACCATAGCCGTCGGCTGAAGCGAATTCTGGCAGACTAGCTTGAATATCCTTTTTCAACTTTTCAAAGTCAACTTCGGTACCGGTTGGAAATATCTTGTAAGTAATTATGACACTACCCATTCCGAACGCTTCCCTTTGCTCTTTATGGTCCAGTGAAGCCGCATTTCGGGCACTTGTATGGGCGTCCGAACTTTCTGCATTTCCTGCAACGCTTTATCTGAATCTCTCCACAGTTTGGACACAGAAACTTTGTGGCCTCAACTGCTGGCGGGATCGGTTTGCCGCAGCTTGTGCATGAAACTAGGGTTATTGTTGCAGTTTTCTCGGTCATTGGGACCATCTCGATGACGGCTTTTGTAAATGCAAGACTTCCTTATATCTTGTGTGTTTTGCTTTCGCAAGTTTATTATCAGAGTTTCCGACCACTATTTTACGGTGCTACATTGGGCGTCAACCTCCGTGACCTAGTCCCAAAGACCATCGTTAAGCTTGAGGATTTGGCAGGAAGATCCATGGCAATAGACGCCTACAACGCACTGTACCAGTTTCTAGCCATAATTCGCCAGCCAGACGGCACCCCGCTGAAGGACAGTAATGGCAGGGTGACCAGTCACTTGAGCGGCTTGCTGTACAGAACCAGCAACCTCGTAGGGTTGGGCATAAAACCGATATACGTTTTTGATGGGATTCCGCCGGTGTTGAAAGAGGTCGAGATCCAGAGGCGAGTCAAGGCAAAGCGAGAAGCGCAAGTGATGTATGAGCATGCTTTGAAAGAGGGCAAGATTCAGGAGGCTCGAGTGTACGCTCAAGCCACTTCTCACTTGAAGGATTACATGGCTGACGATGGAAAAAGGCTCCTAGAACTAATTGGTATTCCGTGGATTCAGGCTCCAAGCGAAGGAGAAGCGCAAGCGGCACATTTGACGAAGCGAGGTGACGCTGACTATTGTGCAAGCCAAGATTACGATAGTTTGCTTTTCGGCGCTCCCAAGCTGATAAGGAACGTAACTATTTCTGGAAGAAGGAAACTGCCCAGTAAAAACGTCACAGTCGAGGTTGTGCCTGAAGTCGTGGATCTTGAACAGACTTTGAGGGAATGTGGAATAACGTATGAGCAGCTGGTTGACGTGGGAATACTGATAGGAACTGACTTCAATCCTGACGGTATAGAGGGTTTAGGGCCAAAAACTGCCTTGAAATTGATAAAAGAGTACGGAAACATAGAGAACGCTGTTCCACACGTGAAAAACGCGGAGTTTCCTGTTGAACCCCAAAGAATCAGGGAGATTTTTCTGAATCCGAACGTTACAGACAATTATCGAGTGGAGTGGAGAGAACCCGATGTCGAAGGCACAGTGAACTTCATCTGCAGAGAGCGGGATTTTTCAGAAGAGCGTGTCAGAAAAGCCTTAGAGAGAATCCAAGAAGGAAACAGGAAACTCAAGGGAAAGACCACTTTGGAAAAGTGGTTTGGTTAGCTGCACAAATGGAAATCTTTAACTCCTATCCCAGCCTAATAATTCGTTCTAAAATGGTGAAATGACTTGGAAATTAATCAAATCTCACTCCCACCAGATGAACTGCCCTCAAAATGGTTCAACATTATTCCATACTTGCCAGAACCTCTGCCGCCACCCAAAGAACCTGAAACAGGTCCTTCCAGAATGGAGTTTCTCGGAAAAACAATGGTTCACGAATGCCTAAAACAGGAAATGTCAACTGATCCCTGGATTCCAATTCCCGAAGAAATAAGAGAACTGTACATTCAAGCTGGGCGCCCGCGACCCCTTTATCGCGCAAGAAGACTGGAAAAACGCTTAGGATTGAAGAAAGTACGGCTCTACTACAAGCGTGAAGATCTATCCCCAACAGGTTCGCACAAAGTCAACACCGCGTTAGCGCAGGCTTACTATGCAGCCAAAGAGGGAAAAAAGACCTTAGTCACCGAAACAGGAGCAGGGCAATGGGGCAGCGCCTTATCATATGCGGCCTCGCTGATGGGGCTTGACTGCGTAGTCTTTTGGGTACGAAACGTATACAATTGGAAAACAGACAGACGGACACTCATGAAGCTCTTCGGCGCGAAAGTACATCCGTCTCCCAGCAAGGAAACGAAAACCGGACGACAACAGTTGGCCCAAAACCCAGATCACCCAGGATCTCTGGGACTCGCCGTTTCAGAAGGCTTGGAGTATGCCGAGGGACATGATGGAAGCGTCTATTGCCTTGGTTCGGTTCTCAATCACGTCCTCATACACCAATCAATAATAGGCTTGGAAACCATAAAGCAGTTTGACGCTGTTGACGATTCACCAGACATGATCACGGGCTGTCTGGGCGGTGGCTCAAACTTCGGTGGAATAGCATTGCCTTTTGCTGGCGAAGTTCTGCAGAAGAAGCGAAAATGCGAGTTTCTGGCTGCTCAATCGGAAGTAGCGCCTAACTTGGTTGAAGGTGAATACCGGTATGATTTCGGAGACGTAGCTGAGCATACACCTTTGCTTAAAATGTATACGCTTGGACATAAGGCGGAAATGCTGCCGATAAAGGCCGATGGCCTACGGTATCACGCCGCGGCACCCCTCATGAGCGCGCTCAAGCATCACAAGCTCCTGAGAGCAGTATCCTATCCCAAAGACGAAAAGGCAGTCTTTGAGGCGGCAAGAACCTTCATCCAATCCGAGGGATGGCTTATAGCGCCAGAGTCAAGTTACGCAGTTAGGGCTGGAATAGACGAAGCACTGAAAGCAGAGAAGGCCAAAGAAGAGAAGGTCATATGCATGAACATAAGTGGACACGGATTCCTGGATATGGAAGCCTACAAGCTAAAGTTATCGATAGACTAGCACTAGAATACGTGCCCGTGACGCCCTGTTAGTGGGACAAAGGCGACTCCACCAAGATTCTCTTCTTTAATCTTTCCGTCACTTCCTTTTTTGATTTTCAGAAGGTTCTGGAAAAGTGAGATGCTCCCAACAGGGATCAACATGATGCCGCCGGGCCTCAATTGCTTGATAAGAGGTTCAGGAACAGCGGGAGCTGCCGCGGTCACGAGAACCCTATCGTACGGAGCTTCATCAGGATATCCCAAGGAACCATCAGTATGGATTATGGTCACTCGGTCACCGTACCCCGCCTTCATGATGGTTCTTCTAGCAAGATCCGCCAAGCCCTGAACGATCTCAACAGTGTAAACGTGGCCCCACATGCTTCTGGGGGTATTCTGAGGCGCGACTATCTCCGCTATCGTGGCGGCGTGCCAACCTGAACCCGCACCGACCTCCAGCACTTTGCAGCCGACTTCCAACTCGAGGGCTTCATTCATTATTGAAACCATGTATCGCCTAGCCCGGCAACAAAGCCGTGGCTATGTGGCGCAGAAGCCGTCTGTCCGAAGCCAATTGGAAGAGGAGTGTCAACAGCGCCATAGGACCGCATGTTTTCAGGAAGAAACCTACCACGTGGCACTCTTCGCATCGCCTCAATCACCATTGGAGAACGGAGAATACCTTCTTTGGTCAGGTTCTGGATGAGCTTTTCCCATTCAGGTACTTCCATCTGGAGCACCAAACCAAACAATGACCGAGTCGGTTATTAACGTATTTGAATCTGAAAATAAGATGTTAAATAAGAAATATGGACTAATAACCGAAAGCGAGTAGAGAAGTTTTGAGCCGCAAGGAAAACGCTGACTCCAGCGCAGAAGAACTGAGCAAGAAACTGGACCAGATAATTCGCAGACTTGACCTTCTTGAAGAGCTAATTCTTGAAAAGCCAGAGTACGAGGGTTTGGCGGCTTCGTTGCGTTTGACAAGAATGGGTATAGGCATGTATGGCGAACCATTGAAAATCGCTTCTCGGCTTAAGAACGCTGAGAAATACCTGCGTCAAAAACCGATTGCACAGGACGACATTTCAAGATGCATTGTCCAAGCATTGGCTGTGAAAGGAGCGCTAAACGTTTCTGCCCTAACGCGTCAGGTGACCGCGATGCGGGGAAAGGCAAGCAGGCGCATAGTGCGCGAAAGGGTGAAAAAGCTGGTAGAGCAAGGAGTTCTGTTGAAGTCAGAGGGCCAAGTTCCCATCTACGAGTTGGCTGAAAGAGGCTGATCACTTTCTGGTCACTTTTGCACAGAACACCTAACTAGAGTGATCACTCCATTATGTGTTTGAGGTGAAGAAAAATGATAGTAAAAGAAGGAAAAAACCATGAGATGGAGGCAGAACACGTCAAGGAAATACTCGGCGTCGTTTCCACAGAGATTCCAGCGCTGATAAAGAGCATTCTGTCATCTGTTTTCTCCGAGGAAGCAGGGAGAAACATGGGCAAGGCCGCAGCAGCATACTACAAGGAACTCAGGAATGGTGGGTTGCCAGAACAAGTGGCTGTCAAAATGACAGAAGACTACATGCGAACCTTCACGAGTCTGGGCGACATGCTCAGAAGCGTTGGCAGAGGAAGAGGGTCTGGGAAAGAACATATAGGCGAAGAAATCGAAAGAAAGATCCACGAGAGACTTGAGCGAAAGAGAGAAGAAACAGAGGAAGAGGAAGAAGAAGAAGATGAGTAATCTTCCCCCTTCTCATTCCACATCGAAACAGCCAGAGACGAGCCCAGCTTCAATACTTACGTCATTGATAAAGTCTTCTCCCCACTTAGCGCGTCTTTCTCTCAGCCTTTTCTGGACATATGTTACGCTGGGTGGACAGGTGCGAAAGGCTAGGCGAGCATTTGAGAAACAGCTCATTCTGCAGGGCATGTCAAAGGAGGACGCCAAGCGTCTAAGCGCTTGTTTCGTGGAGCTCAAGAACAGCATTACTGGCATGTTGAAACAAGGAATCGCGGGAAGTCATGAGCGCTAATTAAAGCTGACTTCCTGCGTTCTTTGTCTATTTCACCGTTACTGACTTAGCCAAGTTTCTAGGCATGTCCGGGTCGTGGCCTCTTTCGAGAGCCATGTAGTAAGCAAAAAGCTGCAGCGGAATGACGAAGGATATCGGCGACAGAACATCAGGAATACCTTTTGGAACCTCAACGAAATCGTCAGCTAGGCTCTTGATCTCTTCATCTCCCTCTTCTATGACTGCGATTATTGAAGCTCCGCGGGCCTTCATTTCCATGATGTTGCCGATTAAGGTCTTATGCGTGTCATCTCTTGGGCAAATGAAGACCACTGGAAAGCCGGGTTCTACCAGACTTATCGGCCCATGCTTGCTTTCGCCTGCTGGAAAAGCTATGGCGGGTACGTAAGCGATTTCCATGAGTTTAAGTCGACCCTCGTATGCTGTGGCTGTGCTTATTCCCCGACCAAGGAAGAAAAAGACCTTTGCGTCCTTGTATTTCTTCGCGATCTCTTTCACTTTTTCCTCCTGCGTGCGAATAATCACGTCAACCGTTTCAGGCATTTTGTCCAGTCTTTCGGCAAGATAGTCCATCTCGTCCTGCGAGACTTTACCTCTCTTCTTGGCAAGCCTCAAGGCCGTCTGAGCCATGACGGAAAGCTGAGAGGTGAAAGTTTTCGTTGCAGCCACCCCTATTTCTGGACCTGACTGCTGTCCAATGTAAACTCTTGAAACACGTGTCAACGTCGAGCCGATAACATTCGTCAGTCCTAGAACCGTGGCGGCTCTTTGGCGAGCACAGTTCACGGCAGCCAAAGTGTCAGCCGTTTCACCAGACTGGCTTACGGCCAAAAGGGTACTATCAATGTTAACTGATTTCCCATGCTGCTCAATGAACTCTGAAGCTATGACTGGATAGGTCGCCAAGAAAGCCAGCTTAGAGAACATGTATGACGAAGCTAAACACGTATGATAAGAGGTCCCGCAAGCTACAAGGTACACTTCACGTGCTCGGTCAAGAAAAGTTGCCATCAAATCAAGATAATGCTCCTGCAGCCTTAGCGTGTTCCGCAAGCACGCCGGTTGCTCATGAATCTCCTTCAACATGAAATGCGCGTATCCTTGCTTAACAGCCATCTCAGGCGCCCACTCGATAAGCTTCGGCTCTCGAACAACAGTACTTGAATCCGCGATTTTCCTGATCTCATAGCCTTTTAGCGAGAGCGTAACAGCTTCTCCATCATCAACTATAACTGCCTTGTTCGCAAGCGGCAAGAACGCCGGGATATCGGATGCAAAATAGATTGCGTTGTCATTTACTCCAACCACAAGCGGGCTTTCGTGCCTAGCGCACACAATCTTGTCAGGCTCCTTCGTAGACAAAACCGCAATCGCGAATGAACCGTCAAGCCTCTTCACGGTTTCAAGAACAGCATCAGTCAAGTTTAAAGATGGGTTAGTTTCCAAGGCTCTTTCAATGAGATGAGCGATCACTTCTGTGTCGGTCTTGGATTTGAAAATGTGGCCACGGCTCTCTAGCTCCTGCTTCAACTCTGCAAAGTTTTCGATTATGCCGTTATGGATGACTGCGATGCTACCCGTGCAATCCACATGTGGATGGGCGTTAACCTGAAGTGGCGCTCCATGAGTAGCCCATCGCGTGTGTCCAATGCCTATTCTGCCAGGCAAGTCGTCCAAGTTGTGGGTTCTGTGGACCTCGTCGATTTTCCCTTGATCTTTCTTGATGAAAAACCTTCCATTGTCTATGGTAGCCTCGCCGACTGAATCATATCCTCGATATTCAAGTCGTTTCAAAGCTGCGTGGATGATGGGGGCAGCTTTTCCGTCCTTCAGGATACAGCCGAATATTCCGCACATTACTGGGCCTCATTGTTTTGTTCGGTTTATACAAGCCCTATTCAAGTTTCTTTGGCGCTATTAAGCATTTTTAGGACAAAAATCTTGCTTCTAAAAAAGTTTTCAAAGCCTTTCCAGCGCTGCAACATCATTCAGCTCGGAACTCTTCATATTCTTGTCAACCATTAACAAAAATCTTATAGTGGTCCCCTCACCATATACTCGTGACCACCATGGACAAGAAGCTGCTACTGCAGGAAGATGGAAAAGTACAGCAAGTAAAGGAGATCTCGATTGTCCAAGACCCACACGACCTAGAATTGGTTCTGGGCAATCTAGGTTGGAAAATCCTAGTCATGCTTTCCAAGGAAGAGATGTATCCTCTCGAAGTGGCCAAGCGATTGGGCATCCATGAGCAGAAGGTCTATTACCACATGAGAAAACTGATGAAGGCAGGAGCCATAACGGTCGCGAGAGTGGAAGAAAAGAAGGGAGCAACAGCAAAGTACTATAAGCCAGTGTCTCCAGCGTTCGGCATCGAACTCCCCCAAGAATACACGGAAATACCAAGACTCTCACTGCTCAGCACTGAAAAACACATTCAGGAATTCTTCAAAGAGTTCATTGGAAGCGACAGAACCTTCAAAGGAAAATTAGTCGTAGGTAGCCCAACGCCTCACGGACCATTTAAAACAAGCGCCAGAGACGGACACTACGCTTCACATCTAACGTTCTTTCTCGGGCAGTTCATCAAAATGCCCGATGAGTTTGCGATAAAACTCGACGTCGACGTTAAAGTTGAGAAAGAAGAGAAAAACAACCTAATCCTGGTAGGTGGTCCAGGTACCAACGTTCTCACTCAGGAAATCAACGGGCATCTGCCAATAAAGTTCAACATGCAACCTTCTGAGCAAGGCTTCTTGTTGGGAGGCATGGTTTCAAACAGAACTTCGCGCGTTTATGCGGCGGACACGGCTGGGTTGATTGCGAAGATAGTGAACCCTTGGGACAAGACTAAACGAATCATAGTGCTGGCTGGAAACAAGGCAGTGGGCACGAAAGCCTGTGTCTTGGCCCTGACGAACTTTTGGAAGAAAACACTGAAAAACTATAATGGTGAGGACACATTTGCAACGGTCATACAAGGGTTTGATTTGGACAGTGACGGAAAGGTCGATTCGATAGAAATCCTCGAATAACCTTGAATCTTGCGCACAGGGTAAAGACTAGCATCCAACGAAATGGAAGAGTTCCGACGCATTTGAGATGAAACGTCTTGGAAGCGACTGAAATCATCTTAGCTAATGGACATACAAACATCCAAGCCACACACAGGACTACGCTCGAAATTACAGAGGATGCTGACCTGTCCAAGAATGGCGATTGCATAATCGCAGTTTCCGCGAGCAAAGCGTTGACCGATCTTGATCCGAAGTTCAAGAAGCTTCTACAAAGAGAAAATGCGAAACTGACGATCCTGATCCAAGCTGGGGAAGTAGCCGAGGTCGTGAACGCTTTTGGAAGCTCACGGCTGGTCCTGACTCACCCAAGAGATATGGTCATCAGAAAAAGCGAGTATATCTGCAAACGAACATTAGCAATTAAGGCAGACAAAGCGGCACTGGACTTGTCAAGGAAGCTTGTCAATAAACTGAAAGATCCGAAACAAGAAGTGAAGATAACACTGACGGTAAAAGCCTAGACAACCTCTGCATCTAGAACCGCCTGCCATTCATACGGAGCAGTCGCACGGACAAGCTTTGACAGCGGTCTCTTCCAGATTTTTCTTCCACTAGCCTTGACAGCTTCAGCGAGCTTTTGCTGCATAGCCTCCAAGGAATTGGACGCATTAACGAAGCAGTAGAAATGCAACACTCCACCGTCAGGTTTCAACACTTTACATGCGACATCGACGAAATCAATCGCTTTTTCTGGCAGATTCATGATCACACGATCCGCAATTCCAGTCAGTTTATCATCGATGACCTGCCTTGCATCGCCCAGAATCGGATGAATTTTGCCATCGACCTTATTGAGTCGGATGTTTCTCTTCAGGAAATCAAAAGCGTCAGGATTCAATTCAATGGCGTAGACTTCCACGTTTTCGCGTTTCTTTGCAATCTGCACGGCGAATGGGCCAACACCAGTAAACATGTCCACGATGGTTTCGTGCTCTTTTACTAGAGAAGCCACACGGTTGCGCTCGAATGATAGGCGAGGAGAGAAATAGACTTTTGCAATGTCTATGAGGAATTTGCAGCCGTGCTCTTTGTGTATGGTTACTGTTTTGGGTTCTCCAGCAATGATTTCGAACTGTCTGAGCCTGTATGTTCCGCTTACAGCGCCAGCCTTTGCAAGAACTGTTCTAACGTTTTTGTAGGCTTTCAGTATTGCTTCGCCCATCGTTTTTTTGTATTCTTGAAGTTCAGGTGATAATTCGATTATGGCTATGTCTCCGACTATGTCGGCTGAATGGGGCAGTGACACTTGGAGCCTCTTAGGAATCTTGCCCTCAAGCAATTCAGAATATGTCGATACTCTTTTCGGCTTTTTCTGGAAGACGCTGGTTGAAACTTGCATGCTTGTTACTTGGCGTTTGAGGGCTTTGAGAATGGTTTCTGATGGCTTGTGATGTATTGGAACGTAAATGAAGCAGTCATCTTTCTTGATTTTCAGTTCTTTGTCTACTATTTTCATTTTGTTGGCTAGAACTATGGTTTTTTCACCGCAGGTTTTTGGAACTTTGATAGCTGTTGAGCGTTTAGGCATGAAACCACTAGGTGCTACTCTCTTTCACTGCTGTAATTATTGTGTAGTAGAGGGTTAATTCGTTGCTGTCCGCTGAATACAGGTTTCGCTCATTCTCAGATGCGGTTTGCAAGAGTTCATGAAGAGCTTGCGGCTTGACTCCAAAATAGCTTCCCTTGTCTTCCATCAAGTAGTCGATGGGTTTTCGGTAAGCAAAAGTCCTCATTTCACAGACATCGAACCCCTGATTCTCCAGCATTGTCTTGGCTTCTGAGGGCTTCATGTAGCTTTCATGAGCATGGGAAACCGTTCTTTCAAGCCTGTTCAGAAAACCCAATTCATCCGATTCATGTAGTGTTAAGTCACCATAAACAAAAGATCCTTTTTCTTTTAGTACACGTGAAAACCTGGCCAGATACTGATCAGGATCAGTGAAGTAATGCATTGCACTCGTACAGATCACGGCGTCAAAGATCTCTTCCTTGAATGGTAGATGCTCAGCGTCTCCCAAGACCAGGTCGAAACGTTTCTTGCAGGAAGACATTTTCTCTTTGGCGGTCTTCAACATTTCCTTTGAAAGATCAAGCCCTACTAGGTGTGTCTCAACTCTTTTCAGCAAAGGAAGACTCGTTCTGCCAGTGCCAACACAGACTTCCAATACAACCGAGTTCTCAGAGACTCTTACTCCGCCAACTATTGTGTCCACAATCTCATCGTCAAAGCCTTTACCAGATTTCCATGTTCTTCTCTTCTGCTTATCATAATTCTTGGACCTCTTTGAATAATATTCCTGAATGACTTTCTTGCGGATGAAGCTACTCATCAGTTTCCTTCACTTTTCTTGCAGTTGCTAATGCTAAGCCAAGAACCGGGTTTTATCTTTTCCATCGGATCTCAAACCGCAAGGCTTAACCATAGCATTCCCAAATATTAGCTGAGATCTGTGAGGCTGGGCTTTTGGAAGCCATAGTCACGGAAGGGTTGACCAAGTACTACGGAAAAATTCTGGCTTTGAATGATTTGAACCTGAAAATAGGTGCTGGACATTGTGTCGGCTTCTTAGGTCCGAATGGCGCTGGAAAGTCCACGACGATAAAAATACTGTGCAATCTGATTCGGCCAGTGCGGGGAAAAGCGTTCATTAACGGACATGACGCGAACACTGAGTCGACAAGCGCACTGAAAAACGTGGGTGCTTTGGTGGAAACGCCGGAGTTCTACAATTATCTGACTCCAGTTGAGGTTCTCAGCTATTTTGGGAAGCTTCGAGGTTTGGCTGATCCTGATCTGAAACAGAGGATTCAGCAAGTGCTGGAGATTGTTAAGCTTTCTGAATGGTCGAAAACGAGGATTGGCAAGTTCTCTCGTGGCATGAAGCAAAGACTCGGTATTGGTCAGGCAATTCTGCATGACCCCCCAATTCTCATCTTAGATGAACCCGCCTTGGGTCTTGACCCGCGTGGAATGTACGAGATGAGGGAAATAATCAAGACCATGGTAAAGGAAGGAAAGACCGCTTTTCTGGCGTCGCATATGCTTCACGAAGTCCAAGAGACATGTGATCAGGTAGCCTTGCTTGACAAAGGAAAACTACTTGCTTACGACAGCATCAGCAATCTTGAAACCCTCTTTAAGGCACGGAAAATTCACGTGGACCTTCTGCGACCGTTGAAACCCACCGAGATTGACAGGATAAGGAAAATGGAGAAAGTAAAGACTGTCACTGCTGAAGAAAAAAGCCTAGTCATAAACATTGACGGAACAGAAGCTGACCAAGCTCAGTTGCTGACTATGCTTGTCAAGGAGATGAGTGCCCCAGTAGCGTCCTTTAGGCCTTCGATGGAGGCGCTGGAGGATGTTTATCTTCAGCTTATCAAGGAGGGAAACTGACATGGCTAAAGACAAGTCTGACGATGTTGGCGCTCTGCAACACATAATCATAGTAGCACGGTATGAGCTTTTGAAACACTTAAGAAGAAAGCGTCTACTCGCTGTGTTTGTCATCGCAGCCTTAGCCGGCTTGCTTCTAATAGTCGTTCCATACGCTCTCAACGTGGCACTGCCGAAAGATGCTTGGGCTTCCACGTTTTTCAGCTTTGCCAATAGCTTGATAGTCATCGTCGGAGCTTTCTTTGCTGGTGATGCAATTTCATCTGAATATGAGCATAAGACTGGCTACATGCTTTTTCCAAATCCTGTGAAGCGAACATCATTGGTTCTCGGCAAGTTCGCAGCCGCATTCATTTCAGCGTTGCTTCCGATCGGATTCTACTATGCATTGGGAGCAGGAGGCTTGCTGGGCATCTACGGCACCATCTCGTGGGAAATAGGCGCATCCTTTCTTTACGCTCTTCTGTATCTGCTCTGTGTGCTTGGATTGACGTTTCTGTTTAGTTCTTTACTGAAGAGCAGCATGGCTGCGACTTTGCTGTCTTTCTTCATGTTTATCTTCATACTGTCGATCGTGAGTTCGGTGATAACACTGGCCGGGGTTGAACCTTGGTTCATGCCAAACTACGCTGCGGGATCAACAACTCAGGTTATTAACCCACAAAAAGACGCGGTCATGGAATTCCAAGGAAGCCCATTGAAGATATATCAATTCTATCCAAAGTTTCCTGCCAGCATCATCGTTCAAGCCGTCTATCTAATCGCAGCTCTGGCTCTGAGTATAGTGATTACTAACAGAAAAGAAATGGCATAGCACCTTCGCTCTTCCAAAGTCCTTCTTGCTTTTCACTCAGCTGTCTTTGCGAATCCTGTAAAGCCTGTTGAATCTCTCTATGGCGAATTTCGCGTTCAACATCTCCTCAGCAAGCCAAATGTTAGTCTGCAAGTGCTCAGAAAGATCTCGTGTAAAGTATGCTGATCTTCCTTGGACTAGGGCCACGTATGGAATGAGCATGTCAGCTAGGTGCACATCGACTGTGGGCTTCTCGGAGATTTCTGCCGATAGTTTTTCAGCAGCTTCTCTTCCTACGGTTTCACTTGTTTTCTTCAGTTCTCCTATTGCGTCCCCTCCCATGACGGCGCCTGTATCAGTTTCAGCCCAAAGGACAAGTGAGCTGCCTTTCTGAAACGGATTCGATTTGTCATTCACTATCTGAACATCAGCTTTGAGACCTATTTCATTGAGGTAATCGTTTGCCGCTTTTGCTTGGCGTTCCGCAACCTTCCTTTCTGCCAGAAACGTGCAGACAGAAACTCCTTTTATCGCTTTCATATTGCCAAAATCCTCCAAAAGCAAAGGTTTGAGAGGTTTGCAGGGCTCAACTTTCACTGTCACTTCTCCATTCCCTTTTGGATAGTAGCCATATTTGTGAACCGTCAAATTCGCGTTCATTCCCATTCGCTTCAACAATGGCAAAAGCACGAACCGTACGTAATTGATGGTAGGGGAATGTGAAACGTCTGTTCCACCCTTTGAAACATGCAACTGCACTGGTTGCTCTGCCGAAACGCAAATGGGCAACACTGTCATCAACAACATCGGGATACTGCCAGCTGTGCCGATTTCTGCTTCAAAGCTGCCGCCTCTCACCTTCTTGGGTCTGAACCAGAGCTCACGCGAATCCAGCTTTGCGCCTTCCAGTTCAGCGTTGCATAGTCTTGCAGCTGCGAGGACAGCTTCCAAGTGCTGAGGTTTTAGACCCGGTTGAGGGCGGTTTTGTCTTATGTTGTAGACGTGTAAGGGTTTGCCTATGATGGCTGCTATTGCGACGGACATTCTAAGGATTGTGCCGCTTCCGCTTTTCTGGCTTCCATCGACTTCTATCATGTGCTTGTACTGTCCTGTTCAGTTGAGCTTGGGAGAGTCGAAAACAGTTAATAATTCCTTGAGTATTAAGGATTTGAAGGGAAGAAGACGTATGAGCGAAGATAAAGAGAAAGTTGAGAGCTTGACAAGAAAAGTGGATGAGCTCGTCGTAATCCTTAATGGCATAATGGAGGATCTGCGCCAAGTTTCCGGATCTCTCAAATCCCTAGCAGTTTCACGCATTACCCAACCTTTGGTTGCTCCCCCGCCGACTCCGTTGCCTCGGCCAGCTGAGAAAATAAAAGCCATCGAGGACATCAAAATGATGTTCCCAGATGACCTGGAGAACCTGCTAAGCTTTGAGGAAAAGGAGGATTACGTAATCATTAAGCCCCGGCAGTTTCTGGGTTCCGAGAACTTCTCCAAGATAGCTTCAGCCGTACGACAAATGGGTGGAGACTACGTTAGCGCCGGAAAGGCATCGCATTTCAGAGTGCCCAAGAGAACAGCCTCAAGCGAAGAGTTTTAGCTGCCTCTGACTTCAAAGCTTTCAAACTCGCCAATGTAGTCTTGCAGGTCGACGCCTATTCCAGCGATTTTGGCATATGGCGGCCCTTTCCTACAGAATTCAATAGTGTTTTTCACGTCTGATTCCTCTCCTTCAAAAACAGCTTCAACTCTTCCGTCAGACAAGTTGCGAACCCAACCTGTGACGCCGTGCCTTATTGCTTCACGTCTTACTTCTGACCTGAAGAACACGCCTTGAACTCTCCCTCTTATGAACACGTGTGCCCTGACCTTCACGACCTGCGCCTCAATCACTGATGATCTCTAAAGAAAACAGTTGGAAATGTTCACTTTAACTTATCTCTCTCCACTGCGCAGATTTGCCGTTTCAGCGCTGGTCTTAAAAGCATTTTTCTATCCGGTGATATTTGTGGGTTGCAATGTTTGATATTCAATCAGGAAAATTGCTGGTTTATGCATCGAGGTTTTCATCGCGCAAAAGCCGATTGAAACCGGTGAGTTTGGCAGCTGAAAAGATGGCTAAGCTGGTGAATGCAGGCTTTGAAGTCAAAAGATTCGGAAAGAGATTCACGCCGATCTATGTTTACTACAAGAATGGCGACGAAGAGCCCATTCCGATCTACTGCAACAACGGTGAAGAATCAGACATGCAAGAGATCTACATGGCCTTGAAAAACATGATGTTCGTTTTGTCTTTTCACCCGAAGCACGCAGCTCTGAGGCAGGCTAGAAGAGAGATCATCCGGTTCTCCTGAGCTTCTTAACCACACAATCATGAGGCTCTAAGCTTCCCAGAAATCATCGTGTAACAACGCTTAATGACAGCTACACGTTCATACTCATGATTCTGGTCACCATGTCCAATATTGTGGATATTCAAGCAAGGCTCAACATTCGGTCAAAGGTGAAATGGCGGTGAAAGAATAGTTGTCAAGATGGCTATTCTAGGATTATTCTTGGTTTTGGCAAGCCCATATGTTGCCGCTGCCTTTGGCTGGAGTAACGGCGGATGGAGCACGGACCTGGCAACCCCCAAGTATGGCACCCACGATTGGATCGCGCAACACGCGCTGGACTGGCTGCCAATCGACGAGAAGCAAACGATCATCAATAATCTGGCAGTTTATCTGTATGGCACTGAACTGCCCGACAACGCACACGCCCCAGATGGAGCGGGCATTGGAGACACGAGTAAGCATCACGTGTATTATTATGCAAACGGTTCCTTGCAGGATGACTCGGCAGCAGTGAGAGCTCAGCAGGAATACGACAGCGCCCTTAGCTATGCGAGAGATGGCGACTGGGTTAACGCGTCGAAAAGGCTTGGCGTGATGACTCACTATATCTGTGATGTGGGAGTTTTCGGCCATGTCATGGGTTCAGGCACAGCTTGGGGTAATGAAGTGCATCATAGCGACTTTGAGGATTACGTACTTTCGAGGACAGACACATACATCGCAGAGTTCAACGCATACCTCGTTTTCGACGGAGCACTGGACAACGGTTCAGCTTACGACGCTACTTTGACGCTGGCCTTCAACACGACCTTCGGCGACAACGGCAGCTATGATTGTACATGGATGGACCAGAGCTACAGCTGGAGTAATCCCACCTTCAAGAATCGCTGCGGAAAATCACTTGACCTAGCTGCGAACTTGGTCGCAGATGTCCTGCACTCATTTTATCAAAATGTGGTAGTTCCCGAGATTCCGGTGAGCGTGATTCTGCCGTTATTGGTGATTGCAGCGCTTCTCGTGGCCGTAGCATCTAGATGGAAAAAGTATGATCATGAAACTTGATAACTGCGCTTACTCGGTTTTCCTGAATCTTATTGTCTGGTTTTCAAGCCCGATTTCATAGGACTGGTTCACGTCGAACGCTATGCCAAGGCTTTCGTATTCCTGCTCTGTCAGAAACAAGATGATTTTTGGCACTGCAAACTGTGTATGGGGCACGAACATTGGTGCTTGTTGTTGAAGGGCTTGCAGAACGTCCTGAACGACCTGTCCCTCTTCTGATTTTGGCCTAACTGCAAAACGTGGGACTTCCCGTTCTTCAAGAAGCTCAATGCGTTTGCCAAGGTTGCCGTCTAAGTCTCGGATTGACTCTATCTTGTTTACTCGAACTCGGAACATGCCTGATCAACAATGCTAGAGATTCAACGCTCTTATACCTTTCCCA
>CAZCRE010000005.1:22336-27209 GCA_964501075.1 uncultured Candidatus Bathyarchaeia archaeon
ATACGTTTGGGGGAAGCATGACGTGAAGCTTGTTACTGTACTGTTACCTGAGGCTTATCTGGAAGGCTTAGACGAGCTCGTGAGAGCAAACATGTATCCAAGCCGAAGTTCAGCGATCAGATCTTCGGTTAGAGACTTGTTGAAGAAAGAGCTTTGGGAAAGACGCGGAAGATGAAGTCTTGCAGGGCTGGGAAACCTGAGTACAGTGTTCCTTTGCCCGTGAGGCTTGTAAGCTTTCTCAAAGGCAGTCCAGCCAGAGATGTCTTGGATGTCGGTTGCGGTTACGGGAGAGCATGCTTCTTCTTGGGTGAGAATGGCTTCAGAGTCGTCGGAGTCGACGTAGACAAGGCTCAGATAGAGTCTGCTGTCGAAGACGTTGGAGCCCGTGAAGAAATGGATTTCCTGATCAACGATGCACGTAGCTTGTGCTTTCCAGAGTCTTCTTTTGACGCTGCGACGATGCTGGGTCTTCTTACCCTTGCCAGCAAACCTGACAGATCGAGAATAATCGGCGAAGTCTACAGGGTTCTGAAGCCTTCAGGCGTCATCTTCGTTGAAGAGTTCGGGCGAACATGGACAAACCCTGTCTATTCTGAGAGATACGAGCAGGATCTAAAAGCAACAGGTGAAAGCTGCACTTTTCTTGTCAAGGACAAGGCTGGCGATGTTCTGCATTTCGCCCACCACTTTGGCCGCCAAGAACTGCGCGATCTTTTTCGGAGATTTCAGATAGTTGCTTTCGAGAAGGGCACTTTCACGAGCTACTTGCATAAGAATCGGGTCAAAGGATACACTATCATAGCGCGGAAAGAGGCAGAATAGCTTTTTGCGTAGTCGGAGGTACGTGGCCAGTATGCCTATTTGGGTGGTGTTGCGAGGTCTCTGATCTCTTTTGCTGTGGCTTTCGGGTTGTCAGCCTGTGTTATCGCTCGTCCCACGATAAGATAGCGCGCTCCGCTTCTAGTTGCAGCAGATATTTCGCCGCCTTGAGCACCTATACCAGGTGAGTAGATCGGAACTTTCTCTCTCAGCATTGAGTAGACTTCTTTTATCTTTTCGGGGTATGTTGCGCCTACGACGGCGCCGTCAGCTTCTAGCTTAAGAGCCTTTTTGGCGAAGGCTACATACTGAGGTACTTGTTTGCCTGTCTCAGCTTCGACTATTGTTTGTCCGTATCCTTCGTATGCGGCTTTGTGGCTCATGTACACAAGAAGGAGTACTCCTCTCTGCATTTTGCGTGCGACATCGAAGATTGGTTTCAGGCCCTCTTCCCACCCGATGAAGGGGTTGGCGATTAGGGCGTCGAAGCCTGCGGCGTAGTAGTATTCGGCTATCGCTTGATTTGTTGAGCCTACGTCATTTGCTTTGCAGTCCATTATCGCCATCAATCCTTTTCCATGGGTTTCCTTGACGAGTTTTTGGACACCGTCGAACGTGCCTAATGGAAGAACAAGGTGATGGTTAAACTTCACCGCACATAGATAAGGGGAAGCTGCTTCCAAGATGTGTTCAGCCTTGGCGAAGAGGTGGTCTCGGTTTTCTGGTTTCTCAAAAGGAAAGTCAAGAGCCAGCACAATGTTTGAGGCTTGCTTTTTCGCGGTTTGTTCCATCTTGACTCGGAAAACCATTTTCAAACGCCACTCTCTACTGTGCTGAAGCGCTAAAAACCTTTGTCGTTCCGGTTTTTCCTTGCGAAACCAGTCTAATGTAGTCAAGAGTTGTTTCTGCAGCTTCTTTCAGCACCTGTTCGTCTATTCTTGGAACTCCGTACACGATTATCATTGCGTTTCGGGTTTGCATAGTAATCTTCGTGAGGTCTGTGTCTCGATAGGGATAGATGCATAGAACCTGTTTTTGATCTGCCAAGACGAGCATCTGTTCCGTCAAAGTAATGGGTTTGTCCATGCCTATTCCAGTGAAGGTTTCTCCATTCTTCGCGAATCTGACGTGAAAAGGCTGGTTCAAGAGGTCTACGTCGAATCCGCTGATAGGTAGGATCGTTTTTGTTGAAGCCAAGTTGTAGGCGTCCACCACAGCAGAGATACGTGGGAGTTCGTCTCCATGCAGCACTCTTCTAAGCAGTGCTTCGCCTGAGGGTCTTGTTTTCGTGGGGTCTATGCCGAGTTTCCAGTAAAAGTCTCGGAAGGCTCTCACAGTCGGATTGTCCTTCAGTGTTTCGATGTTGTGTTTGGTCTTGACTTCCTGATAGGCGGCTTCTCTGAGTTGCTCGATGCGTTCATTCTCTTTCTCGTTGTGAATGTCAGTGATTGTGCCGATGCAAACGGCCAGTTCCGGAAACCTGTCTGACACGTCTTGACTCCAGTTCACATGAATTTGCATGCGGTTCACACGTTGTTCAGTCTCTATTTTGGAGTTAGGTATTTAACCGCTTCAAACTGAATCTCTTGACAGTGACCGTGTGAAACAATGATTGGAGAGCTTGCGGCCTTAGGCGCTGCTTTGAGCTGGACAGTTTCAGCTATGTTATATAGAAAGGCGTTGCAGCAGACGACGCCTGTTGCAGCGAACATATTGAGGCTTTCTTGCACAAGCGTAGTTCTGGTTTTGTTTCTGGTCGGCATCGGCAAGTTTCAAGTCTTGACTAGTTTGCCCGTGAGCATTTTGGTTCTTGCAGGCGTCAGCGGAGTTGTAGGCCTTGGGTTAGGAGACACGTTGTACATGGTCAGTTTGAAGCATATCGGCGTTGCTCGAGCCGTTCCGTTAACGTGCACGTATCCTCTATTCAGTCTTGTGTGGACTGCGTCTCTTCTAGGCGCACCGATCACGTTGCCCGTGGTTCTTGCAACAATCATCATAGTGTCGGGGATATGGCTTGTGACCTATGAGAAGCAAACGGGCGATGCTGGAATCGGGAGAGGCGTTTTGATTGCGGGGATCGCGGCGGCCTTGGCTACGGCTGTGCTGTGGTCAGTGAGTATTACGATGATGAACGCTGCTGTGTTGGAGGCTTCTGATTTGGATCATGCCTTGGTCATCAACACGGTCAGGACTGGTGCAGTGGCGGTTTTTCTGCTGGCGTTGTCGCCTCTTCTCGATAGGAAGCTTGTGTTCCTGAAGACTCGACTCAGAACTGTGGCGGTACTACTAGTTGGAGGCATCGTCGCGTTGGGGTTGGGCTGGTTTCTGCTGGCATACAGTTTCACTGTGACTATTGAGTCGAGGGCTGTTCCGATTTCTTCGACTACGCCTTTGTTCTCGACGCTGGTTGGGCTTGTGCTCTTGCATGAGAAGGTCAGTTGGAGAAATGCGTTGGGTTCAGCGGTTATTGTGTTGGGGGTTTTTCTGATTTTCGTCTTCCGATGAGGGTTGTATAGGTTTTTATACTGCGTTTATTCCTTAGGAGAATCTTAGCTGCTAGGGCAAGGAATCGTCTGGATGTCAGTGTCTCCGAGTTTGCGTGAAGTTCTGGGCAGAAGGATCGCCGGCGAAATTATTTTGTCGAACAAGCCTGGCGCAACGATGAGAAAATGGCGGGAGCTTTTTGCTGTTTCGCAGACTAGCCTTTCGGAGAAGATGGTGCTTTCTTCTTCTGTTATTAGCGATTATGAGAGTGGGAGACGGCAGAGTCCTGGCACGAAGTTTGTTAGGAGGTTTGTGTGGGCGCTCGTGAAGATTGATGAGGAGCGTGGCAGCCGCTTCATCAAGGAGTTTGCTAAGCTGACGAGTTCGCCTAGCACGGCGATTTTGGATTTGAGGGAGTTTCCGATTCCCGTTAGAGTTGAGTATTTGTGCAAGGCTATCAAGGGTGAGATAGTGTCTTCTTCGGGCAGGTTTGTGAAGGAAGTGTTGGGCTACACGGTGGTGGACAGCAAGAAAGCTGTTGAGACGCTGTCAGGGCTGGAGTATTCTCAGCTTTTCGGAGCGACCACTGATCGGGCTTTGATCTTTACGAACGTGGAGGATGGAAATTTGCCCATGATGCTAGTGCGCGTCAGCAACTTGAAACCGCGTGTAGTGGTTTTCCACAACGCTAGACCTGATGAGCAATCGATAAAGCTGGCGGAATACGATCAAGTTCCGCTGATTTACTCTTCACTGCCCACAATCGAGCAACTCGTCAAATCCTTAAGAAAACTGTACCGCATAGCTTTGCGCATCAAACTGGGTAGACGGGTTCAGCCACCTCCAAAGATAAGCGCTTAGGGAAGGACTTGCTTTCTGCTTCTTATAGAACCTTGGGCGTTCTCAGTCAACTGGAGAAGTCACTTTGGCTCTTCTTCCTTTCTCATGTAGTCTGCAAAGTGTCTTAACGAGAGTGGTTGCACAACATCTTTGCTTTTCAAGCTTATGAGAAATGAGTCGAAACTCATGAGGTCTCCCCAGTAAACTTTGCTTTCCTGCATAAACTTGGAGTATTCAGCGTAGTTTTTGTGTATTGAAATCCCTATTCTGTCATAGCCTAACCCGTTGCCGCTAGAGCCGAATATGATGTTTGGATTCTTCTTAGCAAAGTCCTTGGCTTTCTGAATGTCATATTCTGGATGTTTCTGACAGTTCCGCTTTGCAAGGGTTACGGCGATTATTTCGAACCCCAGCTTAGCCAGATTGGGAACGGCAGTGTATTCTATGAGCCCTTCTTTTTCGAGCCTTGACCTTACTCTTGAAACAGTAGGCTGAGAAATGCCTATTGCCTTGGCAAGTTCTCTGTCACTTCTTCTGCTGTTCTTTATCAGTTCCGATATCAGCTTAAGCTCAATGTCCTTCAAGCCCAATTCCTTCCGACTTCACTGTCAAGTCCACGTTCAAAGTATCATTAGTCGCTTAAGAAATCTTCTACAAGCAAAGAACTCGGAGGCAGAACCTTAGAAGCACTCAGAGAACTTGGGCAGACACTAGGCTTTTGATTGAAGTT
>CAZCRE010000006.1:0-8901 GCA_964501075.1 uncultured Candidatus Bathyarchaeia archaeon
CCAACGCTGGCATCTTTGCCCTGACGGTTTCAACTGCGTCTTCCAAAGTTCTTTCTGCGATTACGGTATCACCTTCTACAGACACTTTGCTAACGGAAGTTATCTGGGGTATGTTCAAAGACTCTCCAAGCCTAGGAGCGACGAGCCCAGAGAAACTATCTAGCGATGTTTCACCACAAAGAATCAGATCGTATCCTCCAATTTTCTTTATCGCTTCTGTTAAGACATACGCGGTTCCTGAAGTATCAAGATCCTTGAAACCTGAATCGCTCATAAGGTAAGCCCTGTCTGCGCCCATCGCAAGAGCTTCGCGCAGAACCGTTTTAGCGTCTTCAGCGCTCACGGTCACGGTACATATCTCGGTGTCACCGAGTTTTTCCCTCATCCTCACAGCTTCTTCCAATGCATTCTTGTCAAAATCACTGATTTTCTTTGGTGCACTGGCTGTCAAAAGCTGTCTGGTTGAAGGATCAACCTTCAACTGTGAGACATCCACAGCCTGCTTCAGACAAACAATTATCCTTTTCAAGCTGTTCACTCCAAACCGTATTTTCCATGATAGAGGGATAAACCGTTTGCCTTTGCATATTAAAAGTTTCGATTCAAACAAAACTGTTAAACCTAAATACCGACGAATCTTACAAGAAGACGGAAGCATGTGTACACCTTGAAATACCGAATCACTTGTTTAAAGTGTGGTAGACCGTCGCTGAGTCTTCTTAATTACAGATGCCAATCATGCGGTGCACCTTTGAACGTTGAGCAACATGGGAAATTCGAAGAGGAGAAAATTCATGGCGAGAACCGCAGTCTGTGGCGTTATTCACATGCGTTTCCGTACATAGATGAGGCGGACATAGTTTCACTGGGGGAAGGCTGGACACCTTTGGTCAAGTTCTCAAAGAACGTAAGCTTCAAACTCGAAAACCTCAACCCAACTGGCTCATTCAAGGACAGAGGATCAAGCATACTAGTGTCAGCGTTGCACAAACTGATAAGAGAAGCTGACGGCTACATGTCCGAAGATTCCTCAGGCAATGCGGGGGCTTCGATAGCCGCATACTCTGCCAGAGCGGGATTGAAGGCGAAGGTCTACGTTCCTGAAACCGTTTCTGGTCCAAAGCTCAACCAGATTCAATTCTATGGTGCAGAAGTTGTCAAGGTGGCAGGAGGTCGAAGCAAGGTTGCGAACGAAGCACAAAAAGTTGGGAAAGGGAAATTCTATGTGGGCCACATATTGCACCCTTTGTTCAGGGACGGAATGAGAAGCCTTGCATACGAAATAGTTGAACAACTTGATTGGCGTGCGCCAGAGAGCATCTATTTGCCGGTGTCAGCGGGTACTCTACTGCTGGGTTTGATAAGTGGGTTCAATCATTTGAGAGAGTCCAGCATACTCAGAACTATGCCAAGGATAGTTGCTTGTCAAACAAACCAGGTTTCGCCCCTTTACCATCATTTCAAGAACTTGGCTTATACGCCGCCTCGGCATCTAACATCGATTGCCGACGCCTTAGTAAGCGTTAATCCGCCTCTGTTGGAGGTCATGGTTGAACGATTGAAAGCGGTAAATGGTGATGCTGTCATTGTCGATGAAGATGAGATCCTCTTCGCTTTCAAAGAGCTTTCGAAACATGGCTTTTTTGTTGAACCAAGCTCTGCTGTCGCATATGCCGGATATAAGAAACAGATTGACAACAAAGACGTGTCAAAAGACGATTATGCCGTGGTGGTTCTTACAGGAACAGGTCTGAAAACTGCGCTCAAGCCTGACTGATCATAAATCTTCAAAACACGGTCTTTGAAAACGTTTTCACAGTGTCTCTTTAGAAAAACTTATATTGTAATGCTGTTTCTGTTGTTGACGCATTAGAGGAGGTTGTATAAGATTTGTCATCATCTGGACAAGCTGGCGGAGTGCCAGTTCTAGTATTAAAAGAAGGCTCCAGCCGCTCAAGAGGCAAGGAAGCCCAACACACAAACATAATGGCCGCAAAAATAGTCGCTGAAACCGTGAGAAGCTCCCTAGGACCCAAAGGTATGGACAAGATGCTCGTTGACAGCTTTGGCGACGTGACAATAACAAGCGATGGACGCACGATCTTGGACGAAATGGACATCCAACACCCAGCCGCCAAAATGATGGTGGAGGTGGCAAAAACACAGGACAACGAAGCTGGTGACGGAACAACTACAGCGGTCATAATATCGGGTGAGCTTTTGAACAAGGCTGAAGAACTAATCGAGAAAAACGTTCATCCCACGATAATAATTGATGGCTTCAGAAAAGCCTCAGAAAAGGCACTAGAAGTTCTGGAAAAGATCGCAATACCTGTTGATCTAAATTCGCAAGATTATCCCAAGAAGGTCGCTATGACTTCTATGGCGAGCAAACTTGTAGCTGAACACAGAGAATACTTGGCTGACCTTGCGGTCAAATCCATTCTAGCGGTTGCAGAGAAAATTGGCGACAAATACAAGGTAGATGTAGAAGACGTGAAAGTTGAGAAGAAACCAGGCGAGTCAATAGGAGATACCAAGTTGATTCAGGGGATAGTGCTGGATAAGGAGGTTTCTCATTCTGGGATGCCAAAACGCGTAGAGAGAGCTAAGATTGCGTTGCTCGACTGCCCACTTGAAATCGAGAAAACCGAGTTTGATGCGAAGATCAACATTGAAAGCCCAGAACAGATGGGCGCTTTTCTGAAACAAGAGGAAGAAATGCTGAGGGAAATGGTTGAAAAGATCGTCAAAGTCGGCGCAAACGTGGTCCTTTGTGAAAAAGGCGTCGATGACATGGTTCAGCACTTTATGGCGAGAAAAGGAATACTCGCCGTCAGAAGAATTAAGAAGTCAGACATAGAGAAGCTTGCCAAAGCTACAGGCGGAAAAATCGTCACCAAACTAGACGCAATGACCCAAGATGACTTGGGACACGCAAACCTAGTCGAAGAACGCAAGATAGGCGAAGACAAAATGACCTTTATCGAAGGCTGTAAACACCCTAAGGCGGTCACTATTCTGATAAGAGGTGGAACACAGCGTATCGTGGACGAAGCTGAGAGATCCTTGCACGACGCTCTGTGCGTAGTCAAAGATGTGTTTGAAGAGCCGAAAATCGTCGCTGGCGGCGGTTCACCAGAACTTGAAGTCTCGCATATGCTCAGGAATTACGCTGAAACATTTCCAGGAAGAGAACAACTTGCAGTTAGAGCTTTCGCAGAAGCACTTGAAGTAGTGCCAACGACTTTAACGGAAAACGCGGGTCTAGACCCAATCGACGTGTTGTCTGAACTGAGAGCAAGACATGAAAAGGGCGAAACGTGGGCAGGACTTGAAGTTCTGACTGGAAAAATCCAAGACATGGCTAGGGCGGGAGTATTCGAACCTTTAGCTGTTAAGAAACAAATAATCAAGTCAGCAACTGAAGCTGCAACAATGCTTCTGAAAATAGATGATGTGATTGCATCTGGAAAGACAAGAGCCCCACCAATGCCACCCGGAGGAGGCATGCCTCCAGGCGGTGGATACCCGGGTATGGGGGAGTACTAGAACACGCCTGAAGAACCAAAGATCTCCATAGGTCCGCCGAAGATTACTCGCTTCGAGAAGGCCAGGGTAGTGGGTGCTAGGGCGCTTCAGATTTCAATGGGTGCTCCTATTCTTGTTGAATTGTCTGAAGGTTCCTCAAGTCCAATAGACATAGCGTTGAAGGAACTTGGGACCGGCATGTTGCCTATGACTATCAGAAGAACATTGCCTGATGGTTCATTTCAGGACATTCCGCTAAAATGGCTAATAGCGCATTGAGCTCTTTGAATATGCCTTTTTTCACTCCTTTTCTTTTCTGGAGTAACTGTGCAAGAACGTTTTTGGAGAGTCAAGAAAACATCCCGTTGCACCATGCTGTTACTTGCCCTCCAAGTTTCTTAAGACTCTATCAGATGGTATTACTGTCTTTGTATTCGGCCATGTGCACTTTTGCTTTCCCAAGTGTCTGGTCAATTCTTGACCAATGAGCTCCTTGCCAGTATATTTGCCCACATTTTGGGCATCTCCAAAACTCGTCGTAGTGACTAAGCGTGTTCTTCTCGACTCTTTCGGTGATTTCCCCTTTAGGTATTGTCCTTACGCCTGCATTACATTTTGGGCATCTTGACTTGGTCATGTCTACATCCAAACTGAAACCAAACCTCTTAGCTAGTCTGGCCAGTTTTTCTTCTTCCGTCTTTCCATCCACATAGAAGACATCTATCCCCTTTGCTGTTGCACGCTTAAAGAGTTCAAGATCTCTTGTAAGCAACGCTCTTCTCTCTCTCTTGGACACTGTAATTAAGCAATCATCATCCAGTTTGGTTGAGTATGCCACATCATGCCCGAGAATGCGAAGCCAGCGCGTAAGCTTTCCAAGCATGCCATCTGCAACAAACTTCAGGGCTACTCTCTCCGTACTATTTTTCCAATTCCTATCTCTGCAACGATTTCTCCTTCATCCATGACTAGTTTACCATTGACGAATGCTTTAACAGGTTTTCCTTCGACCTTCCACCCATCAAAGGGAGAGTATTTCGCTTTTGAGTGAAACTTTGAAGCATCGATCTTGTATTCTCTGTTTAAATCCACCACAGTCAAGTCTGCCACGTTTCCCTCTTCCAAAGATCCTCTGCCTTTCAATCCAAAGATCTCCGCTGGTTTCCTTGACATTAACCTGACTACATCTGCCAAAGACAGGCGCCCAAGTTTCACCGCGGTAAGCAGCAACGGCAGAGTGGTTTCCAAACCTGGAATCCCGACCTTAACATTCCAAACGCTCTTCGCTTTCTTCTCTTCCAGCGCGTGTGGTGCGTGATCTGAAGCCAAGATGTCAACACAGCCATCCTTCACACCTCTCCATAATGCCGTGATGTGCTTCTTCTCCCTGACAGGCGGAATCGTCACTGCTAACATGCCCGTTTTGATTAGGTCATCTGCTGTTAGAAACAGGTTATGAGGGGTCGTTTCGCAGGTTATTGGCGTTGAAAATGCCTTTTCATTGCATATTGCGCCCAATCCCCTTCTTGTGCTGACATGGCAGAAATGTACATGTGTTTTGACACGTTTGGCAATCCCTATTATCCGATAGATTGCTTTTACTTCTACATTTTCTGAGTGAGCCTTGAGAAACGCTTGCACACCATTCTGGCTGGCACGCTCCAACCTACCACGATTCTTTTCCAGCAAGACTCGATCCTCTGCGTGAACTGCCACTGGAATCCCTAAGCTACTGAGATTTCTGAAAGCTCTCAGTAGGGCATGTTCATCGCTAACATCTAGGCCCCCCACTTGTTCGGTCATAAAAAGCTTGAAGGCTACTATGCCCTCTTCAACGATTCTTTCAATCTCATTTGTATCTTCTGGAAACTCTGAATAGAAACCAACGTTCACCAAAAGCTTCTTTGCAGCAATTCTCATTCGGTTCCGAAGAGTCTCCATGCTCATTGTTGTAGGCTTGTTGTTTGGCATGTCCAAAACAGTTGTGAATCCGCCTGCAGCAGCCGCTGCTGTTCCACTGCAAAAATCTTCTTTGTAAGTTTTTCCTTCATCTCTAAGATGCACGTGGGCATCAATTAGGCCTGGCAACACCAGAAGGTTTTTCAGATCAACCTTGCCTGCGGCATGTGGCATGCTTGCCTCTCTGCCTATTCTGACGATCTTACCATGGTCTACTGCTATGCTGCAGTTCACAATTCCTTTTTTAAGGTATGCATTGGCGTTGTTCAAGACGAGGTCAACAATCAAATAGTCCGCTCTCTCGTTATTGGATAACGTGAGATCTAATGTTAAAAGCTTACCTTATTGCGAGCCTATTTCCAGCTGGTAGGTGACTAGAGCCAGCTTGTTGCCCCAGGGGGTTTCAATGGTCGTCTCGATTGTTGGTTTGAAGCCGTTCTTTCGTAAGATCGTCTTGCATGGTTCTCTTCTTTTCCAGCGTTTACAATGATGTTCCTTATCCTTTTCCCTTCTTGTTCTGCCAATACTTTGCTTAGGAGTTGTGTTCGAATACCCTTTCTTGTGTTTTCTGGAAGATCACTATTCGGTCTAGTTCCGCTAATGACTCATTCTTTTGCGCCATTTGGGCGAAGCAAGATTTTACATCTGTTCTCAAGAGCAAGGTAGAACTCTGATTTCCCCGAAGTTGCGGTCTCAGGCATGGTTTTTTCGGAAGAAGCTTGTCTAACATATTTTTTCTGGGATGCTGAATTTTGTAACGTTGTCTTGGTAGATTTGGCTGTTCTTGTCTTTCAGCAATTCTGTGAGCTTTCTACTGAGAGCTCTAACGCCATTCTGGCTCGCCTTATTGGTCGTGATTTTTTCCATTGATGGTCATTTACGGTCTATCTCGATAATACTTTTCTCATCGAATCTCTGTGGCGTTGGTAAAGGTGAGCTGGCTTTTGGTCGTAGTCAGTCAATTATCTTGAAAAAGTCTCTCTCTGTTATTATCCCGACGAGTTTGCTATTCTCAATGACTGGCACGGCACCTATATCTTTGTCTTGCATTATCTTTGCTGCTTGTCCAACATCTGCCGTTGGCTCAATCGTTGAAACATTTTTTGAAGCTATTTCGAACGCAGGGGTGTTTAAGACTTGTATTATGGTGCCAGATTTTAGGTGTTTGAATACTTCTCCTGAGCCGAAAAATCGTATGATATCCATCGCCGTTATGATGCCCACCACTTTGTCGTTGGCGATTATTGGAAGTCTTCTGAATCCTTGCGTCACCATTGCTTGTTCAGCTTCAAAAATCGTCGTTTTTGACAGGGCCGTGACAACTTCTTGTGACATTAGCTGGGCCACGTTTACTCCGCTCAGTCTGTCTGCAAAGAGGTTTGCTATGTCTCTTTCCGTGATTATCGCTTTGACACTGTTGTTCTCGTCAACCACGGGCAGTCCGCCGAGGTTTTTCTCTGTCATCAATCTGATTGCTTCACTTATCTTTGCAGACATCTTGATTGAAACGACTTTTTGGGTCATAACAAGTCTTATGGGTTCATTTATGGCCTTGAAAATGTTTCCGGCAAACTTTTGGCGGATTATTTCAAACTTTTTTCCGCCCCCGAGGTAATCAATTATGTCGGTTGCCGTGACGATTCCTTCCAGAGATCTAGTTCCTGAGTCAGTTATTGGGATTCTTCGAAATCCTTCTCGTGTCATCATCTGGATTGCATTATAGATCGGTGTGGTTTGTGGCATGGTGACGACTGCCCTCTTGGCGATGCTCAAGATCTCGCTTTCATGCTTTTTGGCAGGGTGGGTTTTCAAATTGAGGTCGCCCTTTCCCCTTAGCGTTCTTCTGAAACCTTCGTGACTCAATTATGTTCTCCTCATTTGACTAGCGTTCTGGCGATGTCTTCACGATCGATTATGCCCACTAGCTTACCATTTTTGTCTTTTACTGGAATCCTTCCAACATCCTTTGAAACCATGATTTTTGCGACTTTGATTACTTTGACTGATGGATCAACGGTTATTACTTGTCGCTTCATTATTGAAGAAACTCTTGATGAGGTTCGAAAACGTCCTTTTTGAGCTTCAAATGTGGGCATGGTTGCGCCGCTCTCAAGCAGGTCTTTTTGTGTTATCATTCCAACCAACTTGGCTTTTTCCACCACAGGCAGCCCAGCGAAGCGTTTTTCCCTCATTAGGCGCCAAATACTGTCAATTCCGTCTTCAGGAGAACATGCTACAATCTTTTTCGTCATAACTTCTGAGGCGTCTTTCAAAAACCTTTCCGGATTGGTTTTGATTAATGGCTCGATGAAGTTTTCTAAGCCTATGACTCCTCTATAGGTCTGGTCATGATTTGATGTTACAACAGGAGCATACCATGCATCTGCATGAAGCATTGCTTTGATTGTTTGGGCGGAGTCATCTTCAACCGTTGCTATGTGTTTGGCAGAGGTCATTATGCCTTTTACTCTGATGGGCGAAACTGATGATGAAATAGCCATGACATCACGGCGTGATACCTTTCCCAGCAGTTTCTTATCTAGATCTGTCACTGGAAGAATCCTTAATGAGAGATCGCGTATGATTGCACGGGCTTTTGTGGCAAGTTCGTCTTCGTAGATAAATGGGTGTTTTTCATTCATGATTTCTTTAACGAGCAAGCCCTTATTCCTCACCCTCTTCCTCTTGTGCCAGCTCGACTCTGCAATCTTCACATAGAAACTCGTCGTTATGTTGTTTCAAGTCATCTGACCATGTTCCACAGTGGTCGCAGTATCCTGCTGGTGGAGCGGTGGTTTCTTCTTTTTCGGCATTCTCATTTTCTATGCGTGCACGTTCCTGAATAATCTCTATGAGCTCGGGCATGACTCCCAAGATGTCTTTGCTTGAGAGTAACCCTGTGATCTGTTTCTTGTAAACCACTCCTAGTCTTCTGATGTCGAGTTTGCTCATTTTTCTGGCAGCGTCGCTGATGGTTGCGTCTGGCTCTATAGTGATAAGTGGTGAGGTCATGACCTCATTTGCCTTTAATGTATCTGGCTTGGCATTCTTTGCCAGCACTCTTACCACGAGATCTCTCTCCGTTATTATCCCAAGGGGCTTTCCTTCTTTGTTCGTCACTATAATGCAGCCCAAGTTATGCTTGTCCATGAGTTCTGCGACACGATTTGCGGGCGCATCTTCCCCCATGGCTATCACTGGGCTACTCATGACGTCTCTGACGAGCATCTTGGATCTTAACCCTATTTCAGCCAATGTTTCAGCCTCACTACGTTTGACAATATGTTGTGCTAAACTTCACTGAGTTCAAATAGGCCTCACTGATTTAAAACTTGTCATATTCTTTGTTGCCGCCATGATTCTTGTCTGGCGAGACTCTGTGATTGCTGAAAGAGCGCTTGGCAATCTCAT
>CAZCRE010000006.1:9001-22319 GCA_964501075.1 uncultured Candidatus Bathyarchaeia archaeon
TGATTCTTGTCTGGCGAGACTCTGTGATTGCTGAAAGAGCGCTTGGCAATCTCATGGAAGAAATTGGGATTTCACGCGCTGGAAATATTATGTTGAGAATTGAAGAAAATGTCGGTGTCGATTTGACCTTGGCTTGAGAGAGGATATATAAAGCAGACCATGTAATACAACGTTGTTCAAGGTTAAGGAGGAAAAATGAACATTGCCTTTCAAAAGGAAAAGCCGTGGAAGGTCGAAAGGTGGCAAAGGAAGCAGTACGGTGATACAGTGTGCAGGCTGTGGTCAGATAGTGCCGCGGGACAAAGCAAAGAAGTCTACTCGCAGGATTTCTCTCGTTGACTATGCCTTGGCCAAAGAGCTTCGTCAAAGAGGCACTTACATTGCTGCTTCATCCGATACGAAGTATTATTGTGTTTCATGTGCTGTGCACCGTGGCATCGTGAAGGTTAGAGCTGAGAAAGAGCGACGGATGCGGCCGAGAAGAAGATTCTAGTTTTCAGCCTATTCTTTCTTTAGCCTACCGTATGTGTGTACAGCTCTCTGTAAGACAGTTAGATTCGTGAGTACAGCAAGCAAGATGATGGCGGTATTCATGACGGTTGTTGCAGGTTGCCAAAATGCTGCAATTGCGCTTGCCACAGCAATTATGATAACACGTTCAGCTCTTTCAGCTATGCCGATTGCTTCCATCTTTAAACCTGAAGCTTCAGCTCTGGCGCGACTGTAACTGACAAGCAATGAACCTATCAAGGCTATTAATCCCCATATTAGATCGCATAGTCCACTAATAATCATCGCAGCGTAGATAGCTGCATCAGCATAACGGTCTAGAAGAGAATCCAGAAAGCCGCCAAATGGAGTTGCTTGTTGGTAGAGTCTTGCAATTACGCCGTCTAGAGCATCACAGAAGCTAGACAGCAGCAACAGTACAACTGCAAGTATAATATACAATCTGTCAGTTTGCCATCGCGAATATGCCAAGGCAGAAAGAAAAACTAGGGCCAACCCTATCGCGCTCACACGGTTGGGTGTTAAACCCAGTTTATGCGCCGCCCTAGCTTCCAGTGAGAGCAATGTTTGAACTCGCTGTTTTAACCTTGTTAGCAATTGCTCTAGGTCTCCAGCAATTCTTATTTGAACTAACGAAGATATGTTAAGAATATTGTCAAGTTTAAAGGTGTTTGGAATGATCAACGTGACGAATCTAAGAGTTGGGGGTCGATGTTTTTCAGGAATGTGTGTGGATCTGCCTGATTGTCCTGCTCCGCTGCTTTTGATAATCGCGGATAAGGGTTTTGTGATGTGTGGGTTCTTGAATGTTGAGGCCGCTGAAAAGCTGAATGTGGCTGCTGCAGTCGTCAGCGGTGTCAAGAGCTTTGAGGATGTGCTCAGCGCGCAGGTCAAAGCCGCGACTGGCAAAGCGAGGGCTCTCGGCGTTGAACTAGGAATGAAAGGAGACGAGGCTCTAAAACGTATGAGTTAAGGTGGATACGTTGCCGAGGTGTTAAGCAGATGGCAATGGCCTCCTTTTCTTTTTAAGACTCGACATGACCTGATTTTGAGAAGCCGTTCTCTTGCACTCTAATCATATATTAGACTTGATTACGTATATTTCGTTGCCTACTGGAAGACTCGAAATGTTCCTTGAATGAGAACGCATACGAGAACTCGCGATACGAGTTTTCATTTTGTGTTTTTCTCGTCAAGTTGATTGCATCCAAGAATTGCTGTTCGGAAAGACAGACATGGGCATATGTGAAAACATGGTCAGTGTAGCTAACCTATGGTTGATTGAGAGAAAGAAGGAAAAAATGATTTCATAAACTAGGCGATTAGCTTAATTTAGAATCGTCTTCTTGTGTTTCTTTTCTTTGACCAACATTCTCGGCAGTAAACTGGCCTACTCGGGTCAGGCTTGAATGGGACTTCACATTCCTTTCCACAATCAGCACATACTGCCTTATGCATCTCTTTTTCTGCCATATACGATTTCAACTCCTTTATGTGCTCTGTGCAAAAATCGCTTCTTGCACGACGAATTTTACATTGTAATGTAGCTTATAAAACTTGCCATCACAGTTCCGTGAAGTTTTAGCGCGCTAGTGTGTTCCTGAATTTCCTGTTTTGGCTGAGATTGTGTCGATTCGTGCCTTCTGGACGCTGTTTCTCACGTCCTGAGCAAGGAATCATCATAACAAAAAAAGAATTCTTTTTTTCAGCAAACTCTTGAGGGTACTCCTCACATCTTAACGCACATAATCATCATATCTATAGCAAGGCAAAGACAAGAACACAAGTCACCTTACAAACGAATCCAGGAACAGACATGCGCGCGGAAAACATCAACCTGAGACTTTGTAGAGCCTCATCACAAAAATTCTCATGTTATCTCTTGACAAGCCTCAAGCCTTTTACCCTACTTTCTCATTATTCATGTGAGACCATGCCAACATCATCAACAGCGAGGTTCGTTATACAAAAACACGATGCGACACACTTGCACTATGACTTTAGACTTGAGATGGACGGCGTCCTCAAAAGCTGGGCTATTCCTAAGGACCCTCCGAAAGAACCAGGCATCAAGAGGCTCGCGGTTCAGGTGGAAGATCATCAGCTGGATTACATAGACTTTGAGGGCGTTATACCTGAAGGCAAATACGGCGCAGGCAAGGTCGAAGTGTGGGACAAGGGCACATACGTCATCAGACACAGAAGTGACAACAAGATACTGCTTAGTCTGCAAGGCGAAAGACTAAGTGGCGACTACACTCTCTTGAGGTTCAAACAAGACAAGAACTGGCTATTTTTCAAAAACAAGCCTGTCTGAAGGCTTGAAGCTCCTAAATCTTAAGAGCGGGTTTACCCTAAATCTGAATCAGGTCCTTGTATGCTCGAATTCAAAAAGATCAAGATTGAAACTTCGGAGAACTGCAACACAGTGCTAGGCATGGCACACTTCATAAAGACAGCGGAAGACTTGTATGAAGCATTGGTCAACGCTGTTCCAAACATCAAGTTTGGAATAGGTTTCTGTGAGAGCTCCGGCCCATGTTTGGTAAGGCACGAAGGAAACGATGAAGAACTCAGAAAACTGGCGGCTGAGAAAGCTTTTGAAATAGCATGTGGGCATAGTTTCATCATATTCCTCAGAAACGCGTACCCGATAAATGTCATGGATAAGATCAAGAACGTGCCTGAAGTATGCACGATTTACGTTGCCACTGCAAATCCACTTGAGCTAGTGGTCGCAGAGACTGAGCAAGGAAGAGGAATAGTAGCTGTAATTGATGGGTTGAAAAGTAAGGGAATCGAAACTGAAGAAGACGTCACGGAGAGAAAGAGGTTTCTCCGAAAGATAGGGTACAAACTTGAGTGAGGCTTGACTACGTTTAAGAAGCTCTATTGCACAAAACCTTGGCTCTGAACCTATTCAAAATATTCGTGCAGGGTGGAATTTAATCGTATCCTGCAACTTTCGGGCGCTAGTTGACCCCATGTATCCGCTTCAATCTGAGCTAGAAGATGTGTTATGTGCTGTTTTACCTGTTTATGGCGAGTTCTTGCTGCAACTCGAATGGAACCTTTTCACTCATTCTTTCAGCAGCGTAATCGGACAATTGCTTGAATTGTCTTTGTGTTAGAGCGTGTCTTGCTCTCGACAGAATCTCAAGACAGACTTCTTTGAAAACTAGATCTGCGCAGCCCATTTTTGCGTCGTCGATCAGTTCTTTACAAGCTTGAAGGATTTGTTCGTTCAAGGTTATTCCACCCTGCAGACCAGTACTGTGTCCTCTGGCGTTAAAACAATTATGAATCAGGAAAACAGATTGAGCATCTAGTTTTCGTGCTAGGTTTGCACTGTCTGTTGGACGGATTTGTTAAGGCACATTATGACTCAATTTTTGTGTGACGTATCGATCAGTATTCTGGATGTGTATTCGTGTTTCATGGAAGTTCGATGAGCAATGGTTAAATATGTAATCTGAAGAGTTCATATATGAAAAGGTGACCACAAATATGAAGAATATGCTCAGATCAAAGCGCGCCATATCACCCATACTTGCCACCTTGTTGCTAGTAGTCATAGCTGTTGCTGCAATAGTAGTCACGTATGCTTGGGTAATGACTTACATGAACGCGCAAATAGCGCAAGCTGGGGTCTTTCTCAACAGAGATGCTGTTTCGTGGCCTACGAATGCAACTATAAAGCTTTACGTGAGGAACACGGGAACATCCGATGCCACAATCGACGGGGTTTATGTTGGGGCATCTTCGTCAAATCTTGATAGGCAGACGAGCCTAACTTATGACCCGCCAAACGGGGCAGTTGCTGCCTACGGAGGACTGGTCAGCGTAACGATTGACTACTCATGGTCGACGGGAACAACATACTACTTCAAAGTGGTGCCCAAAGTTGGGCCTCCATTAGAGTTCAACATCATAGCGCCTTAGCCAGACATTGTTCTTGCCCGTTGCACTCAAAAGATAGAGGCACGTGTCTTTATCGCGTTGAAAAATCCTAACCATTAAATACAACTCAAATGGAACAATGACTCTTCAAAGCAAGCGGGATCAGTAATGCAGTGGGCGTTTGATGTTGTACGGATCGCATTGACTTTGCCTTTCATGCTTTATGCTTCAGTCAATGACTACAAGAATCGTGAAGTGAGTAACAGCGTTTGGATGCTTTTTGCGCCGCCTGCCTTTGCATTGACGTTCATGGAACTTTTCCTTTTCAATGCCTCAGAGTTTGTTTCTTACGGCTTAAGTTTTGGATTGACAGTCGTTTTCGCTTTGGTTCTATTCTATGCAGGTGGTTTCGGTGGGGCTGATGCAAAAGCTTTGATGTGTTTGGCGCTTGCTTTGCCTTTCTACCCGGAGAATCTTCTCGCACCTCTGTCGGGCCAGATCTCTCCAATTTCAAAAGTGTTCTTCCCCTTGGCAATTTTCAGTAACTCGGTCGTATTGGCAGTAGTTCCTGTGCTTTGGATAGTATTGCGCAATGCTCTGTGGCGCTCAAGGATCAATAGGAACCTCTTCGAAGGAGATCAAAGGTTTGAATCATTGGGCAAGAGGCTTTTGGTTATGATCACGGGTTATAGAGTTCCAATCAGTAAACTGAAGGAAAAATGGCATGTTTATCCATTGGAGGACATAGAAGAAACTCCTGAAAAGGGAGTCAGAAGGAAGCTGATTGTACTACCCAAGGATGAAGGTAGGGCTGCAATAGTAGATAGACTGGATAAGGCGATCACTGCAGGCGCAATTGAAGATGGCGTCTGGGCGAGTCCGGGTTTGCCGATGCTTGTTTTGATCACGGTTGGTTTAGTCGTGGCGCTGTTTTTCGGCGACATTATTTGGTTATTTGTTAACTCTTTGTTTGGATAGTTGACGGAAAAACGCTGCAATTCTTGATCCTTAATTTAATCTGAAGAAGACAAGTATCCGCTGATTGATCTGTTTTCCCCAAGTTTGGCTTGAGTGTTCTGAAAAGATTATTTGGGATAAGCGAATATCTGTTCTTCGGTGAAGAACTATTGTCAGCTGATTACCGCGAGGATTTGTGTGCATTTCTGAGAAGTAGGCTTGAACGATTCGATGTTGTTGTAATGCCTGACTTTTTCTTGGACCGCTTCATAGATCTTGGCCAGAACGTGGCATCTTTCTCACGGAACCTTGAGAGCATAGTGAGGAAGAAGGGTGGTAGCATTGACGGTATTGCTCAGACAGAATCTAGAGGTGGGAACGCCGTTAACACTGCTTCTGCCTTAGCTGCATTGGGCGCCAGAGTGACCCCGATAGTGTGTACGACCAAGCTTGGCCTGCAGTTGCTGAGGTTCCATTTAGGCCATCTTGATGTTGACTTCTCACACGTCAAGGTCTTTGATAAAGCTTCGATAACCACGGCTTTGGAGTTTGAGAATGAAGGGCAAAGAGCAAATGTTATGTTAAGAGACGTTGGTTCATTGTCGGATTTTGGTCCACACCATTTGGGTTGCGATGATTTCGAAATCATAAGAAGCGCGGATTATGTCTGTGTTTTCAACTGGGCTGGAACCAGAAACTTCGGAACTGAGCTTGCAAGAACAGTTTTTCATCAAGCAAAGAATGGTGGAAAGGGCAAAACCTACTGCGACACTGCTGACCCATTGCCTAACGAAGGGAAAATTCAACAACTAGTAAAGGGTGTTCTGCAAAACCCTGATTTGGACGTTCTGAGCGTTAATGAGAATGAAGCCGTTTGTTATGCGTCGCGGTTGAGTAGAAAAACAGCGAAAATTCCTCGAGAAAACTTGTCCTTTGAAGAGATGGCTGGAGAATCCGCGAGAATCCTTGCTTCTCATCTATTAGCGAGAGTAGATTTGCACACAACGAGCTTTTCCGCGACATTCAAAAAAGAAGGTGAAACCATTGTGCCCGCTTTTGAGGTTCCTGTTTTTCGGGCAACTGGAGCAGGAGACGCATGGAACGCCGGGAACATTCTGGGAGACGCCTGTGGGCTCTCAAATGATTGCAGGTTGACTCTAGCGAACGCTGTTGCCGCATACTATGTTTCAAGTCCAGATGGAACCCATCCGACACGAAAACAACTTTTGAGGTTTTGTGAAAAACTGAAGCCAAAGAAGCATTGATTATCGGCTTTTTCCATGAGTCTCGTTAACTGAAATCTAATTGAGGTTGAAATCCACCATTAACCCAACAGGAATCTGAAAGTTATTTAAACGAGTCAAAAACTAAGTTTGTCATGAAACTGGTTAGGGTGTTTGGAGGATTTGAAGTCGAAGCTTTTTGGGAGTTCTGGGGTTCGTGGCTTGGTCAACAAGAGCTTAACGCCGGTATTAACTGCTGAGATCGGTCTGGCAGTTACAGCATTTGCGAACGTGAAGAAGGTTCTTGTTGCACGGGATACAAGGGTTTCTGGGCCAATGCTGGAAGAAGGGTTGGTTTCGGGGCTTCTTGCTGGAGGGGCGGATGTGACGGTTTTGGGGGTTATTCCTACGCCGGTTTTGGCATATCTGACGAAAACGTTGGGCGCTGACATTGGATTGATGATTACGGCTTCGCATAATCCGCCCCAATACAACGGCGTCAAAATATTCGACTGCAACGGTATAGCCTATGGCGAGAAAAACCAAGGTAACGTTGAGAAGATAATACAGACCAAGCAGTTTAGGCGCGTGGATTGGCGAAGCGTCGGAAAGGCCACGTTCAGCGAGCAAGACCAACTATATGCTGTTATGGTGCGGAAAAAGGTGAAACTGCATAGGAACTGGCGGGTTGTAGTGGATCCTGGATGTGGTGCAACTTATCGTTTGGCACCCATGATTTTGAAAGAGTTAGGGTGCAGATTGATTGTTGTAAATGCGCAGCCAGACGGGTTCTTTCCAGCACGAAGTCCTGAGCCTAATGTTGATTCCTTGAAATCCTTGGCACTGATCGTTAAGGAGTTGGGCGCTGATGTGGGTGTAGCTTATGATGGTGATGGAGATAGGGTGGCTTTCATTGATGAGGATGGTGTTTTTGCGGATTTTGATCGTGTCTTAGCTGCTTATGCCGGGCATGTTGTGAGAGGAAGCAACGGCGGTACTATCGTCACAACAGTTGAGGCATCAATGTGCGTTGAGAAGATGGTTGAGGCTGAAGGCGGAAAAGTGCGTAGAACGAAGGTTGGGGATGTTTATGTTTCAGAAGCAATCAAGAAATATGACGCAGTTTTCGGAGGCGAGCCTTGTGGGGCATGGATACATCCTCATTTCCATTGTTGTCCAGATGGAATACTTTCTGCTGTGTTGTCCTTGAAGGCTTTGGAAGAGAAGAACAAATCCCTGTCTGAGTTCCTTTCTGAAGTGCCTCAGTATCTAACTTTGAGGAAAAACGTTGCTTGCAATGATAAGACCAAATACCAAATTGTGGAAAAGGTAGGTGAAGGCATAAAGTCCATTTTTCCCAAGTATAGACAACTTTCAGCCATCGATGGAGTTCGCCTTGACCTTGATAACGGTTGGGTCTTGATCAGGTCTTCAGGCACTGAACCGTTAATCAGGATAACTGTCGAAGGCGAATCGTTAATAGCTGCAAAACAGATAATGCAGGAAAGCTTAAGACTGGTTAGGAACCTATCAGGGGAAAGCTGAAATGAAAGCTGTCGTTCTAGCAGCTGGGGAGGGAGTAAGGCTTCAACCTATTACTTCAACGAGGCCCAAACATCTTGTAGAGGTTGGCGGAAAGCCGATTCTTGAGTACTGCTTGAGTTCGCTGAAGGCTTCTGGCATAGATGAAGTGTTGATAGTTGTTCATTATATGGCTGAGGCTATTCGACTGCGGTTTGGTGATGGCAAGAGCTTCGGGCTGCGAATTGATTATGTGGAACAGAAAGCGATAGTTGGAACAGGCAATGCGGTGAGCGTCGTTGAGCCGCATGTCAGCGATGATTTTGTGCTTCTATATGGAGATCTGCTGTTCACCACTGAAGCATTGAAGAGTGTAATTGCGCTACATCAGAAAGAGCGACCAGCCGCCACTATGGCTGTCGTTCCTGTTGGGAAACCGGAAGACTATGGAATTGTGGAACTTGAAAACGGCAATCGCGTTAAGCGCATTGTTGAGAAACCTAGTCGACAAGAAGCACCGACAAATTTGGCAAACGCAGGGATCTATGTTTTTTCACTGGAGATTTTTGAAAGAATAGGGAGAATTTCGGCTTCGTCCAGAGGAGAATTGGAGATTACGGACGCAATCTCCTTGCTGGCTAAAGAGGGCAAAGCAGTTCTTGCTGTTACACTGTCGCCTGATGATTGGTTTGATATTGGCAGACCTTGGGATTTGCTTGAGGCGAATCGTTGGGCGCTTGAGAGGATGAATCATAAAGTGATTGGGTTCATTGAAGATGGGGCTCATTTGATCGGACCCGTGACCGTTGCAAAATCTGCTAGGATTCGCTCTGGAGCATATGTTGAAGGTCCTGCGTTGATAGATGAGGAAGCCGATGTCGGGCCGAACTGCTACATTCGACCACACACTAGTATCGGGAAAAAGGTTCGTGTAGGTAATGCTTGTGAGGTGAAGAACAGCATATTGATGCGTGGGACGCATGTTGGCCACTTATCATATATCGGTGACAGTATTCTTGGGGAGAAGTGTAACCTTGGTGCAGGCACTGTGACTGCTAACTATCGATTTGACTCTGGGCCAATAAAGATGATGGTGAAGGACAAGCTTGTGGACAGTGAAAGGAAAAAGCTGGGAGCAGTTCTGGGTGACAACGTCAAAACAGGGATAAACGCGTTGCTGATGCCTGGCGTGAAAGTGGGAGATAGCAGTTGGGTCGGGCCGAATGTTGTGGTTGATCGGGATTTGCCTGCTAATTCTATTATGCTATTGAAGCAAAGCACAGAGAAGAGAGCGCTGAAGCCGTAGCATTGATATATTTCAGAAAAATGCTAAATGGTTTTGTGCGCGCTACATGGATTTTAAATAGTTGTTCTGCAATTTCGTTAGGGTGAATGGAGGTCTGATGTTGTCAGTAGGGCAGAGAAGATATTTTAGTGAAGTCTCGGCGTTGGCAGATAGGCACGTGATTGTTACAACGACAGCCGGTAAGACGTTCAGCGGGACTGTGATCGGTATTAACCCTGACAATTTGAGCCTGTGTTTGGCTGAGGCGAAGGACGACGAAGGAAAAGTATTGCATAGGGTTTTTCTCAACGGAAATGTTGTGGCTCAGATTTTTAGTGTGGAGAAACCTTTTAATTTGAAGACATTGGCGGATCGCCTTGAGAAGGTTTTTCCGACGATGGTGAAGCTTTACGAGGATAAGGGTTTCATTTGGGTTATGGACAAAGTCAAGTTGACCGAGAAAGGTGTAGTGGAAGGTTCAGGGCCTGCTGCAGAGCGTGTGCAAAAAGTTTACGACCAGTTCATCGGCGAAGCGAAAGGTAAGACTAGCTAGATAAACCAGCGAAACTGCTGTTCCTCTTTCTTCTTTATTTCTACAACGTTCTTGAGCAAACCGAAGGACTCAAGAATCCTCTTGGTTTCTTCAGCTGCCACTTCGAGCCTTGACAAGTCAACATTCAGGTTCAGAAACTTGCCTAGGATTACGAGGACGGAGCGTGCAGCGTTTGCATCTGGATAGGTGCCAAGTGTTTCGACGAGAAGAGAGAAAGCCTTCAGATTCCTTAGTCTGGCAAGCCCAACAGTGAGACCAGCAACGCCAAATATCTGACCAACCATTATTCTCGCACCCAGGTTTAAAGCGGTCTGCAATGTTTCGCCGTCCGAGGCAGCGGCGTACATTTGCGGATTAGATTTTGCTTCGTCGGTTTTGAACCCGCCCAAAGTTACGACTTGACGGCAGCCCAATTCCTGTGCCATGTCTAAAATTCTTCCGCAGAGTTCGTATTGCCCAGGCGTAGTTAGGGATTGGGTGTTTCCGTACCAAAAGATGAGGTCAAGTCCTCCATTATTGCTCTTATGGTAGTAAAGCTCGTTTGTTGGTGAACGTGTTCCTCCTGTTTCGGTTGTTATTGTCAGGTCTTGGAAGGTTGAAGAGTGGATTTCGGCAAAACGTGTGGCCTTCAGTTCATGGATCATGTGCAGGGTTACGATGTTGGCTACGAATCCTATGCCTGGTAGTCCTTCGATAAGGACTGGGTCTTTCAGCTTGGGTTTTTCAGTGATTTCGATTGTGCAGACCATGTATTTGGCTTCCGTTTCGTGAAGGATAATCTAGTTTTTGGCTTTCGATATAAGTGTTCTAGTAGGGAGTAGTTGAAGAACATCAATCAAAAGGTTACGAGTTTTGCCTTTTTCAGGTCTTTCAGGAATTTCATCACGTTCTCGGGGTCAGTTGGGCTGTATTCGGCTGAAACAGCCTTGATTATGTCGTGTGCATTTCGTTTTCCATCCATGAAATTCAGTATTTCAGCCATTTTCTTGCTGAAGTCTTCATCCTTGTCGTCGATCAGCTCGTACCATTCATATTCTTCTTCGCCTATTGCTTTCTTCAGCACATCGTCGTTAAGTGTTCCTTTGAACAGTTTTTTGGGAGCTAGCCTTTTTGCCTCTTGATCGGCTTGCGTCTCCTCAAGCTTTTCAAGCTTTATGGCAGACGTTTTGGCGATGAAGTTCAGAGTTTCTTCCAGTTTTCTGGTTTCGCTTTTTCCCAAGTTCCGTATATCTTCGCAGTGTTTGTGGATTATAGTGGTTAGCTCTGGATGCTCTCCAAGCCTCTTGAGAGATTTGACTGATTGTTGTTCACGCCAAACGACGTGCTCTATTTTGCTCGTGTAGTAGGCGGCTGTTTTCGCGAGTTCGTTGGCCAACTTGTTCTTTTCATCCTTGGTCGTTTGGGTTTTCTTTTCGATCAGTTCTTTGACTGCTTCAACGCTTGTTTCCATTATTCTGGTCATGCCCTTTGAGGCTGTTTGGTGCGCAAGTGTGAAAATGTCTTCGTGAGTGGCGTTGGCAAGAGTCAAAGCTGCAACTGTGGCTACCCAACCGACTCGTTTGAGGCTGTCTTCGCTTACTTTGTCAATAGTGTCCATGCTTGTGTGGTAGAATAGGTCGGGCCATTGGAGTAGCATGACGCATGGGACACGGGTTGTGGCTTCGGTGAACTCAGCATGGTCGCTTCCGCCGCTGAACGCTTGTGAACGGTATCTGAACGTGCTGGCTAGGCCTAGAGGTGTTCGATTGTCAAACTCTTTTGTTGTCTCTTCCATGAGGCTGTAGACGTAGTCGTTTAGGTAGGAAGGTAGGCTATCGGGGGTGCGGTCGAGGTTTAGTGTGGATTTGCACAGTTCTTGGTTTTGCCCTACCATGTCGAGGTTTATGCCTGCCACAAGTCGTGAGCTTAGTTCTGGGTGGCGTGAGAGGTAAGCCACTGTTCCAAGGGTTTCTGGAACCCAGATGAATCGTATGGTTCTTGCTGGAGGAGGAATCTTGCCTTTTCTGATCAACGTTTTGATGGTTCTTGCCACTTCCAAAAGCAGACCGCTTCCAGAGGCATTGTCGTTTGCGCTTGGTTTCGGATGACATAGATGAGCAATTAGAAAAATCTCCTTGTTCGGTTCCTCTGTACCTCCTATTGTTGCGGTCAAGACATCTTCATGGAAAGGAAACAGTCTTGCATCTATCTTGGCCTTGAGTTTGACCGTTTTACCAGCTTGAAGTAAGGCTCTCATTGCGTTGCCCTGACGCTTGCTCAGTGAAAAGCCAAAAGCAACCTTGGGTAGATCATCCGCAGTGGGCCAGATCGCTTGGTAGGCATGAGCATCGGGAATATCTAGGCTCTCTCGAACATTTGGCATCTCATGTGTGATTGTGTCTGTGATGACTCCTGCTGCACCGTGTTTGTAAACAGCTTGTTGGTGGACGAGTCTCGCTCGACCCGTGGCTAGGACAAATTTGCCCTTAACATTTTTACCCTCGTAATCTTTCTCCTTGGTCCCCTTTCCCACGTCAACCAGTTCAGCCGTGACGCCTTTTACTGGCGTTGCTTTGCTGAAAGTGTGCAGGCTTTGCGGACAATCTTCATAAGTGCAGAGCAGCTTTCCCTCTGGTTCTACAAGCCGAAGCTCAGCGCTTTGGATTTCCCAGCCAATCGGACTCGTGTGTGTCCAGTATTTGGTTTTGCCGTCTGCTGGGAACTGCTCGATTACTGCGTCTTGAAAATCCAATCCTGACAGTTCATTCTTGACGTATTCGGCAGCTTCATGGAACATTGTGGACCCTTGAATTCTGTGAAAGCGCGAAACTTGAGCCACGAAGGATTTAGCAACACTGCCAGACAATTCGTCTTTGACAAGCTTGTACAGATTCACAACTAATCACGTCTTTTCCATCTCCTTCTCCTATGAGTAAAAGCTTGCGGTTTGATCTGGAATAGGGCTCGTTTGGGCAGATCACAGCCTTATAAAGACTCCCCAAGCATTTTTCTTTGAAAATCAGTGTCAAGTTCCTTGGACATTTCTTATATATCTGGCTGATTGCTTTTGGTTCAAGGTTTGCCTATTGGCTTTCGAGATAAAAGAAAAGGACTTGCTTGCAAGGATTGGAAAGCTTAAAACCAAGAGTAGCACAGTGGAGACACCTCTTCTGTTTCCGGTTGTAAACCCGGTCTTCCAGTCTATTTCCCCAAGAAGAATAATGGACGAATTTGGTTTTGAAGCACTGATAACCAATGCATACATTCTGAAACAACGTTTCCAGAAACAACCCACGCAAGAAGGGTTGCATAGATTTCTAGGCTTCAACGGCACGATAATGACTGACTCAGGCGCATATCAAACCTTGGTTTACGGTGACATACAGACAA
>CAZCRE010000006.1:22419-26056 GCA_964501075.1 uncultured Candidatus Bathyarchaeia archaeon
GTTGACATGATTATGGCGGCGAAGACGAACTTGCCTGTTGACAGACCATTACACCTTTTTGGTGCGGGTCATCCTTTCATGTTTGCGTTGGCAGTGTCCTTGGGCTGCGACCTCTTCGATTCAGCAGCTTACGCGCTGTATGCAAGAGAAGGACGATACATGACTGAAAATGGCACATACCGTTTGAATGAACTGGACTACTTTCCATGCGCCTGCCCAAGATGTACTGGGACAGCACCCAAGCGTATTCTAGAACTGCCGCAAAGAGAAATAGAAACTTTCCTTGCAGAGCATAACCTCCACGTTTGCGGCGCTGAAATGAGATATGTGAAACAAGCAATAAGAGACGGCAGACTGTGGGAACACGTTGAGATTCGTGCGCATTCTCACCCAGCCCTTTTACAAGCGGTGAAGAAGCTAGCCAAATACCAAAACTACATTGAGAAACATGATCCCATCACCAAGAATAGCGGTCTATTCTTCTATGACTCCACAAGCCTCATGCGACCAGAGGTTCTCCACTACCAGAGGAACCTCAAAAAAAGATGCACTTCACCCAGAGGAACAAGGATATTGCTGCTAGTGCCACAAACCCAGATAAAACCTTTCCACAATTCAAAGGAATACCGGTCCATCGCAAAAACTCTGCGACGACGATTCGGGTCTGAATCAAAAAGTATCCATGTGTGCTTCTATGCCGCACCATTTGGCGTAATCCCTGTTGAACTTGATGAGGTTTATCCGCTTTCCCAACATGAAACGGTTCTGCCTCTTGACAACGAGACAGTGGAATACGTGGCAAACCAAACATTGGACTACATCAATCGTTCAAACTACAAAGGGGTCTTACTACTCGGCTCAGAAGGGTGGCAAAGCACAGTGGAAGGCAAAGCCAAGCGGGCCTGTCGAAAGAAGGGCATTCCGTTTAAGCATCTGGGTTCCGATGGAAAGCTCACCAAAACCATGCTAGCCAGATTGATGAAGGCTCTTAAGAAAATGTTGAGCGAGTGAACCATGGTAAGAGCAGATCTCCACATACACACGAAATATTCACCTGATGCATCCACCAACCCAAAGACCGTGGTAGATCGCCTCAACGCTCACCCGACCATAAAAGCCGCTGCCATAACCGACCACAACACGCTTGAAGGCTTCGTCAAAGCCAAAGAACTTGCAAAAGCATACTCAGACATCACGATTATTCCGGGCGTAGAAATAACCGCTTTGGAAGGCGAGATAATAGTTTTGGGCGCTGAGGAACTGCCGCCTAAACCTTGGGCTGTCCAAAGCATCATAGATTTTGCGCGAAAAAGAGATGTCTTGGTCGTGGCACCGCACCCCTATCGTGGATATGGTCTGGGCGCTTTGGCGAAAGCATATCATATCGATGCTATAGAAACTTTGAATGCTATAACGTCGCCCGAAGCGAATAAGGCCGCTGAGAACCTAGCGAAGGAGATGAGTCTGCCGGGAGTCGCAGGCAGCGATGCTCATGAACCAGATGAATTGTGGAGTGTTTACACGGAGATTCAAGCTTCGTTGGACGTTGACGTGATCCTAAAGGCTATAAAGAACGGCTTTGTTAGAGTTTCTCACACTGAAAAGTCAATACGTTTTTAAAACGCTATAAGGCATGAATACAGAATTAACAGATGAAAAGAAATGGGGCAGTTACAAATAGGGTTTCTCGGAGGAACCCGTGAAGTCGGCAGAATAGCCATCACAGTCAAAACAGAAAAAGCGCAGGTTTTGCTGGATTACGGCGCGATGCTGGATCGTGAACCAGGGTTTCCTATGCACATATCGCCAAAGGATGTAGATGCCATAATCTTGTCTCATAGTCATTTGGATCATTCTGGGGCAATTCCCATTTTCTATATTGAAGGCAAGAAGCCACTCTACGCGAATAAGTTGACAACCGAGCTTGGCCATTTGCTCATCTCAGACTTCATACACCTGTCCAGTTACTATTTGCCCTTTGAATACCTTGAACTCAAATCTATGATTACTAGTAGCCGGCATTTGGACTTCAACACTGAACAAAAAGTTGGGGATATAGCCTTCCAGCTCAAGAACGCTGGCCACATACCTGGAAGCGCGCAGACGTTGATCGAGGCTGAAGGAAAAAGAATCCTTTTCACCGGGGACTTTAACATCACTGACACTAGGCTCTTGGAAGGAGCAAAAATGAACTATGGTGACCTAGATGTCGTGATAATGGAAAGTACGTACGCCACTGAAGAACATACTGAGCGCAAGCAACTTGAGAAGAACTTTGTGGATGAATGCACTGACGTAGTAGGAAAGGGCGGAATGGCTCTCGTACCCGCCTTTGGGGTAGGTCGATCACAAGAACTTGCATGTGTCCTAGCAGCGCATCATTTTGAGTATCCAGTCACGCTCGATGGGATGGCGCGTGAAGTGAGTCGCGTGATTATGAACTATCCGCAGTTTCTCCGAGATCCACGAGCGTTTACGGATGCCATGCATTTGACTGAGTGGGTGGAAGGCTGGAGAGACCGACGGAAAGCAGCAAGAACCCCAGGGGTCATAATCTCGCCAGCAGGCATGCTCAAGGGCGGTCCTGCAATGTTTTACATTTCGAAGATCGCAAAGAAATCGAACAACGCCATATTCCTTGTTAGTTATCAGATTCCGGGCACGCCTGGAAAGGAGCTGCTGGAAAAAGGCATATGCAACATAGATGGCAAGATGCAAAAGGTCAAGGCCAGAGTGAAACACTTCGACTTCTCATCGCACTGTGGTGCAGGTGAGTTGAAAGAAGCGGCGAGAAGGCTTGGCGGCAAACCAAGGGTCTTCGTGGTTCACGGTGCTGAGAGAAACTGCGAGTACTTTGCAGGATGGGCGAGAGATGAACTGGGCTTGGATTCTGTGGCGCCGAGGACTGGGGACGTCTTCAAGGTTTAGTGAGTAAAAGCATGAAGGTTTTCATGCCGCGTCTAGGGCAAGTTGATCTCGCAATTATTCAACGAGTTCAAGAAAGCTTGAAACAATCCGTCTGATATTTCAGAGGAATTACTAGGTTTCGCGGACTTCACATTGAAGCTTCTTGATCACTTCTTCGGCTTTCAAGGGTGCAACCTTCAAAGTGTAAAGCATTCTCGGAGTTCGAAGCTTCAGTTTAACAACGTCCTTCAGTCTCTTCACAGAACAATATTCGGCTCGTCCACTTGTTTCTATGAATTTTTCTGGGTCGAGAATCTCTGAAGGCATGGTTTCACCTTTTTTGCTGTTTTGTTGCTTCATGCTTACCCTTGCGCTCCATATAATCCTTTTCTCGATTTTGTTCTAAAGGATCTATTCCTATGTATGAAGATGGTCGGGCAGTTCTTGTGTGAGTGTTTCCTTGGATTTCTTCCTGAAAAATGAACATATGAACAGTGATAGTGTTGCATGGCTGTTCGCAATGGAGAGGTTGCAAAGAACTAGGAGGCTAGAAAGAGGTAGGCAGTAGCGCTCGAAGAGCGCTTTTCACCTTCGAGTTTTTAAGACACCTTGACTATCGAATTACTTGATTGAGGGTTGTTTTTGAAAGAGATTCTGAAGGACTGGGGAAAGGAACTTTGGATAGCTGAAGAAGCAGAATATGGAGGAAAGATCCTTATTGTCAAGGAAA
>CAZCRE010000007.1:0-12109 GCA_964501075.1 uncultured Candidatus Bathyarchaeia archaeon
TAAAGTTTCGATGGCAAGCATCCAAGCTTCTTTAAGCAATTTCGTCTCACGATTCAATAAGCAATCGTAAGATGTAGATAAGACTAGAGGCAACACGTAGTCCGACTTCCTTGAAAGTCCCCTTCCAGTCTGGTTGGCTCCAACGCAAGTTGAGGTTCTGCCTATCGGCGACGATTTTCTGCGGTATGCCCAAGAGGTCAACAGAAAACTACTGGCCCATGGAGTGAGGTCCGAACTTGATTCCAGCGCATCAACCGTAAGCTACAAGAAAAGAGACGCTGAAGTTCGCAAGATTCCATACATAGCCCTATGCGGCAGACGCGAAGCTAAGACAGGAAAGATAGCCGTCAGGAAACATTGACTCGGCAGCGTAGGCTGCTTAGCAATAGAAGAGCTCACCAACATCATCACTGAAGAACGCAGCCGATAGAGAGGAATCAGCCGCTAGCAAGAGATTTTAGGCAACGCTGTTCAATAGGCTAGCTAGGTCAGGGGCTAAATGGCGCAACAACGTTTGGACCAGCTGTTCTCGAAGGATCAACCTAAACGTTCAAACAACGTGCAAGCACAACCCGCCCAAACATTGAAACCTGCGGAGCAAAACGAAAGAAAACGCACTTTTCCGCTGGTGGCCCCTGAAAATCTCCCCCCCTCGTATTTTGTGTCAGCCACCTACGATGGCCAAACCAAGAAAGCCTTGATCAAGCTTTACGAGCCAGCCTCCGGCCAAATCTACTTTTGGCTTGATAACACGGGACATAAGCCCTACTGTCTTACGAATCTTTCTCAGTATGAACTTGAGAAGATAACAAGGCTAACAGAACATCCTGGTCTTGACCACTTTGAAATAGTGGAAAAGTTCGACGCTCTGTGCAATAGGAACGTGAAAGTCACAAAAATAGTCACGAACGATCCCTTGGCCGTCGGGGGCCGCCCATCAGGATGCATAAGGGACATAATACCGGAGGACTATCCAAGAGTTGCAGAAACGCCAATCGCTCAGGAAGATATCAAGGTCTGGGAATCAAAAATAAAATACTATCAATCCTACATTTACGACAGAAATCTCCAGCCAGGCATGCCCTACGAAATCAGGAATGGTCAGCTTCTACAGAAGAAAGCGGATGAAGCTGAAAAAATAGTTGCCGAAACAGTCAGAACTTTCAAGGACGCAACCGCTGAAGAACTGGAATACATTGAAGAGTGGGCCAGATTGCTGGAGTACCCCGCTCCGAAATTCCGCCGCGTCGCCTTGGACATAGAGGTTCTCGCGCCGACCCCGACGAGAATGCCTGACCCTGAGGAAGCAGCGTATCCGGTCGTATGCGTTTCATTTTACAGTTCAGACGGTCTGCAAGAAGTACTGCTTCTAGAACGGGAGGGTGTCAGAGAAGGGTCCGAGCATCTTCCTGCCGAAATAGCCGTTAGGAAGTTCGACAGCGAGGACAAACTCATAAGAGCCGTTTTTGACTATTTGCGAATCTACCCGTTCGTTTTGACCTTCAACGGCGATGACTTCGATCTGCCCTATCTGTTCAATAGGGCACAAAACGTTGGAATAAGAAGAAGCGAAGTCCCGATAGAACTTGGCAGACGCGTATGCCTTCTGAGCTACGGCGTGCACATTGACCTGTACAGGTTTTTCTTCAATCGTTCAATCCAGATCTACGCCTTCAACAACCGCTACAGAGACGTGACACTCGATGACGTGGGCAGGGCTCTAATCGGGCTACAGAAAGTGCGATTCGATAAGAACCTAGGCGAACTGACATACACAGAACTTGCCAAATACTGCTTCAGAGACGCAGAAATCACTTTCAGACTCTCAAGCTTTGAAGACGACTTGACAATGAAGCTCATTCTGGTTCTGGCTAGGATCAGCAGCATGCCGATGGAAGACGTTAGCCGCCAAGGCGTTTCACGCTGGATAAGAGGCTTCATGCACCGCGAACACCGCAGGAAAAACATGCTCATACCGAACTCTCAAGACATAATCGCCGTAAAAGGCAAGACGGCCACGAAGGCAATCATAAAAGGCAAGAAATACAAGGGGGCCATAGTCGTCGAACCGACTCCAGGAGTCCATTTCAACGTTGCAGTAATGGACTTCCCAAGCCTGTATCCATCTATAATCAAAGTCTGGAATCTAGGCTACCAGTCGATCCTCTGCCCTCATCCAGAATGCCGTCACAACCTGATCCCTGACACACCACACTGGGTTTGCACGAAGAAGAGAGCGCTGGAAAGCCTCCTGATCGGCTCGCTCAGGGATCTTCGGGTCGAATGGTATAAGCCGAAATCCAAAGACAAGACATTACCCACCGACTTGAGAAGCTGGTACAACGTAACACAGGGGGCTCTTAAAGTGATTCTAAACGCAAGCTACGGCGTATTCGGGGCTGACAGTTTCGATCTTTACTGTCCACCGGTCGCAGAGGCAACAGCAGCCGTTGGAAGACACTCCATAACTCAAATACTGCAGAGGGCAGAGCACCTTTGCATTCAAGTGCTTTACGGCGACACAGATAGTCTCTTCCTGAAAAACCCGTCGAAGCAGCAAATTGAAGAGTTAACGCATTGGACAGAACATGAGTTAAAGATGGGTTTGGATGTGGATAAGATCTATAGATATGCTGTTTTCAGTTCAAGAAAAAAGAACTACTTGGGAGTTTTAGAAGATGGAACGGTCGACGTAAAAGGGCTGACTGGCAAGAAACGTCACATTCCACTTTTCATAAAAAAAGCTTTTGACCAAATGAAACAACGCCTCGCAATAGTGAAGAGCCCATCTGAATTTGAAAATGCCAAGAAAGACATAACTGAAATTGTCCGTGACTGCTACCTGCGACTTAAGAGACGTGAATGGGAAAGCATGAACGACCTTGCTTTCAACGTCACCTTAGGGGAAGAGACATCACATTATACGAAAACAACGCCTCAACATGTCAAAGCCGCAAGAATGCTTGAGAAGAATGGAACAGAACTGAAAGCAGGCGACCGCATAAGCTTCGTTAAGACCACTAAGGAACCGCATGTAAAACCTGTTGAACTGGCAACAAAGAACGAAATTGATGTGGACAAGTACATAGCCTATCTCCACTCCACTTTCGACCAAGTCTTAGATGCGTTGGGATTGGAATTTGAAGAAATAATCGGTTTAACCAAGCTTGAAAGATTCATGTAAACACAAGCAAGGTTTTAGCATGGTCCAGCCTGGCTTAGGTCGCCACTTTCAATCCACGTGACTCCAGCGATCCTATTATGCTTGACCTTCCGATTATTGAAAGCAATACGTAACCAATCCCTGCTACCGCAATCAAACTGCTGATTGTTATGCTGACAACCATGGCGGCTATTGGCGGCAAAGCATTGAGAACTTCTGGCGGCGTAAGAAACGGAAAGAATATCGAAAGATAAGCACCTACTACAAGCCCTATGGGCAACGCCCCAGCAACACAGGCGAAGAATCTATGCTTGCGAAGCAGGAGAACCACGCTTGCCGCGATCAAGTGGGATATGACCTTAATTCCCTTTCTCTCGTCTAGCAATATAATCAAGAACCTAAGAAGCAAGCTCTTGAGCCTGATATTACTTAATGTATTCTGTTGGATCGTCTATCTTTGCTTCTTTGAAGGCATTCTTCCTGTTCACGCATGACTCGCATGTTCCACAATGCTTTTCTTCGCCTCGATAACAAGACCATGTGAGTTCAAAAGGGACCCCAAGCTGCTTTCCGATTTTTAGCACTTCTGACTTCTGTAGGTTACTGAAAGGAGCTTCTATTCGGATTTCTACATCTGTTCCTAGCTTGGCTGTATTCTCAAAAGACTTGTAGAACTCTTTCCTGCAGTCTGGGTAAAAGGGATCGTCAGAGCCTTGTGCTCCATAGAACACTTCAACAGCTCCAATCGAAATAGCGTAAGAAACGGCAACGGAGAGGAATATAGCATTTCTGAAAGGAACTATTATTGGTTGAGTGAAGCTTGAGGTTAACTCGATATTTTTGTCGCAAAGCGCAGTTACTCCAGTAAAAACGTCTCTTAAAGAGCCCAGATCTATGATCTTGATCGGGATACCAAGCTTCTCAGCCATGACTACGGCATGTTTGATTTCCTTTTCCGCTATCTGACCGTAATTGAACGTCAAGGCATGAACCTCGTAGCCTTGTTTTCTTGCCCAATAAGCAACGACTGCGGAATCTGGTCCCCCACTGAGCACAACAATACACTTTTCTGCTTTAGCCAATGCTCACTCCCACCATTTGAATCTCAGATCGATCAATTTGAAGATAAATGCCCCTATCAAACAGACTATTTGTTCACTAATCAGAAGGTAGGGAAACGTTGCTACCAATGGCAAACCAAAAAGCTGGTTTAACATCCAACTAACACCTATGGGTACTATGACTGCGATGATTGCGCCTTCGATGAAATAATTCTCCTTGAATCTCTTGGCAACGATAAAACCTACGATTCCTGCGACTAGACTGACCAGTGGCATAAAGACGAGCTCGTATGGCCCAGAAAAAGGACTGAAAAGATTTCCCACAATTACTCCGATAGCATAGCCTATGCTCAAGACCCATTTCTTCGCAATTGCTGGTCTCAGTACACCCGCAACTCTAAACTGCAATGTGTAAAAAGACACTGGAGCAAAGACATAGACCAATACAGCGTATAAAGATGCAAAAATACTCACCAATGCTATGTCCTTAGTCTCTATTTTCAATCGTAAACCTCCTACACCGGGGTTTTTATGGCGGAACGGGTGGAGGCCCACTCACCCGCCAATTGGTTTTATGCACACACAACTGAACTATTAAAAGCTATTGCAGTTCTTCTTAACAAGGTCTTAGGTCGAATACTGAATCAGCAATGCAAACAAAGTAGAACCAGCCACCAAGAGCGAGATTATCAAGACAGTTTGTCGTTCGGTCATTGGACGATGGAAAGTGATGAGCGTGATTAGGCTTCTTCTGTGGTCCGAGGACAGCTTCTTTCCATCAAAAGAAACGTGTGCCCTAGTTCTGAAAAAGAAAAAGGTCAACAGGATTAACGCGGAGTTAAAGATGTATGGCAGAAGCGAAATCACCAAGTCAAATTTGAGGTCAGAAATGATCGAAAAAGCGGCCAGCGTCATCCCTATTGAGAAAGATCCGGTGTTGCCGACGAATATTTTGCCTCTGAAATTGAAGAAGGCAAGCAATAACCACACTGCGATCGGGGCATATAATAGGATTGCGTAACGTCCTGAGATCAACGTTAATCCAATCATGATTATTGCTGGGCAAACTGTTTCCAGACCGTTCAGCCCTCCGAGCTGATTTACAGTGTTGGTGATTATCGTTACAAGCAAGGGGATTATGAGGAAATAGTAGTAAACACCGAAATCTATGGTTCCAAAGAGAGGGATGGATATGGCAGTGCGCAGTTGAAGGGTAGAAGCTAACGAGACAAGGGGTATTGCAGCAATCAATGGCAGGAATGCCTTGTATCGCCATTTGAGGTCAATCCAGTCGTCAAGTAACCCCATGAAACCACCGAACAAGATGCAAACAGCCAATGTCAGGGGCGGGGAAATCCCATTTGAAACCTCGACAACATCAAAGAAGTAAATCAGAAAAAGGTATACAGTGCTAAGCAGCACGTAGAAAACGCCCAGACCATTCGAAACCATAGGCTTATTTGGTTTGTGATGATCTGGAACTTTCGGGAACAAGGTTGCTCTCCCTTACGGATTTGGGAAATCGCTGTAGTACTTCTGCCAGTCTATTTCGTACAAGCACACGAGTGGAACGACGCCGTAGTATTTGCTGCTGGCGTCGGTACGGGACAAGCTTAGTCCTGCAAAGAAAGCCTCTTTGAAGTACGTTGGCTGAATCCATGTGTCTGGGTCTGTCATGCCTTGGCCCTGTGTCGCTATCCACCGCTGTTTCGCGTAGCTCATCAGCTTGTAAATTGTTGTGTTCTGCCCAGTCACTGTCGAGCCAGGTTGAGGAGTATCGCTCCAAACCCACTTCTGTACCGTTGCGTTGTACTCGCCGAAGCTAGTGTCATTTTCCCATGATGACTGCTCATCAATCAGGCCTTCGTTTATGAACCTTTGTTTGGCCTGCCCGGAGATCTTTGCCATCCACGTCCATTTTCCTTCATCGCCGTAGTTAACCCAGGTTCCTGAGTTAACCTCAGTTGTTGTGAAGACCAAGATGTATTTTGCTTTGTAGCGAGACAGCATTTTCACTGATTGGGTTTCGTTCGCCATGAATGAGAAACCTACGTTCTCAATCGAAGTCCCATTTATTGTGGCGTTATCTGCAAGTGATGTCACGTTACCCAGAAACGTCAGCCAGTAGCCATAGTCCCACCAGCTACACACCACTATGGAAGAGTTGTGCATATCGTTCAAATACTTCAGCGCGTCAAGCCATTCACTAACTGGCGCGTTAGGGCGAATGGGAAGACTGCCTGCAGTAATCGTCACCGGGGCATAGGATTGGTTAATCACTTTGGGCATTCCACCTGATTGCGGTGAAAAAGCAAAGTTGGTCATCAGAACGATGAATATCAAGAAGACGGCAGTCCCACTAAACTCTTTCCCAACATGCTCGAAGCTGAATCTCTTTTTTGGAAGGATTCTAGGCTGTTCCCTCAGGAGGGTACGGAAAGGATTCAGCACCCCAATGATTCCAACACCGGCTACGATGCTGAATGCTGGAGCAAACACAACCAATAGACGTACCATTGAAGTTGCAAAGTAAAGTGAAGTGAGCCCGTACAACAACAAGAACAGATTGTTATTCGTGGGATTTCTTGCCACAAAATATAGCCCGACTATGAAGAAGAGTATGCCTATTCCAGTATCGTAATATATTGAACTCCAAGATGAAATTCTGTGCTCAGCCACGGAGTCTATCAGCGGTGAACTTGCCCGCATGAATGGGTTCAACACAGAAATAAACTTCCCTGCTATGGAGCCCATATAGCCGAGTTGCCAAAGTGCGACAAAACCCCCTATCAAGACGGCCAGAAAGAGCACGGCAAACAAGATCTTCGACTTGGTCGACTTTGAGACATGGAGAATCTCATCGAGCAGAAGCAACACAAATACTCCTGCGACTGGAAGGATGGCGGAGCCAAGGAGGTATTTTGTGGTTAGGTATGGAATGTTTATGGCGATGAAAAGCCCCAATCCGAAGGTCAAACTGTAGGACAATAGAAGACGGCGAGAATACCTTTTTAGCAGGATAAGCGCGAAGACGAAAAGCGCAGTGAGGCCTATCGGATAGTAGGCACCGCCCCACCCAGAAATGAAGTATCCCAGCGCGGCACCTGCACCCAAAGCGTACTTTATGCTGGAACCGACAGGTCTGCTGTCGTCAATTCCTCTTAGGAAAAGAAAAGCAAATAGGATAAGGGAAAATATGCCCAATGTTTCATCGTCAAAGAAGCCCAGTGAAGTTCGCTGAATGAAAGAGGAACTCAAAGCTAGAAACAGAGACGCAATCAATCCCACAGATCTGCCGCCGATGTCTTTTCCGAGGAAGTAAATGGCCAAGCATGCTAGAGTACCCATTATTGCTGGATAGATGGCGCAAAAAGCCATTAAATCAATGTTGATGCCCAGAACTGAAATCACTTCATATAAGAAAGCCGCTGTCGCCGGCAGTCCCGGATAAGACATTGCCATGTTGATCCCGTCAGGGGCCCATCGTTGAGTATCAACCCATTGCGTTGGCCAGAATGGTGAAGTGAAACCGTGCTGAACCATGTATCGTGTTAGGCTGAATTGATAATATGGGTCAAACTCGGAAAGATGTATTGCGCCTGTTTCTATTTCCCAGCGTAATGGTAACATGCGGATCGTAAAAGCAACAAACAAGATGAGCAACAGCGCTGAAAAAGTCAATATTGAACTGTGACTTACTTTAATCCTCAGCTTCCCCAGTTTTTTCAAACTGTCCCTAATGTTCTCTTTTGACAAGGCTTCTGTAAGCTCCATCCTAGGTCCATCTCTCTTACTGACATTATTAAGGTGTTTTATTATCCTTACGGTTAACTAGCGATTCAGATGACGTACGTTATGCATATATACTTTCCCGAAAAGAAGCAGAACACAGTTTTCTCCTGCATCAGACGCCGATCCTTCTTTTGTACCCGTATTTTTCCGCATCGTAAAGCGGGAAACTTGCTATCTTCGCTTTTGCTCGTCTATTACGTATTCCCACATTAACAGCCATTCCGTCCTGAGCTTGAGAGGTCTCAACGTAGCCCATCCCTATACCGCGTTTAAGCAAAGGTGAAAACGTGCCGCTGGTCAATGCTCCTATCTTTTCACCTTCATTACTGTAAATCTCAAAATCCGGCCTGGGAATCCCTTGCTCGACCAGCACAACCCCGACACGCTTACGTTTCACTCCCTCATCTTTCTGCTTCTGCAATGAAGCCTTCCCAACAAAATCGCCTTTTTGAAGCTTCATCACAAAACCCAACCCAGCTTCTATTGGCGTCGTGCTTTCATCAATGTCATTACCATACAGGCAGAGCCCTGCTTCAAGTCTCAGCGTGTCTCTTGCCCCTAGACCGCACGGTTCTATTCCTAACGATTTACCCGCTTCCAAAACTGCGTTCCAAGCATCTGAAGCGCTGCTGGGATTTGACAATGGTGCATTCCAAACGAAAATCTCAAACCCATCTTCACCAGTGTAGCCTGTTCGAGCCAAGAAAACTTGGGTGTCCGCCAGAAGTGCATGCCCACATTTGAATCGTTCAATCCTGTTCAAATTCTCTGAAGAAATCTTCTGCAGAACTCTGGTCGCGTTCGGTCCTTGAACTGCTAGCATGGCTACGTTGTTGGAAACATCCTCAATCTTCACGTTAAGTCCTTCAGTGTGTCTAATCAGCCAGTTATAGTCTTTCGTTCGGTTGCCCGCGTTGAATACGACGAGAAACTTCTCTGGCTCCATCCTGTACACTATAAAGTCATCGATTATGCCGCCTTTTTCTGTGCACATAACCGAATACTGCGCGGCATTTGGCAGAAGCTTTGACACGTCATTTGTAATGACGTAGTTGAGGAAACGCTCAGAATCTGAGCCGGTGACTATTGTCCTTCCCATGTGACTGATGTCAAAAACACCGACACTGTTTCTCACTGCAAGATGTTCTGGGATTATGCCCTTATAGTAAAGGGGCATTTCAAAGCCAGCGAAATCAGTCAATTTAGCCGTTTGCTTGTGTACCTGATAGAGCTGTGTTCTTCGAGTTTCCACCACGCCTTTTCTCCTTATAATCGCCTATCTTGCAGGTTTCACGTCCACGTTCACAGGTATTAGAGAAAGCTTCTTGCCACATTTGGGGCATTTGCCCTCATGCTCATGTATGATTTCATCGGGAGGTCTAAGCTCAGGACCTTCATACAGAAGATGACCACATCCTTGACAAATAACACGCTGGGGCATAACACAACACACCTTTAACAACAAGGGAGTAAACACCGTGGAATATTTATTGATTGCTCAAATGATAGCCACCGCACAGACGAAAGTGTCAATCCTCAGGCAGAGACGAACTTATATTCTTTTTCCACGTAGAAAGCGTTGATGGAGACCCGTGTTTCATTTAAGTCAGGGACGGAACGAATGCAATCTCATAATCAAAGACATAAAACGACAAAAGCCAGTGAAAAGAACAGTGCATCACAAAGCAACCACAATTGCAGAAATCTTAATCTTTCGTGTGGACAAATAGTTCAAAAGATATTGTGATAAAGGCGCATTCGCGGTTTGCATCGAAATGGGAAAATACACGTTAATCATAACTGAGAAACCAGATGCTGCTCAAAGAATAGCAATGGCTCTCGACGAAAAAGAAAGACCTCTCAGAAAAGAAAAAAACGGAGTGCCATTCTATGTCGTGAAGAGAGACAAGGAAATAGTTGTTGTTCCAGCGCTGGGGCACTTGTACACGGTGGCTGCGGAAGGAGGTAAGCGAGGCGGCTATCCTGTTTTTGATCTAACGTGGGTTCCAAAATGCGCAGTTGAAAGAAGCTCAAGATATGTTCGCAAGTGGATTGGCACCATTACAGAGCTAGCTAGAGACGCTGACGCCTTCATTGACGCATGTGACTACGACATTGAGGGGAGCGTCATAGGCTATAACGTACTCAAATTTGCCTGCAATGGTCGCGAACAAGATGCAAAGCGCATGAAATACTCAACTTTAGGTAAGGAAGAGCTGGAGAAGTCTTATGTGAATCTCCTTCCACATCTGGATTTTGCTTTCATCGAAGCGGGACGGACAAGACATGAGGTCGACTGGCTCTACGGGGTCAACCTCTCACGAGCCCTTACCGTGGCAGCAAAAAATCGAAGTGGAAGATACACCACGATAAGCACGGGAAGAGTGCAGGGACCAACGCTAAAATTCATAATGGCTAGAGAAAAAACCATAAAGAGTTTCGTCCCGACTCCATATTGGGAAATAAGAGCTACAATTAGAGTAAAAGGACAAACTCTCGAAGCGTTGCATGAAAAAGACAGAATCGAAACTCGAACAGAGGCAGACACCATAATCCAAGTGTGCAAAGAAAAAGAGGGCATCGTTGAGAAAATCGACACCCGACGGTTCCAGCAGCCTCCACCGCCACCATTTGATCTGGGTTCTTTGCAGAGTGAAGCCTACCGTTTGTTCAAATACTCGCCAAAACGTACTTCCACCATCGCCCAACGTCTATATTTGGATGCCCTGATATCCTACCCAAGGACAAGCAGCCAGAAGCTTCCACCATCAATAGGCTACAAAAAAATACTAGAAAGCCTGAATAGCGTTCCACAATATCGAACCCTTACAGCACAGCTTCTTGCGAGACCAGAACTAAAACCGCATGAAGGAAACAAGAAAGACCCTGCACATCCAGCCATCTATCCAACTGGAAAACTTCCAACTGGGAACAGGGAAAGTTCAGAGATGAATTTGTGGGATCTAGTTGTACGCAGATTCATGGCTGCCTTCGCCGAATCATCAATCAGGCAAACAATAATGGCACATATAATCATTGGCCATAAGCGCTTCCAGTTGACAGGAACCAGAACTCTGGAACAAGGCTGGATGCACTTCTATGAACCATATGTAAAGAAACAAGAGGATCCCTTACCAGATATGAGAGAAGGCGACCACGTACAGATTAGACGGATGAGTCTCGACAGCAGATTCACTAACCCACCTCCACGCTACAATTCGAGCAGCTTACTCAAGAAAATGGAGAGAACAAAGATAGGAACTAAGGCGACTAGAGCAGACATCATACAAACCCTTCACGAGAGAAAATACATCTCGAATGAGAGAATCACAGTCACAGACCTAGGTTTCGAAGTTCTTAACGCTCTGGAAAATCATTGCCCTACAGTTGTTTCAATAAGATTCACGAGAGAGCTTGAACAAGAAATGGACAATATCCACTTGAATCAGGAGAAAAGGGAAATCATCCTTGAGCGCACTATTGAAACTCTGAAACCAGTCTTAGAAAAACTGAGGGAGAACGAGAAAGCAATAGGCGAACGACTTAGCCAAGCCATAGAGAAATCGAGAATGGAAGAAAGAACACTCGGGGCATGTCCAACATGCAAAACAGGGAAACTTGTAGTCATACATTCAAGAAAAACAGGCAAACGCTTCGTAGGATGCACAAACTACTTCAAAGGAGCATGCAACGCATCGTCTCCACTTCCTCAAAGGGGCAACCTGAAGCCACTAAGCAAGTCTTGCCCAAATTGCGGATGGCCTATGATTCAGATCAGACTGAGAGAAAAAACTTGGAAGCTGTGCATCAACCCTCAACACTCACAAGAAAGGAGTGACGCAGAAAATTGAAATGCGAAATATGCGACAGAGAAGCCGTTCGAAGCAAGTACTGCAAGTCGCATTATGAGGCTTACGAAAACATAACCGAAAAATACGAGGTCTGGAAAAAAGCCCTAGAAATCTCTTGGAAAGAGTATTTAAGTGAGATTGCTAAGAATCCAGTGACAGGAGAATGGGCTAAAGAAGTGGCTGAGCACCTAGCCAGAAGTGGAGAAAAACAGAATGTCACATAAAGTCAAAAGAGAAATCTC
>CAZCRE010000007.1:12209-16284 GCA_964501075.1 uncultured Candidatus Bathyarchaeia archaeon
TCGGACTCGTAGCCGTGTATCAAAGCACAAAATACGCTTACAAGCCAAGACAGGCCTACATGCTGTTCCTCGTAGGTGTGGTACTGCTCTTCCTTACGTACATCCTGCTTGAAGTAACAGTGCAGCTCAAGATCAGCGGTGTATAAGCCCTCTACCACGGATTGTTTTTCAGACCGAGTCTGTAAGCGAAGAAGTTCGTGAGAAGATGTATTGGTGGCGTTATGACCAACACCGCTATCACTAGTTCCCAGTACACCATGTATCCATAAACTGGAAGCGAAACCAAAACTGCGCCCATGATAAAGTCTACTTGATCCACGATTGGCAACATGCCTCCTGGGGCAAGCCCAAGTCTTCTTTTCATGAAAGCTCCGGCCAAGTCTCCAAATAAGGCGCCTGATGACGTGAGCAGACCTAGCAAAAGAGGATATCCAAACAACAAGGTCTCCGCATATCCAGCGATCAAACCAATCATCAATCCAAAAAAGAAACCACGGAAAGTTTTGTTCTTGCCAAACACTGGCTTTCCATCTAGGAATTTTCTTCCAAAATCTATAGGTCTACCTCCTCCAGCGATCACTGGCACCGCGTTTGCGCAGTAGGCTGGAAATATGAATTTCAACGCGTCTATCAATATTATTGCTACTTCCATGTTCACTGTTCACAGCCATCAATGAATGGGACATTCATGTATCCCAGATTCGGTTATGCTCAGATAGTACGTCGTGGGCTGAAGCTTCGGCGCCTTCTCTAAGACTAACTTGACTATTTTGGTTTTTCCCGTAGGTTTCAAGTCTATTATCGTGTCAGCCCAAAATTTCAAGACTCTAGTAGCGACAGGTTCTATGCTTGTCTGTTCCTCCTTAAAAGAAGCACTAACTTGGCTTACTGCCAAAACTGCAATCTTGTGCATCTTGGAAATCTGAGCCAACAAAGCCAGTTGCCTATTGAGCTCCCGGTTTAGCTCAAATGCTCTCCGTGGGTACTCAGCTATTTTGACACGGTAAAGCGATGTTAGTGTATCGACGACAACAAGTCCAAAGTGATCCGTCAAGTACTCCGGCAACCTGTCCACAGTAGTCGCTTGCTCTGCAAAATTGCTGGGCCTCATTAGAATTATGAGCTCAGCGATTTCATCGAACCTCTGTGCTGCAACTTGAGACAGTCTCTTGGCTGAGAATGTTCCATCACAGTCTATAAACAAGGTTTTGTTGCCCTTTAACGCGCAATTCACGGCAAGCTGCATAGCAAGAGTAGTTTTCCCTGTCTCAGCTTCACCATAGATCAAGCTAACACTTCGAGAGGAAATGCCGCCGTTTAGGTCTCTATCAAGGGTCTTGCAGCCCGTCGGAACTCTATCTAGCACGGCAATACACGTCAACTAATATAAACTACTAAACTAATAATTTGTTTGGCGCCTATTCTGGCATGTATAGGAAAGTGTCATGAAAGCAGACATTGCCGTGGCAACTGTTTCGGGAAAAGCATATTACATAATCGTCAGCGAACTGCGAAAAAGAAGCCTGCCCTTCCTAAGTCTGAGGCCGGATGAGCCTGTCCCGATAAAGATCAAAGTAGTATTAACGACAGAGGAAGAGAAACACCTAATAAACCATGAAAAAGTCTTAGTGTACGAAGATGGAGTGAACATTGAGGCAATGATCAACAGTGCATTGCAAACTGTGCAGGGAAAAGAGCGTTATGAAAAGCTTGTCATTGGCGTTGACCCTGGCGAAGTCCTTGGGTTGGCAGTGCTGGCTGATGGAAAAGTGATTAAGACAGAAAACTGTTTCAGTTTGGAAGAGACTTTGGAGAAAGCAATGGGAATTCTCCGGAGTCTTAAGAATACGCCGATAACGACTATTTCAGTGAAAATCGGCGATGGTGTTCCCGCATACAAAGAACGAATTCTGCATGCTTTAGATGAGGTGTTGCCTCAGAACGTCGTATTGGAAAGTGTGGGCGAAGCAGGAACGAGCCGTCTTATTGATGAAGGCAAACATAGAAGAGGATTGAGAGACATAGCTTCAGCAATAAAGATTGCAGGAAGAAACGGACACACATTCCAACGGAGGAAAACAGATGAACAGAACGGTTGAAAAAGGAAAAACTCTGCTCGTTAATGGCCCAGCCTCAGTCGCTGTTGTCTCAGGCAAAGCAGAAGTGTTCGGCACAGTGATAAGCAGCGCTAGCAAGGTTGTGATACGCGAAGGAAAACAGTTACCTCTTGCTGTGGAAGAGACAACTACTTTTGACCTTTCATTGGCCGAGAAAGCCAGTGCAGAAGAGGTTGACGGAAACACAATACCAGCTTCATGGGCTGCGTCATTTGAGAAGGTTTCAGAACTGCAGGCCAAACCTGTCATCATTATGGTTCTAGGCACCATGGATTCTGGAAAGACAAGTTTCTGCACCTATCTGGTAAACAAGTTACTTGGTCAGAAGAAGAAAGTGGCGGTGCTTGACGGCGATCTGGGGCAATCTGACATAGGACCCCCCTGCACTGTAGCTTATGCCTTACCATCGAAACCGATAACCGATCCATTTAACTTGCGGGCAAGAAACGCCGTTTTCATCGGAGTCACTTCGCCAGAGAGTGCTGTTGACAAAGTAATTGAAGGGTTGACAACGCTGAAACAAGAAGCCCTAAACAGCAACCCTGATGCTATCATCACAAACACTGATGGATGGATTGAAGGAGAAGGAGCCCTCAAATACAAAACCCGTCTTGCCGAAGCAATCAAACCAGACATCATATTCTGCATTCAGCAGAAAGACGAACTCGCACAGCTTATGGAAGGCCTCAAAGAATTCAAGACAATCATGGTTAGTTCGCCTTCAGTCATTAATCAAAGAGATAAAGAAAAACGTAAGAGCTTGCGCGAACTCGGATACATAAAATACCTGAGGAACGCTAAGATTCAGTCATTCCCACAGGGGTGGCTGAAGATTGAAGACAACGAGCTTTTCGGTTTGGGCCGAGCGAACATGAACTTCAAGGAGACCAGAAAGATCTATGAGCTGCTTGGAATGAAGCCACTGCACATCGTAGAGCGTGTTGAAGCGATTTCGATTATAATAGGCAAGAGACGTTGGGTCAATGCTGAGAACTTGAAGAAAATAGAGGAAGCTGCGAAGAAGAAAGTGCATCTAATTCGAAAGGGGGACGAAGAAGGGCTGCTCGTCGCATTATTTAATTCGGACAGAAAATTCCTTGGAATAGGAGTTTTGCAGGAGATCGAGTACCTCAGAAAAACCATCAAGATCTTGACCCCTGTTTCCGAAGGCATTGCCATAACTACGATAGGAAAAGTGAAACTTGACAGGAACATGAAGGAGATTCCAGCGCTCGGAGAAGAAAACCAATCAGATAATACGACACTTAGCAAGCTTTTTTGAAAAACACGCGCAGTTCGCGAGTGAGCGCGCAATCCTCGTCTGGAAGAACCGCGAGATTATCACGTATCCATGGTGGAATGAAACTCCGGCAGTAGTCAGAAGCAAAGCGATAATCAAGAAATACGATTGCACCCCTATCTTCAAGGGTTCTTATGGGCCTTCCTGCAGCTTGGCATGCTTTTTTCATCGCTGGAAGGACATAACCATATTCTCGCCCAAATCCTGGAAAAAGTCTTTCGAAATAGTTGATTTGAGCTCGCACTTTTGGAGTGGGCTCCGCGTAGGGTAGCCCGACTATTGCCACCGAGTTCATCTCATCACCCGGAAAGTCAACTCCTTCTGAGGAACGTCCACCTTGAACACCTAATAGCACAGCGCCTCCATTTTTTGAGCATGTCTTGAACTCTGCGATCATCTTTTCGTTTTCTCTAGAATCCATACTTCTGTGTTCACAGAAGAGTGGCTTATCCAAGGCTTTCTTTAATCCTTCAACGAGTAATGCTCCCAGAACCTCGAATGAGGGCACAAATATCCCGGTATTCGCAGGAGTGTTGCGGACGATTTCGCTTACTCTTTTTATGATTTTTCGGTACATTTCGGGCGTTCGTTTTTCCATGGCTGTGGTTACGCCGCTGGAAATGAGGGCTAAAACGTGTTCTTTTGGAAATGGCGAGGG
>CAZCRE010000007.1:16384-22672 GCA_964501075.1 uncultured Candidatus Bathyarchaeia archaeon
CGCTTGATTGAAACGCCAGTGTCATGTAGGTGCTCAAAGAATTTCTTGGGTTCATCGATGCCAGCTTTTTCTTGGACAAGTTCTGTCAAGAACTCCGGAGGAACTACGGTCTGCTTTCCGATTTTTTCGGTCATTTCCTCGATCTCGCTTTTGACGGTTTTCGCGAACCGAGCTATGTCCTTATGGTCCAGTCTCTTGGCTTCGGCTTCAGCCTGTTTTAGCGTGAAAATGGATAGACTACTGCTTGCTATGTCTACAGCGGTTTCTGGAAGGTTGTGCGCCTCATCAACGATGAGAATAGTCTTAGTCAGCGGCGCCCCCAAGTTTCTAAGAAAAACATTGCGTATCGCTGGATCGAATACATAGAGATAACTCATCACGATGACGTCCATGTCAGTTATGGAAGCCTTCACAAGCTCATATGGACAAAAGCCTCTTCTTCGACAGATTCTCAGAACTTCCGAAGCTGTACATGGAGAAAAAGCCATCTGCTGTTGAATTTCGAAACATTCGTCCTCTTTATCTTCAATGCTTTCGTAGTATGGGCATCGATGCTGTGCTTTGAGTAGCTCACAGATTTCCATAGCCGCTCTGGTGTCAAGTGGGTGTCTTGTTATGAGGTTATTGAGACACATCTCATGACGCGCGCGGATTGAGATTCCTGCAACGCGACTTTCTTTTGAAATAGCTTTCAGCTCCTCGATTACGCGATCGTGTTGGCGATGGGTTCTCGCGACATACAACACTTTCAGTTTTCTATCGATCGCTTTGGGAAGGCATGCTGACAATGCAGCAACAGTTTTACCCAATCCGTTGCTCCCCTCTATAAGCACAGAACGACCTTCTTCGACTGCTTCACAGACCGTTTCCATGAAGTCGTCTTGATAAGGTCTAACTTCAGCGTAAGGAAAGTACCGCGCAATCTCCGAACGCAATTCAGTCATTCTTATTCCACGCGACTCTTGAAGGACAAAGCTGGTTCACTGGACACCGCATGCACGACGGAGTCCGAGCCCCGCAATATTCTCTACCATGCAAAATCAGTAGTAAATGAACGTTGGAGTAGTCCTTTGGATCGTAGAGAGCTTGGAGTGATGTACGGACAGCTTCATAATTGCCATTGGCTGGCACCAGACCTAATCGTTTTGAAACACGGTTAACATGCGTGTCAACTGGGATCGTGGGTTTTCCAGATGCAAACAAGAGAACGACATCAGCCGTTTTAGGCCCAACTCCACGTAGCTGTAGAAGAATCTTTCTTGCTTCTTCGAGGGGCTGTGACAAAATTGGTTCTAGGCTGTCATGGTAATGACTGTGTATTGTTTTTGAAACCTGTTTTATTGCCTTAGCTTTGTTTCTGTAGAGCCCAGCCACTTTCAAGCACTGTTCAATTTGGCCTGTCTCCGCATTCGCAAGTACTTCGGACCTTATGTCAAACCTGTTCGAAAGGTTTTCGAAGGCTTTCAGCGTATTTATGTCAGCCGTGTTCTGCGAGATTATGGTCATAATCAATGTTCTAAACGGATCACCGAATGGTCTGTTTCCCTTCTGTTTTGGAAAAGCCTTCTTGAGTGCTTGTAAGATGAGTTGCGCTCGATCGTTAGCCATCGAAGTGAATCGCCCTTTTGAAAGTGATAAATAGTGAATGAATGAAGCTATTAATAAGCAATGGAGATTCTGGAAAATGGAACGTGCGAAGGTTGTCAAAGATGAGATAGTTGAGCAAGATACTCATTATTTGGCGGTGTACGTGGAAACAGATAATTCATGCTTGGTTCTGCTAAGTGAAAACGAAGACAAGCTTGGAACCTTAGCCATCGCTGTTCCAAGACCGAGAGACCTGTTGGGTCCACCTACATCATCCGTTCTTCTAGGGGACAAGAACGCGATTTTGGCGCGCATGTTCGCTGAGTACGTCTCCTCCAAAAAGGAGAAGATAGCATTAGTGTCGATTTACTTGGAGACCGCCAGTGAAACGCAAGCGCAGTCTATTTTCAAGAGGCTCATCGAGAAAGTTGTACACAGTGAGGGACACGCTGAAAAGGAGGGACTAGCCACATGAGTTTCAGAGATTTTATTGGACAAATGGAAGAAAAAGCCGAAGTTCTACATGTTAAGGAACCATTGTCAACCAAGTTTGAGATCTCGTATTTTATGAGGAGTTTTGACAACAATGGTCCCATTCTTTCTTTTGACAAAGTGAAGAACCATGGCGGCAGAGTTGTTGCCAACGCTTGCGGAACGCGTAAGAGAATTTGCTCAGCGCTTAGCGTTGATGAGAAAAATCTTTACGGAAAATTAATGGATGCTTGGCGTTCGCCAATAAAGCCAGAAGTCATCGCAGACGGCCCAGTCATGGAGAGAACGATGAAGAACGTTGACCTGTTCAGCCTTCCGATTTTGACGCATTTTGAGAGAGACGCTGGGCCATACGTAACATCTGGAGTGGTGTATGCGAGAAGCCCCGATGGAAAGATTGAGAACGTTTCAATTCATCGTTTACAGGTTTTGGACAATAAGCATCTGGCGATCCGTCTGGTGCCGCGGCATCTTTTCAAGCTGTGGAATATGGCAAAAGAAACAGGAAAGAATTTGGACGTTACGATTTCGATTGGTGTTCACCCTGCAGTCTTGTTGGCTGCATCGTCACCTGTTCCTTTTGGCGTAAACGAGTTCAGCGTTGCAAACTCCTTATTGGACGGCGGCTTGCGATTGATCGACTGCGAAAATGTGGACGCTTGCGCTCCGGCAGAAGCTGAGGTGGTCTTAGAGGGTAAGATTTCGTCGACCAAGGAAGTTGTTGAGGGACCCTTTGTGGATATAACTGGAACTTATGATGTTCAACGGAAGCAGCCAATTCTGGAAGTTGTGGGTGCTATGTGTCGCAGAGACTATCTCTATCACGGTCTTTTGCCTTCTGGCGCTGAGCATAGGCTTTTGATGGGTTTGCCGCATGAAGTGTTGATTTGGGAAAGCGTTTCGAAAGTGGTGCCTAAAGTTTGTGCAGTCAACCTTTCAGTCGGTGGCAGCGGATGGCTACATGCAGTTGTATCGGTTGAAAAGCAGGTGGACGGCGATGGAAAGAATGCCTTATTGGCGGCTTTGGCAGCGCACCCAAGTTTGAAGCATGTGGTGGTTGTGGATCCAGACATCAACGTGTTTGATGCTTCTGATATTGAGTGGGCTATTGCGACACGTTTTCAAGCCAGTGAAGACCTCGTCGTCATCGAGAACGTTCGTGGTTCCACTTTGGACTCTTCCGCGAATCAGGAGAATGGTTTGACTAGCAAGATGGGTTTGGACGCGACTAAACCGTTTACGAAGCCTAAGGAGAAGTTTGATCGTGCAAAGATTCCCGTAAGTAAGCGAATTGAATCGATTATCCGTGGGTTGCAGGATGTGTGAGACGAGACCTTGTTGCACTAGCTTATATAAGATCAGGGTAAGAATGTGAGTTGGTGATTTTGTGTCGCGTCAGAAGGAGAAAGATCGGTCAGAAGGTGACACGATGTTGAAGGTTGAGGACGTCATGGTTCGCGAAGTGGTCACAGTAAATGAGGATTATTCGGTTAAAAATGCTGCTGAAATCATGAACAAGTTTGAGATAGGATCGCTGATCGTTGTCAACGAAGGAAAAACCGTTGGCATAATGACTGAAAGAGACGTTTTGAAACGGGTTGTGGCAGAATCGAGGGATGCCAGAAAGACTAAGGTCAAAGATGTCATGACGAGCCCACTGATTGTCACTGCCCCCAAAATAGAGTTGGAAGAAGCTGTGAAACTAATGTTCCAGATGAAAATCAAGAAACTCCCCGTAGTTGATGGAAAACGGCTCGTAGGCTTATTGTCTTTGACTGATGTTGCTCGATTCCATCCTCAAATGACCAGAATGTTGAAACAGCTAGCCAATAGCCAAGCTACACCAAAAAGTATGAAGAAGATCGTAGACCGCTACATCGTATGATAGGTCTCTCGTCTAGTTTCTGTGCCAGTTCTCATGAAGTTTAAATGTGCAAGCTCAGCTTCATCACTGTGAGCAACAGATGAAGACACAAGTGTTCAAGATTGACCCACAGAAACTAGACATGGACAAGATTAGAGCAGCAGCTGGCGTAATCAAGAGTGGCGGTCTCGTAGCTTTTCCAACTGAGACTGTCTATGGTTTAGGAGCTGACGCACTGAATGCGAAAGCGGTTTTGACCTTGTTTAAAGCGAAGAGGCGCCCGCTTGACAATCCTCCGATAGTACACGTCTGTGATGTGAAGGACGTTCAGCGACTGGTCAAGGAAATTTCATCTGAAGCCAAGAAACTGATGAAGATTTTCTGGCCGGGTCCACTAACGTTGATTCTCAAGCGGTCTGCTATAGTTCCTGACGTGACAGTTGCGGGTTTAGACACCGTTGCAGTAAGGATGCCCAGCAACGATGTCGCATTAGCGTTGATTAAGGAAAGCAATTGTCCAATCTCGGCTCCCAGTGCGAATCTTGCCGGAAAACCCAGCCCCACATCTGCGGAGCACGTGCTGGAAGACTTGGACGGGCGCATTGACGCTGTTCTCGACGCTGGACCAACCAGCATCGGAGTTGAGTCGACAGTCTTGGATCTGACGGTATGCCCTCCACAGGTTCTGCGTCCTGGCGGTACACCGTTCGAGGCTTTAGCAAAGGCCATTGGCAAGGTTGAACTTGACCCTGCATCTGTATCTGATCAAGCTTTGTCTCTGGAAAAAGCGCGTTCGCCTGGGGTCAAACACAAGCATTATGCGCCGAACGCGGAAATGGTTCTTGTCGAGGGAGATTCGGTAGAGGCTATAGTGAACAAGGTGATCGAGTTGGTCGGGCTTTATGAGGAAAGGGGCAAGAGAGTCGGCGTTTTAGGAACTGATGAGACTGTGAAATACTACAGGATGAGTGTTGTGAAGTCTCTGGGCAGTAGAGGTGATTCGGCAGGTTTGGCAAGGAACCTTTTCAGGCTTCTGAGAGAGTTTGACACGGAAAACATTGATGTCATAATCGCTGAGGGGACACCTACCACAGGTTTAGGCTTGGCTGTCCAAAACAGACTTCGCAAAGCAGCAGGCTACAATATCGCCAAAGCGCAGGCCATCCCGCACTAGATTTGGTGTATTAGCATCCCGCTTGGATCATGGAAACTCTTATAAGATGATCTTTTGAAGCTTGGTTCAGGGTGAACGAGTCTGAAATCTCGATGGCGACTCCTAGTTTTGATTTTCTTAGTCAGCCTTTTTGCAGGTCTTGCCTCTGGGTTTTTTGAGAGCAAACCGGATTTCGTCAGCATTCCAGAGAACAAGTATTTCGGGTTTCCGCTCATTTGGCGAATGCTAAACACGGCGACAGGTGAGACGGGTTTATACTTTTTTGAGTTGGCCATTGATTGCCTGTTTTGGTTTGCGCTCGTGTCAATAGCGGCTGTTGTCGCGATAGCCATACAGAAGTCGGTTAAGAAAGGGAAGTCTGAGTGATTAAGCTAGAGACTGAAAGCTTTGGTCTTTGTTTTTCCAGATACGCGCTAAGACAGAGAGTAGTGTTGGTTAACGGAGCAACTGTCACAGATTATTTGAGCATCGGCATTTTGATGTTTTTTTCTTTCGCCATTTTCTGTGCTTTCTCGTATCCCGCGTCTGCGTGCCTTACTACAGCTGTTCCGGGGTCTGTGGTCAGCACGGTTGTTATTCGTTTTTCCGCGTCTTTTGTTCCATCAGCAACCAAGCACATTCCCGCGTGTATGCTGTAGCCTATTCCAACTCCTCCACCATGATGCACGCTAACCCACGTGGCGCCACCAACCGCGTTCAACAAAGCATTGAGTATTGGCCAGTCGGCAATTGCGTCGCTACCGTCTTTCATGCCTTCGGTCTCTCGGTTGGGCGAAGCGACGCTTCCACCATCCAAGTGGTCACGTCCAATCCAGACAGGGCCACTGAGTTCGCCGCTGCCAACCATGTCGTTGATGATCTTGCCGAACCTTGCTCTTTCGCCGAATCCAAGCCAGCAAACCCTTGAGGGTAAGCCCTGAAACTTCACATGTTCCTTTGCCTTACGTATCCACCTGCACAACTCAGTGTTGTAGGAGAACTCTTTCAGCACCACTTCATCAAGCTTGAAAATGTCTTCTTTGCTCCCCACGAGTGAAGCCCAGCGGAATGGACCTTTACCCTCACAGAACAAGGGTCGAACATAACGCTGCACGAAACCCGAATAAGCAAACGCCTCTTTGAAGCCTGCGTCGTAGGCTTGTTGACGCAGGTTGTTTCCATAGTCAAAAGT
>CAZCRE010000007.1:22772-25836 GCA_964501075.1 uncultured Candidatus Bathyarchaeia archaeon
CTTTGAAGCCTGCGTCGTAGGCTTGTTGACGCAGGTTGTTTCCATAGTCAAAAGTCACGGCTCCCTTGCGCATCATGCCGACCATTGCTTCAACTTGAGTGCGCATGCTCTCCATCGAGTGGCGCACGTATTCTTTTGGATCGCGTTGCCTTAGCTTGTCTGCCTCTTCCTTGCTGAAACCAGCTGGATAATATCCGTTCAGAGGATCATGTGCACTCGTCTGATCGGTCACGACATCAGGAATTATGCCGCGTTTCAGGAGTTCAGGAAAAACTTCAGCGGCATTGCCCAAAAGGCCAACACTTCGTGCTATTCCCTTCTGCTTGGCCTCCACCGCTAACCTGATTGCTTCGCCCAGACTGTCTGTCCATGTGTCCAGATAACCATAGCTGAGCCTACGTTCAATCGCCCACTTGTTGACCTCCACGACCAGAGCCACACCCTCGTTCATCGTAGTCGCCAGCGGCTGAGCACCCCCCATCTCGCCCAAACCAGCCGTCAAGACAAGTCTACCGCGCAGGCTTCCACCGAAATGCTCCTTGGCAACCGCTGCCAAAGTCTCGTAAGTCCCCTGCAGTATACCCTGAGTGCCTATGTAAGCCCAAGAACCAGCCGTCATCTGACCATACATGATCAGACCCTTCTGTTCAAGCTCGAAGAAGTAGTCCCAATTAGCCCATTTTGGAACAAGCAACGCGTTGGCAATCAAAACTCTCGGAGCCCACTCGTGCGTCTTGAAGACAGCCACGGGCTTGCCGCTCTGGATGAGCATGGTTTCATCAGGTTCCAAGTTCACAAGTGTCTCAACGATTTTGTCGAAGCATTCCCAGTTCCGCGCGGCCTTGCCTGTGCCGCCATAGATTATCAGGTGTTCAGGATCCTTTGCTACTTCAGGGTCTAAAACGTGACAGAGCATCCGCAAAACGCCTTCGATCTGCCAGTTCCTACAATGCAACTCTGGACCGGTTAGACACTCAACGGGCCGCTTGACCTTGAACGCATTCACTGATTCACCACGACCCAGAAGAGTACAAAGCGCACTTTCCTAACCTTTAAACCGATTTTACGGCATGGTCTAAGCATGATTTTGGATTCCACAAGGAGAATAATTAAGCAATGAGTTAAAAAGGCTTATCCTTTCGAGATTCACAAAAAAAGGGAAATATTCAAAAGTATAAGAGTTGTAATTGAACAAACATGCCTAATCACGAAGAGCATTGTGAAGAGAGCCTAAGACGCTATGATAAATCTTTTGCAGAACTGCATAAATGGATGGATGAACCCAGTTCGATTTTAGGTCAAAAACATAGAATGTATAGGCATAACCCTTACAAAACACCATTAGAAGCAAGGAGAATATTCGGAGAGAATGCTGACCACGCATGTTTAGACCACATTCGCCTTGATGAATCGGAGGGTACAAAGCCTCCAGAGGGGGAACGCAAAAGTGAAACCATGAGACTGAAATACAAAGACCTTATTGATAAGGTCAACAAATATTATTACAAAAATGAGCCTATCTATTTTGAAGCAATTGCAGACCTTGAAGAATTGCGCAAAGACCTAACCAAATTAGACGACACCAAACACTTGATTGGAATAGTAAAGCCTTTTCTCATTAAGTGGGGGGGAATGGCTAGAGTTGTTGGTAGAAAAGGCTTAAACTGGAGAGGTTTGGGCGAAGGATTGCGAAGTTCAGAGAAAGATTTTGGAAACCTCAGGGAAGAGAGGTTCCAAACTATTAACTTTAAAAAAGATAAGATTTCAGATTCAATCACAACCATATACGGAAAATTAGACCCTCTTCCATACTTGGGAAGCCCAACTACTATTTCAAAAACTTTGCATGCTCTTAATCCAGAAATTTTTGTTATGTGGGACACCAAAATTAGGGAAAAATATAGAAATAAGAACAGTCGTATCCGTGATAATCCTGAGGGGTATTTAGAATTTCTAAAAGAAACTCAAAAAGAAATCGGAGACGCTCTAAATGACCGCAAAAAAGAGACTGGAAAAGGATTAGATGAAATTGAAAAGGAAATCAGAAATAAATATAAAAATATAACATTAGCCAAAATCATTGATGAACATAATTGGGTAGCAGTGCACCCACGGAAAAAGAAAAATTCACAACGAGTGCCTTTGTTGTCATAACACGACACTATCTCAGATTGTCACAATACGACATTATAAGGAATTCGCTCTTTCGTCCATGCCATTGAAAAGGCTCTAGCTAGACCTCAAAAGACAGAAATCTTAAATCAGCACAGCAACAGAAGACAAACTAGAGGTTCAAAAATGCGTGGAAGAAAATTGGTAGATACGTGGGTTAATGGAGTGAAATCTTATTGGACTCCTGAATGGGGAGATTCCATATTGAAAGAGGTTTTACAGCAAATGAAAGAGCAAATAGATAGGAGTATCTCAGTAAGACTAGAATTCTTTTTGAGAAAGAACCGCTACGAAAGTGTAATTGACATAGATAACATGGTTAAGACCGTCTTTGATATTTTAGGGGGCGAACTCAGCCAAAAACGGGACCACCCAATTTCTGATGATTGCTGGATAGACAATATTGAGGCAACGAAAATCCCTACTGAAGGCGATGAGAAAACTCATATCGAAATATGGGAATGGAATGAAGCAAAGGCAAACTAGGGGTTCAAAAATGAGTGAGCGAAGTCGAAAACAAGATGAAAGTGAGAAAGTCGAATTGCATGATTACATCAAATTCATAAAGGATGAAGTTAGGAAAAGCGAAGAGAATAAGCCAAAAGAAGGATTTTGGATAGGTGCTCAGAGTCTTGAAATGACCTTTCAAACCACTACCGAAGTTAGCAAAGAAGGCGGTCTGAAAATCTATGTGGTATCAGCAGAAGGCAAAAAGAAACAACAAATCATTCAAACAGTCAAGATAAGTTTTGTTACACAAGAGTTTAAGCCTCAACCCGATATTCAGGCTCTTACTGGGAAAGGTGCATTTTCGAAATAAGCCTATTGAAAATGGTATGTAGAATCGTTTCCAAGATGATTTAATATGCCTAAGAAGAGAAATCTCTGGAAT
>CAZCRE010000008.1:0-25222 GCA_964501075.1 uncultured Candidatus Bathyarchaeia archaeon
CGAAGATGATCAAAGTCTGTGTGAACAGTGATTCCATGAACCAAGCAGTCTGAAACAGCGGTTCAGTGGCATTGAAAATCAGCAGCATAATGAAGAATGTTAAGAAGTCAAAAATGGAGCTTATAGGCCCCAGAGCCACCATGAATCGCCGTATGAAGGAAATGTCCCATCTCTTCGGTTTTTCGACGTATTCTTCGTCGACATTGTCAGTCGGAATCGTCGACTGAGACAGATCATAAAGAAGATTGTTCAGAAGTATCTGAATCGGACGCATGGGCAAGAAAGGCAAAAACAGAGAACCGACTGCGACACTAAACATGTTCCCAAAATTCGAGCTTGTACTCATCATAACATATTTCATGGTATTACCGAAAGTCTTTCTGCCCTCCAGAATACCCTGTTGCAGAACCGTCAAATCCTTTTGCAGGAGTATGATGTCTGCAGACTCTTTCGCCACGTCCACCGCGTTGTCAACAGATATGCTAACATCCGCCGTCTTCAGAGAAGGTGCGTCGTTGATTCCGTCTCCCAGAAAACCGACAACATGCCCGTTTTTCCTCAGAGCAATCATTATTCTGTCCTTTTGGGCAGGAGTCACCCTTGCAAAGACGTTTGCTTCCTCCGCCAGCCGTGCAAGTGCATCGTCATTGATCTGAGCCAAATCGCTTCCCAGAGCGATTCTCTTAATTTCAAAACCTAGCTGGTCGCATGTTTTCCTCGTGACCAACTCGTTGTCGCCTGTGAGAATCTTCAACTCTACATTCGTCTTACTAAGAAGTTTAAGAGACTCTCGGGCAGTTCCTTTTGGTGGATCCAGAAAAGCCACAAACCCCAAAAACACCATGTTGCCTTCGTCATGTACAGAATAAACCGGTTTCTCCTCTCTGACCTTTTTGTAACAGACCCCCAACACCCTAAAACCTTCAGAACTCAGGTCATAGTACTTCTGTTCTATCTTCTTATGCAGCTCATCTGTCAAATCGAATACTCTGTCATCAAGCTCACAGTAGGCACAGACCTTGAAAATCTCTTCAGGCGCGCCCTTAGCAATCATGAACAACTGTCGTTCAGTTTCAACAACAACAGAAACCCGTTTTCGCACAAAATCAAATGGAACTTCATCAATCTTCTGATAGCCTTCAATTTTAAGGTCTCCGTATTTCAGGATAGCCTCATCAAGGGGACTTTTCAGCCCAGTTTCATGATAACTGTTCAGATAAGAATACAATAGCACTTTTTCATCGTTTTTTCCTTCTATATCTACGTGCAGTACAAGCGTTATTCTGTTCTCTGTGAGTGTACCTGTCTTGTCTGTGCATAGGACATCCATACTCCCGAAATTCTGAATCGACGTCAATCTCTTTACGATAACACCTTTCCTTGACATTGAAAGAGCTCCTCTTGAAAGGTTCAAGGAGATGATCATGGGCAAGAGCTCGGGGGTTAGACCGACTGCCAAGGCCACAGAGAAAAGCAGGGATTCCAGTACATCGCGCTTGTAGAGCGCATTTATGAAAAAAACAAACATCACAAGCAAAAACGTGACTTCCATCACCAGAAAACCAAACTTCCTAAGTCCTATCTCAAACTCCGTCTCATGCTCTCTTTCAACAAGCCTTTTCGCTATCTTCCCATACTCGGTGTAGCCTCCAGTCTTCATGGCAATCGCAGCTGCCGCGCCGCTGACAATAGAGGTACCCATAAAAAGGCAGTTGTTCCATTCAGTAACCGCCAACCCCATTGCTTTTAGCGATGCAGGCGTTTTCTCAGCAGGAAATGATTCACCAGTCAATGCGGACTGATCTACGAAAAGGTCCTTCGCGTTCATCACTCTGGCGTCAGCAGGCACAATATCTCCAGCTGAAAGATGGATGACATCTCCCGGGACTATTTCAGAAAGTTTCACTTCCTTTTTGACGCCATCTCTAAACGCGGTCGCCGTAGTGGTTACTTTCTCCTTCAGCATCTCTGCAGCATTCTTGGCTTTGGACTCTTGGAAAAAATCAAGAACCACGCTTAGCAGAATTATCGAAAATATGATTGCGGCGTTTATTATCTCTCCCGAAAAACCGGAAATCAAACCTGCGAAAAGCAATATGATTATCAATGGGCTTCTGAAATGAAAGAGAAAATCCACAATTGCAGTCCGTTTCTTCCTTTTGGCAAGTTCGTTGGGGCCAAACGCCTTAAGACGATTCTCCACTTCATCGGAAGCAAGCCCAGATGAAGAAGCGCTCAAATAAGCCAAAAGCTCATCAACCGACAATCCTAGCATTTCTTCGGTACTCAGTTTCAACTGTGCCCAGCTCGAAATCTTGGTTGAATGGTTTTCCTGCGCAACGTTTGATTCTGTCATAAACACCATTCCGCAACTCGATTATCAAGAGCTGAGACAGACTCTAGGAGAATGGGCAATTCTTATAATCATTTCGATGCTGGCATCGCGCGACATTTGATCATGAAACACTATCAGACTTAAGATTGGACTTAGACGAGTTGGAATCATGTTCAACGCCACAATCCCATCAAAAGGCGCTTCGGAAAGCTTCCAAGGAGCTAGGTAGCCTTATCCTAGCAAATCTCACTGCATCAACACTCATCTTGCATGCGGGAATCGGGCTCCCGTAAACAGTTAGTTTTAAAGGTCACAACACGGAAGATTACAGCCTTAGTCCAAAGGTGATCAGAAGATGGTAAAGGTAGATGGAACAGAATTGCGCGAAGGACTGTATTACACAAAGGACTTTGAATGGGCAAAGATTGAAGGCGACAAGGTTCGAATAGGCGCAACAGACTACGCACAGAAGCAGCTCCGAGAAATAGTCTATGCTGAATTGCCAAGTCCGGGTACAACTATAACACAAAGCACACCATATGGCACCGTTGAATCCGTAAAAGCAGTATCAGACCTAATAGCGCCGATAAGTGGAGAAATATTGGAAGTGAACCAAGAAGTTCAGTCAAAACCAGAATTACTCAATGAAGACCCGTATGGAAAAGCGTGGCTTCTAGTGCTGAAACCGTCAAACCTGCAAGCAGAACTGCCTAACCTGATGGATTTCAACAAGTCAGTCGAGTGGCACAAGACCCTAGGCAAGTGAAGGAGCGCAAATGCCTAAGCGCATAGTGATTATTGGCGCCCACGCCGCAGGCGTAGACGCCGCCTCAGCTGCGAGGAAAACGGATCGCACAGCAGACATCACCCTAATAACAGATGAAAAACACTGTGGATACTCGCGCTGTGGGTTACCCTTCGTCATAGGCGGCCAAATTCCAACATTCGAAAGCCTCATCGTCTTTCCACCACCATATTTCAAGATGATGAAGCTGACACTGAAAACCGAGACCAAAGCCACTGCTATAAACACTACAAACAAAACGGTCGAAACCACTGACAAAACTGGAAAGACAGAAACAATCGCTTATGACAGTTTAATCGTATCCACAGGCGCAAGCCCATTCATGCCACCCATAAAAGGCAAGGAAAAACAAGGAATACTTTCTTTGCGAACACTTGAGGACGGAGCCAGAATAGAGCAAGCTGTCAAAAATGGAGCTAAAACAGCAGTGATAATGGGAGCAGGCCTAATAGGTCTTGAAACAACTATAGCCCTGCAAGAACGTGGCCTAGAAACAACCGTCGTGGAAATGCTGCCCCAAGTTCTGCCCCAAATGCTAGATGCAGATATGGCAAAAACAACACAGGAATTACTTGAACAAAAAGGAATACGGATTCTGACTGGAAAAAGCGTTGAAGAATTCCTTGGCACCGAGAAGGTGACAGGCATAGTTGCGGGGGGAGAGCAGATACAGGCAGACATATTCATCAGTGCGTTCGGTGTAAGAGCAAATACCCAGCTCGCAGCGAATGCTGGAATAATTCTCGGAGACACTAAAGCAGTAAGAACCAACGCCCGAATGGAAACCAATATCAAAGATATCTACGCAGTAGGAGACTGTGCGGAATCAACACACATTGTAACGCAAAAACCAGCTCTGATGCAGTTTGGAACAGTAGCGGTGAGACACGGGAAGGTTGCTGGAATAAACGCGGCGGGGGGATACGCCCTTTTCACAGGAGTCCTAGGCTCATCAGTCTCAAGACTATACAAGACGGACATAGGCTCAACAGGCCTGACTGAAGTCGCCGCTCAAAAAGCAAGAATCGAAACGATAACAGGCACAATCACGTCGAAAACCAAGGCAGACTACTATCCAGGCGCGTTGCCCATAAAAGTGAAGCTTATCGTTGAGAAGGAGTCACAACGAGTAATTGGCGCCCAAATCATCGGCGGAGAAGAAGTAACCCAGCGCATAAATGCTATATCGTTTGCTATGCAGAAACAGATGACGGCACGTGAGTTGGCTAAAGCAGACACTGCGTACGCGCCACCTGTGTGCGAAACTTGGGAGCCACTGGTATTGGCTGCAGAAATGGTTTTGATGAAGCTTCGCTAAACACCACATCACATTTCTTTCCTCAACCGTCGGAAAATTAATTAATGGAAACTCCATCATTAGTCCCAGACTGATTGAAGTGATGGTGAAATAGAAGTGCCAATAAAGGTAGGTATAAACGGATTCGGCAGAATTGGGCGCCTTCTGTTCAGAGCAGCTATAGAAAGAAATGCCAAGATCGAGTTTGCCGCGGTTAACGACATAGCAGATGCCAAGACGCTGGCGCACCTGCTGAAGTATGATTCAGTTCACGGAAGATCACCTTTCCCTGTTGAAGCTGAAAAAGACGCCATAGTTGTGAAAGGAAAAAGAGTCATGACGCTGGCTCAACGCGACCCAGCGCAATTGCCATGGAAAAACCTGGGCGTGTACCTGGCGGTGGAGTCCACGGGCCTGTTCACAGATCGGGAAAAAGCCTCACTGCACCTTCAAGCTGGAGCAAAAAAAGTTTTAATTTCTGCGCCAGCAAAGAACCCTGATTTAACAGTAGTGATGGGCGTAAACGATGACAAATATGATCATGAAAAACACAACATACTCTCAAATGCTTCCTGCACCACCAACTGCGTGGCACCCGTGGCAAAAGTCTTGCACGAGAACTTTGGCTTGAAACAGGCCTTAATGAACACAGCACATGCTTACACGAACGATCAGCGAATCCAAGATCTAGTCCACTCTGATCTCCGCCGCGCTAGAGCAGGTGCAATAAACATCATACCCACTACAACGGGCGCAGCCGTAGCCGCAACCCTCGTCTTGCCAGAGCTTGCAGGAAGAATGAACGGAATAGCGTTGAGAGTCCCCGTACCAAACGTTTCCATTGTAGATCTAACATGTGTGCTGGAGAAGAACACGACAAAAGAAGAAATCAACGCCGCATTCAAGAAAGCTGCAGAAGGGCCATTGAAGGGCATACTAACGTACACTGAAGACCCTGTTGTCTCCTCCGACTTCAACCACAGCACATGGTCTGCCACATTTGATGCACAATCGACAATGGTGTTAGGAGGCAATTTTGTTAAAGTCCTCGCATGGTACGACAACGAATGGGGATTCTCATGTCGCATGGTTGAACTCATAGAGTTAGTAGGCAAGAAAGCAGGGTTCTAACGTCAAGCATCAAGACGAAGTAAACATCAGCTTTCTTTCGCTTGCCAAACAGAAGTGAAGCAAATGGCCAAGTATCTGACTCTGGATGATGTGAAAGTCAAGGACAAAGTGGTTCTGGTCCGAGTTGACTTCAACTCGCCAGTGGATCCGAAAACCAAGAAAATCCTAGAAGACACCAGAATCCGAGCGCACGGCGAAACAACGATAAAAGAACTTGCGGAGAAAGGGGCCAAGGTGGTGATTCTGGCGCACCAAGGACGAAAAGGTGATCCAGACTTCACAACGCTGAAACAGCACGCAGAAATTCTGAGCAAGGCCCTTGGAAAACCGGTCAAATATGTTGATGACATCTTCGGCAAGAAAGCCAAAGACAAGATCAAAGAACTGAAGGCCGGCGAGATTCTTGTTCTAGAGAACGTTAGGATGTTTCCCGGAGAGACCAAGGAAGGAACGCCCGAGGAACATGCAAAGACTGAACTGGTCAGGAACTTGAGCCCTCTAGCAAGCTTGTTCGTTAACGATGCTTTTGCAGCAGCACACAGAGCCCACGTCTCGATCGTAGGCTTCACGGTCACTCTGCAAAGCGCGGCAGGCCGCATAATGGAAAGAGAGTTGAAATCATTAAGCAAGATCCTAGAAAACCCGGAAAAGCCATGCATATTCATTCTAGGAGGCGCCAAGGCGGATGACTCTCTCGAAATATCCAAGTATGTACTAGACAATGAAATAGCGGATCACGTACTCACCGGCGGCGTTGTTTGTCAAGTCTTCATGGCGGCGAAGGGCATAGACCTAGGCAAACCAAACGTGCAGTTCCTGAAGCAGCAGAAACTCGTGGGATTGATGCGAGGCATAAAGGAACTTGAACAGAAACATCCTAGCAAGATTAGGACACCAAAGGATGTGGCCATTGAAATTGGCGGGAAACGGAAAGAGATCGTGATTGAAAAACTTCCAACTGATTATCCGATATTGGACATTGGAGCGAAAACCGTTGAGGATTACTCGAAGATAATAAGAGACGCGAAGTCAATTGTAGTAAGCGGTCCCATGGGAGTCTACGAGAACAGCAAATTCAGTTTCGGAACTAGAAGGATCTTTGAGGAAATCGCTAATTCAAAGACGTTCTCGCTGGCAGGAGGAGGACACACGATAGGCGCCTTGCAGGAATTTGGTTTGACCGCCAAAATCTCCTACATAAGCACTGCAGGCGGAGCATTGATAGAGTTTCTGATGGGCAAGAAGCTGCCAGGCATAATCGCTCTAGAAAAGGCCTCGAACAAGCACACCAAAGATAAGAACAACCATTAGTAAGATGAAAAAGCCAGCGTTAAGCGCGTGCTGTCTGCAGCAATCGCATAATTTACAACATCAAAAGCCTAGATGGTAAACCAGAAATAACCGGCTCGCTGAGTAGAGGAACGGAGAATAGAATATTGACGGATGTAGTATTTGTTTTTGAGGTTCACCAACCTTACAGGCTAAGAAGAAGCTTCTATTGGGAGAACAAGATCTTCAAGCGCCTGAAGAAAGACGAGTTGTTTGATTACTATTTTGATCATGAAGTTAACAGAGAGGTCTTCGAGAGAGCGTGCAGGAAATGCTATTTTCCCTCCAACAGAATATTGCTGGACGTCATTGATAAACACAGAAAAGAAAGGAAACGAGTGAAGTTGTCCTTCAGCCTTTCAGGGGTCTTCTTGGAACAATGCGAGATGTTTAACAAAGACCTGCTGGAAACGTTCAAACAGCTTGCAGAAACAGGTTGTGTAGAATTCCTAGATCAAACATATTACCATTCACTTGCAAGTCTTTACCCTGAAAAAGAAGAGTTCATCGAGCAGACTATAGCGCATCAAGAAGCAATGCGAAGTCTGCTAGGATACACACCTACTGTTTTTGAGAATACCGAACTGCTTTACAACAATGCCGTGGCAAAGACCGTCGAGGAACTTGGATACAAAGGGATTTTCACCGAAGGTATAGAGAGAATACTGCATGGAGAATCGCCGAACTATCTCTATACGCCGAAAAACTGTGAGCGAATCAAGGTCTTGCTGCGAAACTATAAACTGACCGACGACATTGGATTCAGATTTTCGGCAAGATGGTGGAACGAATGGCCACTTACAGCAGACAAATATGCAACCTGGCTGGCGCGAACACAGGGAAACTTGATCAACATCTTCCCAGACTATGAGACTTTCGGCGAACACCACTGGCCAGAAACAGGCATTCATGACTTTCTGAAGCATCTGCCAGAGGAGATCCTGAAATGGTGGAACTTACATATGGCTACGCCCTCGGAAGTCATAGAAAAGTATACGCCCGCAGGAGAGATCGACGTTCCAGAACTAGGTGGAACTGTTTCATGGGCCGATTTGGAGAGAGACGCAAGCTGTTGGCTTGGGAATACAATGCAATGGGCTTATTACACTGGCTTAAGGAGGCTCGAACCTTTCGTCAAGGAATCAGATGACAAAGAGTTCCTGAAATTGTGGAGATATTTCCAGACAAGCGACCATCTTTACTACATGTTTACGGCGGGCGGAGGACCAGGAGAGGTTCATTCTTACTTCAGTTCCTTCAATACACCAGCAGACGCGTTTGTAACGGCACAAGCAGCCATTCTGGACTTTGAGAGCAGAGTAAGACTTGCAACTGTAACAGCGAATGAGCCATTCTTGTTCTACGTAGGTGAAGGCGAAGAGAATTTCACCGGAGTCAGGGCTTGGAGCCTCAAAGGAATTGTGAGAGCGATCGAGAAAGCTGGTTTAAAATCTGTAGAGTTCCATTTTGCGCGTGGAGATTTTGACGCTTGGGCAGAAAAATCGTTGCGAGACAAGAAACTATCCGAACGCTTGAGAACAGCAAAATTGGCAAAGCACAAGGGAAGACGTCTCAAGGAAGCAATAATCGAAATTGTCAAAGAAAGGCTTGAAGAACTGAGGAATCAAGCCAAGGAAGCGGCTCCATACTTCTAACGCGTTGAGTTTAGGCTTTTATAACAAGAGCGCATCTAGTTTTGGTACTGTGTGCGGTGAGTAGTTTGCGAGAAGAGCTTCCGTTATCTGAAAAAATCCTGCAGACATTGCACAATCTATGCGCTACGGCGCCGGATTTAGCAAGAAAAAGCGAAGAGCTTTCGCAAGTTTTACAGGTTGATAAGGGCGAACTAGAAAGAATCTTGGACAATTATAAGGCTGAAGGTTTTGTAGAAAGTTTCACTGACAATGAGGGAATGAAGCGGTATTACTTGACTGGAAGCGGAATAATCAAGGTTTGCGCGCTTTTCACGTAGTGAGCTAGATGCGTGTAGTAATCTTCTCATGGGAATATCCTCCAAGGGTAGTAGGGCAACTTGCAGATTACGTTAAGAAACTTGCTGGCCAGCTTGTTAGGAATCAGGTGCAAGTCTACGTGGTGACTTATCATGATTACTTGACAGGTGGGCATAATGATTCTGACGGTGTCAAAACCGTGAGAGCCACGAACCCTGTGCGTACACATATTGGCGTTCTCACGTGGGTTTTGACTTTGAACCAAGAGGTTGAGAGGGTGACAGCAAATGTCCATTATGACGTAGGCGGACACGTTGATTTGATTGATGTTTATGATTGGCATTTCATTCCCGCCGCAGTCACTCTGAAGAAGGCCTTGAACATACCTTGCATTTATTCAGTGGAAAGCTTGGAGGATCACAGATCTCATGGTGCAAATACTCCTTTCAACATGGCTATCAAAAGCATTGAGTGGCTTGGAATGTATGAGGCAAACATGCTTCAAGTCAAATCGAAGTGGATGCAAGATGAGATTTATAGAATCTATAAAGTGCCTCACGACAAGACAAAGGTGATTTCTCCAGAATCTGCGAACTGGGTTAGAGGGATTTTGGAAAATTATCACAGTGTTGTTAGGGGTGCAGATCTGAGATGAACCGAAACCTCAGCGTTATGATGCTGTCCTGGGAATTTCCACCGAGGATTATTGGAGGTATTTCTCCACACGTTTACTATTTGTCTAAGAGTCTGGCTGGAAACGGCGTCAAGGTCTACGTGGTCACTTGCGACTTCCCAAATGCGCCGCGGCAAGAAACGATTGATGGCGTAGAGGTCTTCCGAATCGATTCTTACAGGAATCCATCACCTGATTTTGCGACGTGGGTTTACTTGATGAACGTAAACATGCAGAAGGAAGCCGCAGCGCTCATTAACAGCCTAAACGGAGAAGTCGACATCATCCACGCTCACGACTGGCTGGTTGCAACCGCAGGAATTGGCTTGAAACATGTGTTCAGAAAACCCCTGTTTGCCACAATACACTCCACCGAGATCGGCCGAAGAAACGAAATCCGTTCTGATTATGAAAGAATGATCCACGAGACTGAAGCTTGGCTTACTTATGAAGCATGGAAAGTCATATGCTGCAGCAACTACATGATCTCGCACGTCCAATGGGCTTTCGGACTTCCAAAGGACAAGCTGATCATGATTCCAAACGGCGTTAACACGGAAGTATATGCAGAAACTGAAGATCTGAAGGAGTTCAGAAGGAGGTTTGCCTTGCCTGAAGAGAAAATCGCTCTCTTCGTTGGAAGATTAGTGTATGAAAAAGGTGTACACTTGCTCATCAACGCTGTGCCGCGAGTTCTAGAAAAAGTCAACGCAAAATTCGTGATTGTCGGTAACGGCTACATGAAGGAACAACTTTCGAGCCTCGTCAAAGGTATGGGTTTGGCTCATAAAGTCCTGTTCACAGGATTTGTGGATGACGCAACATTAAGAAGACTGCAAAGATGCGCCGACGTTTCAGTTGTGCCTTCTCTTTTTGAGCCTTTTGGCATAGTTGCTCTTGAAGCTATGGCTGCGAAGAGCCCAGTCGTGGTTTCAGACACTGGCGGTTTATCCGAAATCGTTGAACATGACCTTACCGGCGTTAAAGTCTATGTTAACAATCCCGAATCGCTCGCATGGGGAATAACGAGGATACTATCTGATGACAACTATGCGAATTGGCTTAGAACCAACGCATACAAGAAAGTTGAAGAGAAATATGGCTGGAACAAGATCGCGCACCAGACCAAAGACACCTACAACGCAGTATTGAACGACTTCTCGCGAAGCTTCTGGGCTCAAACACGTCAAGGAAAGTAATAGTTTTCGATTCTAGGGGTATTTCAGTCTAATGGCCCTATCCTTACACGCGTCTGCGCATTTCATACAGTAAATGCACTCAGGATGACTGAACTTCTCCCAAGGCAAATTCAAGATCGGAACACGCATAGGACATGCTTCAACACAAAGCCGACACCCACCTTTGGCACACTTAACCGGGTCTCTGCGCAACCCAATGAAGCTGAACCTGTTCATAACCGCCATAATTGCACCGTGAGGACAGAAATACCTGCACCAGCCTCGCGGAACATAAGCAAAGAAGACAAGCACAATAACCATTATTACAAACTGAGCCCAGAAAAGGGCTGGTAACGTTGTAAGCCCGGCGAAAACGTCCATCACGGGGTTTTCAACGAGTGCGAAGCGAAAATCCTTGATTAGACTAGGCAATGTTGCAAACAGAGTCTCTGCGGGACTTAAGGCTGTAAACGGCGCTTTTGTGAAGATACCCAATGCTTTCTCATAACTCCCACTGATCCCCATTACTTTTGTGACGGAGAAGGTCATGCTGATAAAGAGGGCAATGCCTAAAACAAAATATTTCCCATAGACCATGTTTTCATGGGTTCTTAGTGAAAAATCTCTTTGCTTACGTTTAATGAAGCTAACTAGATCCTGAACAAAACCAAAAGGGCAAACCCAACCGCACAAAGACTTTCCAACCAATACCCCTGCTATCAGAAATGATGCAAACGCAAGCCATGGAAAAACAGCGTTATAGAGATTGAATTGGATAGCCGTGAAAGCATCGCCCGCCGTGTTTTGCGGAAGACCCCATGTCCACAATACAGGAAGCAAGAGAGGAAGAGATCCCAAGTTGAAGACTATTGCGCTTAAGAAAATGAAGGACAGAATCTGGACTATTCTGCGTGGCACGTTGTATTTTAGCAGGTGTTCCTTGAACACGTTTGACCCCACACTCTCGCCTCTTGCATCCGATTAACGGGAACCCTAGTTATTTGTTTTCCGATTCTTTAATGTTTCCTGTTGAAGAAATCGGCCATGTCAAATTCATGAATACTGTCTGTCGCAAGCGTTGACCAAAAATGAGCAGCTAGGTTTCCTTGTTTTTAAGAAAAAAGGCGCGTGTAAGGTGGGGGTTTCTAGGCTTTTCGCACTAGGCATTTTATTTGATCAACGAAGTCGGAGCCCATTTGGTTTTTCTCAATCTCAAGTCTACGCAACAAACCGTAGCTTGAGTATATGTCTTCCAAGATCTTTCGTTCAACAGCATAGGCTCCTGAACTCAAGAACTCTTCAAGCCCCTTCGCGAACACGTCAATTTTACTTGCGACTTCATCGCGTTTGATAGAATATGCGCGTTCTAAGTGTCTGTAGATCAGATCTGTGGCTTCTTCGCCGAAGACCTGAGTCAGTACGTGGTTGATTACCTTGGAGATTTTTTCGTCTTCTCTACTGACTGACGCGCAGGTCTGAGCTTGCATCAACGGCACCTTACAAGGTAATATCGTGCATATTACGACTTAATAAGTATTGTCGTACATCTGACCTACACACATACACATCAAACAATGCAGAAAACCATCACAGCATAAAATCGGTAAGATTCCGCTGTTCAACTCTTCCGCGAAGCACACTATTCGCAGGTCTTTCTCCACTCAAGACAAGTTGACCATAAACGCCGTCATAACCAGGCACCACAGTAGCCCGCCCCTCTCTGACTCTCACGATCCCGTCAGCGAGTCCTTCATCAACAACAGAGCTTAACGCTTCTTTCGGCACGTCAAGCAACACAGAATACTCATTGCCAAACTTTGCAATCAGCAAATCATAAACGCTCCACACTTTCTGAACAGACGGAGAATCAACGCCCAAAAAGGTTGCAATTATCTCAGATAATGGAAGCAACCGCCTGAAACCAATGGCGTTCTCAGGCTTGAAACCAACAGGACGATCAGCCAATTCCTCAACGCGCTGTTCGACGCCTTTCGTGAGCGTTCTGCCGCAAACCGGACATCTGCTACCGAGTTTCCGGGCATCTTCGGACGAAAATGACACCTTGCATGCTCTGTGGCCTGTCCAATGGTATTTCCCATATGCAGGATCAGTCTCTATCGTAAACTTGAATCGCTTTTGATCTCTGTTTTCGATAGCATCAGAAACCTCACCAAAGCTCAATCTTTCCAGTTCAAAGACATTTGCCTCTCTTCCAATCCGCCAAGGCCAAAAACTGTGGCTGTCGCTGTTTGAAACCAATGTAAAATGATCAAGCATACTCAACCGCCAATTCATGGGTGGGTCGGATGAAAGCCCAGTCTCCAAAGCATGGATGTGTTTAGTCATGTCTTGGTAGCATTCATCCATTCGGTCGAAGCCGCTAAAGGCTCCGAATATGCCGAACCACGGCGTCCAAGCGTGTGCTGGAAAAATCACGTTTCTGTTCGAGACGCTGATTACCTCTTCAACCAAGTGTGGCGCACTCATGTTCAGTGTCGGCCTGCCATCTGAGCTGAGGTTACCGAATGTGGATAATCTTTCGTTGACTTGAACGGCGATGTCAAGGCTTGGGGACAAAACAACATGGTGAACTTTTCTTACTTTGTTCTCGAACGTGAAGATTGTACTTACCTCAGTTGTCAACATGAAACGTACTGAAGACTCAGGGATTTCAATCGGTTTATAGAGGTTTGTGCCTGATTCTGGGATAAGGGTTTCATGCAATTCCTTGAGCCATTTAGGATGGGTAAAATCGCCAGTTCCCACAAGGTTTAACCCCTTGATCTCTGCAAAACGGGCAATCTCCTTTACAGACATTCTCTCGCTCGTTGCACGACTGTAACGACTGTGAATATGTAGATCAGCAATGCTTCTCAAAGTTCCATCAGTCCTCAGTCACTCTCCATATTTTCTTGCTCGAACTATTTAACATGCAATTAAAGTCCTCAGGCAATGTCCCGCTGCATAGACCAGATCATAAAGTCCTTCTTTTCACAATTCTCTCAATCATCTTCACAACGTCAACTTTCAACAACACAACAGTGAGGATTACTGTCAAGATTACCGAAGTAGCCGTTAGAACCTCATTGCTTACGAATGGAACAAGAATTCCGTGACCCAGCGCACCAAGGTAAGCTCCAAGAGCGGTTATCACGAATTTGCCAGCGAAGTAAGCTAGAAAAAACTTGACTGGGTTGTACTTCAGAAGCCCTAAGGGTATTACAACAGGTTCATCAGGCAATGGAGTGGCAGCAACCAAAAAAAGCGCCAACGAAGCCCAGCCTTTTAGTTTTGACGCAACAGTGTTAAGATGCTCTCTTCGTTTTTGGCCCATAAGACCCCCGATGAAAAAAGTGACGAAATAGTGAACCAGTTTGGCACAAGCAGCGCCCAGAGCAACGAGAAAGCCTATGGTGAAAGGGTCCGCCTCAACAAACAACGCGGCATTTGACGCTATGAGAAGGTTAGAAGGGCCGGCGAATGGAATCATGTTTAGGGCAAGAGAAGTTAGAAGAACACCAAAGAGCTCATACAAGGCAGCCAATTCCTTAACACCAAAGCCTAAGTGTCATCGGAACTAGATTGAAAAGCTTGACTTAAAGGCATTGTCATGAAGAGGAAGCTAGGATGGAAACAGAATGCCGAAAAAAGGCGCACTCAGAAAGCTTGGTCTTGAAGACGTTGACAAAGCCCTAGAGAAATCGCGTTCTGGATAGCTCAAGTTAATGCTTAAATAACAAAGATATTTACTCTCTACATAATCTACTAATTTGGAAGTGAAAAAATTTGAGTGAACAGAAAAAGTGGGCTGAAAAACTAAGCTCCCAATGTGGTGGCGTTAGTTCAGCATTTTTGGCATCAGCGTTGGAAGAACTGAGCGAAAGCTGCTACGGCGACGCAAAGACCTCAAAGAGCGTCATTGAAGAACTCACATTGAGCTGCCACATGAATGAGGCAGACCTCAGGAAATTCATTAGCGACGTCTCAAAGAGCTGTCCCATGGACGTAAAGAAACTGAAGAATGAAGTCATCAAAGCAAAAGGTAAGAAAGACCTTGCTTTCCAAGCAATAATAAAGTCGAGAGTAGGACCTATATAACCTTAGCGCAGATTCTGCGAAGCCGCGATAAGCGCCTTGCTATCCAACAGTGCACCCTTTCCTGATCTTATGTTGCGTATAGTCGGGATTGACAAGAACCACGTTCATCTCTTTCCATTCTTTTGAGAAACGAACTTTTTCTCCTGCTTTTCTGGCCCAGTAAGATTGGGTATGTGTCCAAAGCTTGAGGGTAAGAATCTGGCGACATGTTCTGTCTCAAGTCTATTCCAGGTTTCTTCGCTGAACAGTCCTTGGCTATTCTAACATCCAAATGGTTTCCGTCTAAGGAAAAAAATGGAAATTGCTATATTGTGTGTAGTTCTTTTCCGATTTTTTCGAACGCGCCTATGGCGAAGTCCAAGTCTTGTTTTGTCAGGGCGGCGTTCATTATGGTTCTGATTCGTGCTTTGTCTCGTGCGACCATTGGATACACTATTGGTAAGGCGAATAAGCCTTCTTCAAACAGTCTCGTACTTAGTTTCTTGGCGACGCTGCTCTCGCCGACCATCACTGGTGTTATTGGGGTCTCGCTTTTGCCTATGTTGAATCCTAAGTCTTTCATAGCTTTCTTGAAATATCGTGTGTTGTCCCACAGAGTTCTTACGTGCTGTGGTTCATTTTCCAAAACATCGATGGCAGCTATACATGCAGCAGCGACTGCTGGCGGGTGCGAGCCACTGAGAAGCCAAGTGCGTGATTTGTTGTAAGCAAAGCTGGTCAAGTCTTGAGAACCTGAAACATGGCCGCCGACCACACCGAAAGCCTTTGAGAATGTACCCATTTCTACTTGAACTCTGTCACGGCCAAGCTTGAAGTGAGAGACTATGCCTCTTCCTCCCTCACCAAGCACTCCTTCACCGTGAGCGTCATCCACATAAACCATTGCTCCATGTTCTGCCGCAGCTTTTGCCACGCCATCCAGAGGCGCTATATCGCCGTCCATAGAGAAAACGCCATCAGTGATTATCAGGATTCGTCTATAAGGTGGTGAGTGCTTCTCCGTTTCTTCCAGAACGCGCTGCAAGTCCGCAACGTCCGAGTGCTTGTAAACTGCCCTTTCAGCGTGCGATAGTCTAACGCCGTCAATTATGCTGCCATGATTAAGCTCGTCGCTTATGATGAGGTCCTCTTTGCCGACAAGCTGAGGAATGAGGCCAGCGTTTGCAGCGAAACCTGTTTGATACACTAGTGAAGCATCGGCATGCTTGAACTTCGCCAGTCTCTTCTCAAGCTCTATGTGTATGTCCATGGTTCCAGCAATTGGGCGAACTGATCCAGAACCGGCACCGTGAGTCTGAACCGCTTTGATTGCAGCTTCTTTCAGTTTCGGATGGTTGCTCAAGCCAAGATAGTTGTTAGAGCAGAACATCAAGACTTTTTTTCCATCAACTTTGCACCATGGAGTGCTTGGACCCTGCAAGATTCGGAGTTTCCAGTCAAGCTCGTTCTTTACTAGATCTTCATACTCTTGTCGTAGGAATGCTGTTGGATTTCGCATTTTGATCACGTATTTTCCCAATTGATTAATTCACTCTCTTAAACCCTTTTCTTGTGTGCCAGACTGTTTACACATTCAATCTAGAATGTTTCTCGGGAATATTGACGCTCTTAAGAAGACGCTGTGCAAAGAGCGATTCAGTCTTTCATCTCAAGACGTCAGTCGAAGTAGCCTGCAGACCTATCTGAATGCCAAGGTGCACTGAAACCGGCAAGAGAGCACGCTTACAACTGCAAAATAACGGTGTATTGAAAAGCCGCTAATGGAATGAAAAGCAAAGCAAAAAATGCTGGATGGTTCCTAATACTTAACGGTTCCTTTACAGTTTGCCCTCGGCAAAGCGTTTTGACAATCTACTAATCATGTTTTTAGTCATTGCGGACAAATCATAGGCTGGCTTCCAGCCCCATTCTCTTCGGGCCACGCTGTCGTCTATTGACATTGGCCAAGAATCTGCAATCTTCTGTCTAGAGTCAGGCTTGTAATCGCATTTGAAGTCATGAATGTACTTCTTGATTTCGGCCGCTAGCTCGCCAGCTGAAAAACTCATGCCGACCACGTTATAGCTGTCATGCCGCTTCACTTTCGAAGGATCAGCATCCATAAGGTCGATAGTTGCTTTGATGCAGTCCGGCATGTACATCATCGGCAACACTGTGTCTTCTCTCACAAAACACGTGTACTGTTTGTGCTTAATCGCGTCATAGAATATAGCCACCGCATAATCCGTTGTTCCTCCACCTGGCAAGACCTCACTGCTTATTATGCCTGGATAACGGAGACCCCGAACGTCCAAACCAAAGCGATTCGCGTAGTAGTTGCATAACAGCTCTCCAGCAACTTTCGACACGCCGTAAATGGTCTTAGGAAGCAATACGGTCTCCTGGGGTGTGTTGACACGTGGTGCAGATGGACCGAATACAGCTATGGAGCTAGGCCAGAAGACCCTGACTAGCTCTAGCTTTCTTGCAACTTCGAGAACGTTGTATAGGCTTCCCATATTTATAGCCCAAGCAGCTTGCGGATTCTCCTCGCCTGTAGCTGAAAGAACTGCTGCCAAATGATAGATTGTGTCAATGTCGTGTTTCTTCACGGCTTTCCCAACGCTTTCTTCGCTGGACAGGTCAACGTGTTCAAATGGGCCTGACTTGAGTAACTCCTCGCTCGGCTGTCTTCTATGGCCCGCTGCAATAACGTTTTCTCCACCATGTTTCTTACGCAATGCTAGCGTCAGTTCAGACCCAATTTGGCCAGTGGATCCAGTTACAAGAATCTTCTTCATTGTTTTCCTTATCATCCAGTCCCCCATTTCTCGTGCGTTGTAAGCAAAGTGATGAAGCCCTCAGCATATAAGAATTTTCGAACGAGCCCGCCTATACATCACGATCAACGTTACGCTAACAGCACTGGACAAGTCAGCATTTGTTTTACGTTGCCAGAACGGTTTATAACATGAACAACGAATCTTGTAATGCGCAAAGCCATGAAACTCGGTTTTATCGTCAACCCAATAGCTGGGATGGGGTGCAAAGTCGGATTGAAAGGAACAGACAACTTTTTGAAAGAGGCCATCAGTAGAGGGGCACAGCTAATAGCTCCTGCGAGAGCAAAAGAGTTCCTTCGAAAACTAGAGGAAAACAGCAGTGACACAAACATAAGCATAGATATTCTAACATGCCCTGGCGTCATGGGCGAGAACGAAGCCAAAGCCACTGGTCTTGTCTTCCAAGTCTTATCTATGAAAACTCGCAAAGAAACAAGCGCCGAAGACACGAAGGAAGCGGTTAGACTTTTGGCATTAGCAAGAGTGGATCTAATAGTCTTTGTCGGAGGAGACGGCACAGCTAAGGACGTTCTTGATGCTATGACAGATCTGCAGGCGACGCCGGTCTTAGGTGTTCCTTCGGGAGTGAAAATGTACAGTAGCATTTTTGCAGTAAGCCCTTCTGATGCTGCCGAGGTAGTGTCAGCCTTCGCGCAAAACCAAACCGAAATAGAAGAACTTGAAATAATGGATGCGGACGAAAACGCCATCCGAAAAGATACTTTCAGCGTAAAGCTGTACGGTTTTCTTAAAGGTCCGTTCTTGCCTGCCTACGTTCAGGGAAGTAAACAGATAAGCCCAGAAACAGTAGATGAAAAGGACAACCAGACTGCCATAGCAAGGTTCATAATAGAAGAGACGCCACCAGAGGCAACACTCATTCTCGGCCCAGGCACAACCGTCAAACGACTTGCAGAACTACTGCAAGTGAGCAAGACTCTCTTAGGCGTGGATATCTACAGAAAGGGCAGAGTTAATCTTGACGTGGATGAGAAGAAGATTTTGGAAGAAGTGAAAGATTGGCATAACACGTGGATTGTTGTCTCACCGACTGGGCATCAGGGAATCCTCTTTGGTAGGGGAAATCAACAAATAAGTTCAAGAATCATGAAAAACGTTGGGAAAGAACGAATAATCATTGCTGCCACAAAAAGCAAGCTTCAAAACATCCAAGAAAATATCCTAAGGGTTGACACTGGCGATGCAGAAGCAGATAGCATGATTAGAGGATACATCAAAGTCGTGACCGACTATCGGGAGTGGCGGCTCGTACAGGTTCACTAGAAGACTATGCTCCGAAAATCCGGGTTTTGCCAATAAGATTCATTAATAAGGGCATAAGGTCAAGACCTCTAATCCGATTCAGTCCGCCTTTCGCGCAAGACCGCTCACCAAATTCTGCAACATCGTCACGGCGAACATTAGAACCGGCTATAACTATCGGAACAGGATCACCCTCATGTCTTCCAGTAAGCACCGACGTTGTGTGATCCGCAGTTACGGCTACGCAGACTGAGCTTATGTCGACGTTCTTGAGCAGGTGGCTCAGCATATTGTCTATTCTTTCGATTGCCTCAATTTTCTGTCTAACGTTTCTGTCGTGACTTGCAACATCTGGGGCTTTTACATGTAGGAGAACAAAATCGCATTGCTCCAGTGCTTGTGCTGCCATCTTGGCCTTGGCCAAGTAGTCTGTTTGAAAGGTTCCGGTGGCACCTGACACATGGATCAATTCCATTCCTGCAGCTTTGCAGACACCCTTTACCAAAGCTGTTGCACCCACACATGCTGCATTTATGCGGTATATTTTTGACAAAGGTTCTATTTGTGGAACCGTGCCAGCGCCTCTGCATAGGATTATGTTGGCAGGGGATTCTCCCTGTTCTATTCTATTCCTGTTCACAGGGTGATTCTCTAGCACTCTGCGAAACTCAGATGAGAGTTCGTTAACGACCTTGGCTGTCAGGACAGCATTGCGACTTTTGCCAAGAGGCCGGATTTCAGGTACTCTTTCACCAACCTCTCCCGGGTCGGAATCACTGATTGCTGTTGACCACCCTGGTCCACGAAGAACTAGCACAGCTCGATGCTGAATAGTGCTTTTGAAAAGAAAACTCGTTCTAACAGGTTTTTCTAATCTGATTTTTTGGAGGCTTTCAGCCAGCTTAGCTGCTTCCTCAGTTGCGATTCTACCAGCACGCCTGTCCAACACGACAAGATCTTTGTTTGCTGTCGCGAAATTGCATCGAAATGCAATGTCACCCTTTGAAACTGTTACTCCTGAGCCTAGCGCTTCCAGCGCTCCTCTTCCAGAATAGACTTTCAGCGCGTCATACCCAAGCAATGCGAGGGTTGCAGTGTCGCTTCCTGGCGGTCTTCCTGGCGATATAGGATCGATTATTCCACAAACTCCAGTTTTGGCCAATTGGTTAAGCGTTGGTTTGTGGGATGCTTCTAGCGGTGTCTTCCAGTCTAGCTCTTTTACTGGTCGATCAGCCATTCCATCTGCGATCACCAAGATTGCTTTCAAGTTGGGTTCACGTCATTCCCAAGCCGTGTGAGATTATTTAAGTTGGGAAGTGAACAGTTAAAACACTTGTGCATCTTCTGGAATGAAGAAAATGTTTAATAATCTCTCTGGGCACAAGGGTTGAGAGTGGTTGAAATGGGCGATTACGTTCCACATTGCTAGATTTTCAGTGAGCTTAGCCCAGATTAGAACCAGTCTTCCGTTACCATTATATTCGACCACCAAAACTCCTTTGGAGAGATAAAAATGTCGGACACAGGAATAACTGTAAAGAAAAACGAAGACTTCTCAGAATGGTACACGCAAGTTGTCTTGAAATCAGGCTTAGCCGACTACGCCCCAGTCAAAGGCTGCATGATCTTCAGAGAAAACTCGTACGCCATCTGGGAAAAAATCCAAGAACTCTTCAACCTAAAAATAAAAGCAACTGGACACAGAAACGTGTACTTTCCGCTCTTCATACCCGAAAGCCTACTGAAGAAGGAATCAGAACACTTTGCGGGTTTCGTGCCAGAAGTGGCGTGGGTGACACAAGGCGGAGACAGCCCACTTGAGGAAAAGCTAGCCATAAGACCGACATCTGAGACAGTGATGTATGCCACATTCGCAAAATGGATTAGAAGCTGGAGAGACCTCCCGATCAAACTGAACCAATGGTGCAACGTTGTCAGATGGGAAACCAAAGCAACAAAGCTCTTCCTAAGGACAAGAGAGTTTCTTTGGCAAGAGGGGCACACAGTACATGCAACAAGACAGGAAGCAGACCGAGAAGCAATTGAGATTCTGAATGCCTACAAAGACATTATGGAAACCTATTTGGCTGTTCCAGTTCTTGCGGGCACAAAAACTGAGCTTGAGAAATTCGCGGGTGCACTCTATACGTTGGCTTTGGAAGCAATGATGCCTGATGGAAAAGCCCTGCAGATGGGAACCTCACATCAGCTTGGCCAAAACTTCTCAAAAGTCTTCAACATCAAGTTCCTAGATGAAAATGAGAAAGAACAAGAGGTCTGGCAGACATCATGGGGTTTTTCTACACGCGTTATAGGAGCACTCGTAATGCTGCATGGCGACGACAAAGGACCGGTACTGCCTCCAAGAGTTGCACCAGTACAGGTAGTGATCGTGCCAATTCCGTACAAGGGTGTTGACGCAGATCTGATATCGATCAAAGCTGGAGAGTTGCTTGAAAAGCTGCAGAAAAAAGGCATATTAACTGTTCTAGATGGCAGAGCGGAGTATACTCCGGGTTGGAAGTTCAACGAATGGGAATTGAGAGGCGTGCCAATCAGAATAGAGATCGGCCCTAGGGACATAAAACAGAAACAAGTAGTTCTAGTCAGGCGAGACACGTCACAGAAGTCTGCTGTCAAGGAAGAACAAACCGTGGACGCTGTCACTATGCTGTTGGAAGAAATCCAGAATAGCCTATTTAGCAAGGCCAAGAGGTTCCTTGAAGACAGTATTACCACCGTGAAAACATACGATGAGTTCAGAAACACCCTGAAAAACAAGGGCGGATTCATCAAAGCTTCATGGTGCTCAAAAACCAAATGTGAGGAAAAAATAAAAGAGGAAACAGGAGCAACGATCAGGCTGATACCTTTTGAAAAAGAAAAGGTATCCTCAAAATGCTTGTACTGCGGACAGGAAGCAAAAGAAGTAGTGTACTTCGCAAGGTCATATTAGCAGAACCAGCCAAACACAAGCTTTTTTTCTCCAAGAACCTAGTGCAAAGGAGAAAGCTGATTCGGCGAGGCCGCTGATTGCTGAAGATAAAGCAGTGCGAAGGGTTATGCTACAGAATACGTAATTACATGCTGTAAACTGCTAGTCCAGCAACTCGGCTTTTTCAAGTTGTCCAACAGCGTCGCCTAATCCAAGCTTTGTCAAAGTTGTTTTCGTCGGTATTCCTCTCTCGTCCCATCCTCTGCGTTGGTAGTACGTCTGTAGCATAGTTTCATACTTTGCTCTGTCAAGCTTAGAACCCTTTAGTGGACCTTTCTCAGTTGGTTCTTCAAACCACCTAGCCGGCGGAACGTCCATCTTGCTGGACCAGCTTTTTCCATATTCACGAACCCAGAAGGCTCTTGTCAGATTGAAGATTCTGTCACCAATTGTGTTGAGCATGTCCCAGTTCATTTCGAGTCCTGTTGCAGCATGCAAGAACTTTGGATACCACTCAAGCTCGAAACCAACCTCAACCCATGGAAGCCTGCAAACCGTCAGCGACTCGAAAACTCCACCTCGAATTCGCTGTAGCTCGATTATTTTATCGACTTTCTCTTCGCCATAGCCTTCTCTGCCTGTCTTGACTTCCCAAGAAATCACCCAAGCGTCTTTGTGGTGAGCGCCAATTGAACAGGTCGCATACGCCAAAGCCATGCCAGGAGTGGTGTGGCAGTCATAGGCCGAGATTTCCAAGCCCTTAACATGCATAGCCCATCGATCTGAACCCTTCCCGATTCTTTCAGCAGCTGAACGAACTCCTCCAGCCAGAAGCTCGCCGATGCCGCGCTTGAAAGCGATGTTCTTGGTCAATTCCTTCGCAGATTCATAGCTTCCCCAAGCGATTTTCTCTTTGAGCAAGCCTTTCTCAGAGGCTTCCATTGCAAACCCGATGGCGTTTCCTAGGGAAATTGTGTCCAACCCGTACTCGTCTGCGATCCTGTTAAGAGCAGCAACCTGTTTCAAGTCTCCCAATCCTATGTTTGGGCCTAGCATCGTGACGTTTTCATAGTCGAGTTCTGATTCTTTCCGTTCATAGTCAGTTACGACATTGCCGCAGGTCATGTTACACTGGGGGCAGCCGCGGTTAGAGGTCTTGATCTTCTCCATTGCAAACCCGCCCACTTCATTGGCCTTCTCAAAGACGCCTTCGCTGTAGTTGTATGAGGGAAGGACACTGTTTTCTTGGCTCCATTCAATTGTCATCATCGTACCTTGGCGCTTCCAAAAAGCATAACTTGGTTTTGTAAGAACCTCTCTGTAAGCTTCAGAACCCAATTCCTTCATCTCTTTAGGATAGGCCGCAGGCAACCCGCCTGTACCGACAACAACGACTGCTTTGAGATTCTTCGATCCCATCACTGCTCCCATGCCAGGCCTACCGCCAGCCCGACCCTCTTGGCAAACAATGTTCGCAAAACTCACAGAGTTTTCTCCACCCTGTCCAATGAGTAGGGTGCCGCATGTTTGACCATACAGATTACGGAGCCTTTTCTCTGCAGCAAAAGAATCGAGACCCCACAGATCTTTCGCGTCAAGAAATTCTACAGATTCGTCCTGTATGATCAGTAGCGTGGGTTTCTTGGCCTTTCCCTCCATTATTATGGCGTCATATCCCGCCTTCCTCATCTGAACCGCGACAAAGCTTCCGACGTTCCCATCGCCATATCCGCCAGTCAAGGGGCTTTTCGCCGCTACTACGAGCTTGCCACTGCTTGGCAATGGCCACCCAGTCAATGGACCAGCTGCAAAAACAAGCTTGTTGGTGGGTGAAAGGGCGTCAATTCCCGGTTCAAGCTCGTCCCACAGAATCTTTACTGCGAAACCTCTCCCGCCTAGGAAGTTTTTTGCGATTGAATCCTCATAGTGATCGGTAACTGCCTTGTTTTTTTCAAGGTTTGCACGCAGGAATTTGCCAGTCCAACCATACATAGTGCTAACCGTCCTGAGATGAGTGAATAACTATCGTGCTTGAGGGTAAATAAACCTAATCGCTTAAGTAGCGCTATATTACCAGTCTTTCTGGTTCAATGTTGCGATTCTTCAAACCCAAGTCGCTGACTTTGAATTTCTTGTCACCATAGAGCAATGCGTATTCTTCGTCGTTGTACAGCGCGGCTGCGATTCTGCCTATTGCGTCCGCCTTCAGTATTCCGCTCCCGCTTGCGCCGCCCACTACCATCACGTTGTTTTCCTCGAAAATCAAAGGTTGGCCATCCAGAGTGTTGATCTCGTACAATCCAGCGAACGCGGAGAATGGTTGGCAACCCGTGAGCTGGGGAAAATACTTTGCCAGAACCTGATACAGCCCAAACTTGTAGTAGTCCTCCTCTGGTTGAGGGTCGTCTTCAATCTTGAAAGCTCTTGGAAACTCGTCGGCGTAAGCTAGCCACAGTGCATCCTCTTCTGGGGCTGGTCGAATGTACGCTGATGGTTTTGGAACAATAGTGAAGGGCAGGCATCCAGCGTCTGTGAATTCTTTCGAGAAAAGCAGTTTCTTAAGCGGATCGGTTTTTGCCTTGACCGAGAAAATCTGTCTCTTCTTGGCTTTTATGAAGCATTCGATCCCAAGTGGGTCTAGTAGCTGAGCAGCCCAGGCACCAGCCGCCACTATTGTCTTCTTAGCCTTTATTGGACCTCGGTTGGTTTTTACTCCTGTCACTGTTGCGTCCTGCCAGAAATATGGTTCGCTTGGCATTCCTAGAGGCTGACGTGCCTCAACGGTTATCTCTTCTACTTTAGTATTGTATTGTATTCTGCCGCCAATCTTGAGAAATTCCGACTCGTAGAACTTTACGAGTGAATCAACATCTATTAAACCTGCTTTTGGGATCACGATGCCCTTGTGAACGTTTCCCAGGTTCATCATTTGGGCTTCTTCATCGTTTGAGAAGTCTGTTTGCATGTCAAGCTTCTGTGCCAAGTCATCTCCGTCGTATTCTACATATTTGAAGCCTTTGCTTGCCAGATCCTTCAAAACAGGCAGCATTTTTCTGTATCCTTCTTCATCGAACAACCACAAATAACCAGACCAACGTAGTTTCAGATCGAAACCCAGATCGTTTTGGACATGCTTGTAGAATTCTGCAGACGAATCGGCTAGAGCAAAGTTTGTTCGGGATGCAAACAAACATCGGAAAGCCGCGGCACTCTTAGCTGTGCTGCCTTGTCCAGCAGCGCCTAGCTTATCGACGACTAAAATGCTTAGTTTGGGATTTCTTATTTTAAGGTAATAAGCGGTTGACAAACCTATTATGCCTGCTCCAACGATTACTGTGTCATATTCAGGCATTTTTCTCCGACCATTTTGAGCGTGATTAGTAGAAAAATCGGATTGGATTTAA
>CAZCRE010000009.1:0-24639 GCA_964501075.1 uncultured Candidatus Bathyarchaeia archaeon
TTACGCTCGCAGCACTAGCAGTGTTACTATATCTCAGCGTCAAATACTAGGAAGAAGAGTTTGGATTCGTCTGGAAATGATGTGCTTTCCAATCCGAGATCACGCATTGAAAGCTTGTCAGACTTGATATACGGACTCGCGTTATCATTGAGCGCCTATTCGTTCCTCAGTAGATCATCGAGACAGTTAACCGAAATCACAAATGTGACATAGTTGCATTCGCCTACAGTCTGAAATTCATGGAAGAGACTGCTTTGGTGAAGACATAGACGACTATTTGAAAGATCAGGCTGAACAGAACCGCTGATCTACCACTTAAGCCAATTTGTCGACGTCTGAAAGAGAAGGCTATTCCCTTTATGCTATTCTGTTCCCTAACATTCCAATTCCTTCTATCTCTATTCTTACAACATCGCCTTTGTTGAGGAATTTGGGTTTAGGTTTGAAGGCGAACCCGACGCCTGCAGGAGTCCCCGTGGAGATGATGTCGCATGGTTCCAACGTCATCACACGGCTAATGTGATGCATTACGTCATAAACGTTGAAAACCATGTTCTTGGTTGAAGACTTCTGCCGAAGCTCCTCATTTACCCAAGTGCATATAGACAAATCAGACGTGTCTCGAAGCTGATCCTCCGTGACTATACAGGGTCCCATTGGAGCGAAAGTGTCAAAGCTTTTTCCCCTAGTCCATTGCTTATCCTTGAACTGAATGTCCCGCGCTGAAACATCGTTAAGAATAGTGTACCCAAAAATGCAGGATCTAGCATCCGCGGCTGACACGTTCTTGACTCTTTTTCCTACCACAATAGCCAGCTCTGCTTCATAGTCAAGCTGACTGACAAAACCAGGCTTGATTATTTCCTCATTCGGACCAACTATTGCCGTGGCCGGCTTCATAAAAATAACAGGTTCATCTGGCACGACAGCATTCTGTTCTGCAGCATGGTCGCGATAATTCAAGCCCAAACAAACAATCTTTCGGGGAGACTTTATCGGCGCCAGCAGAGAAACACTTTCAACCGAACATGAAAAACGTTGAATATCATGCTTTGAGGCCCTCTTCAAAAGCCTATCCAGTTTTTGAATCTGGCCTGCTCCCAGCTCTACAAACTCTTCAAGACTCGGGGGAAGACCCAGTTTCGAGTTTTTCGCAAAGCTACGCAAACACACTATTTGGTCGTCACTCATGACTCCGTAGCTTTCTCTTCTATCGTTGCGAAAGCGAACCAGCTTCAAGGAGGTCTCTCTTTAGTCTCTGACAACTCCTACCGTTGCCACTGAAATGCTTGCTTCCTCAAGCTCATGAATGAAGGGATTGATGCCTACGGAGTCGCTTGCAATGTGTCCAGTAACAATCAGGTTGCCCATGCTCTCAACTCTCAGTTTTTCCAAGTCGCTTGGACTAACGTGTATGTAGATGACAGTTCGAATACCATGCTCAAAATAGGCTTTTGCAATCTCATAGCCACCATTCGTACCAGCTCCATGAGATACAACAACTTTTCCCGCATGGCCATCAGCCTTTCCCAATCGGATTTCAATCTTTGTTAATGCTTTCTTGAACTCGGGGAGCTCATTTAAGGCGTTAACGACGTCTCTTACCTTGGAATTCTTTGTGGTCTTGCTGTTTATTTTCTCACTCATTATTCTTCGCCCTATCTCATCAAGTGGAGTATGGACGTTCATGTAAGGAATCTTCATCAACCGCGCTACGTCAACTGCTTGATCGTAGTTGCGAGTGTGTCCTTCGACCTCCAGCTGCCCCAGCTTTCTACTTACGACTTTCCCCGCCTTGGCCCTCGGTATCCCAGCGTCAACCATTTGCTGAATATGCCTTTTGAAAACATCGTGAAAATCCAAAGCTGCCGTGCCGCCCATGGGGTGATGGGCAATCACCGCGTCAAAGTGCAGTCGTTTAGCGAGCAAGAGCTCTGGAACTCCAGCATCTATGCCGAATAGAACCTTTTTGATGTTCTTGCCATTCACGTAGATTGCACTGTCTTCAGGCACTTTCCTTAATCTGGCAAGCTTCAGAGCCAAATTCATGATCTGTTCAGTATCCATAGAATTCCTTCACGAAATCCTTGCGGTAGCGTATAACCACTATTTCTTGTCGTTAGCTTTTAAATGCTAACAGTCTGAACGCAAAAAGCATTCCATATTGTTCAGAAGAACCGTGGTTTCCAGAGGGAACAGCAGCAGGAATTGACGCGCCTTCAGCCTAGCCTAGTAGGTGCTAGAGTTTCTTTAGGATCTCGTCGACTCCAGGTTCTATACCCTGCAACAGCAGAAAACCTCTTGGGCCTTCTCTTGAAGTGATTTCGCCCGCAACATCTGTCTGCATGAGTCTCTTCACTTCCTCGATGTTGCGCGTGTGACCCAGAACCCATATCAGTTTCGTGTAAGCGGCCGAAGGAAGCATGTTTGCACCCTCGATTACCCCTCTCGCCAACATGTCTCGACCAGTTTCATACACGCGCAACTGAATATACCCAAACAGAGGCTCAACTACAAGAACCACTGGAATTTCCTCCTCTTGGCAACGCTCCAAAGCCGGAAACATATCAGTCCCAACATGGCCTAGCCCCGTGCCAATAATAACAACGCCGTGATAACCACGATCAACCATGCTGTCAAGAATGTCTGGGCTCATTCCAGGATAAGAATACAACATTCCCACACGCGGGTCAATCTTCGTATCCAGATAGAAGTCTTCGACTCGACCGCGAGGACGAACATCGTCTTTGAACCATGTAACACCCGAATCGTCGATCTTCCCAAGCGGAATGTCATCAAGCGTCCTGAATGTATCCCGACGTGACGAGTGCATTTTACGACACCTAGTAGCCCTATGGACAAGATTGTAGCTATCACTCGTGCCACCATGCATGCAAACCACAACCTCAGCGAAATTCTCACGTCCAGCAAGGGTGGCAGCGTACAGAATGTTACGCGGTCCGTCTGAAGACGGTCTGTCTGAGCTACGCTGACTACCTACGAGAACGACTGGAACTGGAAGGCTCTGCAGAAAATAGGAAAGCGCCGCCCCTGTCGTACACATAGTATCAGTGCCATGACCTATTATGACACCGTCTGCTCCGCTCTCAATCTCCTTACCTATTGCCTCAGCCGTCTTCACCCAATACTCGGGTCTAAAATTCTCACTAAGAATCTGATACAGCATCTTCGGAGTCAAGTTAACTGCAGATATCAGTTCAGGAACGGCAGAAAACAGTTCTTCGGGCGTAAAAGCCGGCAACACCGAACCTGTCCGATAGTCCAAACGGGAAGCCACCGTGCCCCCGGTACCTAAAAGAGTCACATTCGGCAGTTCTTTTTTGCGTTCCACATTAATATGCGGGAGCTGATAACTACCCTTCTGATAGCCCAACTCTTCAATCTTCGTGTCATCATCTATGAGAACCCCCAGATTATAGCCAGTGTCAACTTTCAATGTCACGTACACGTCATCAGTATGCTCGCTTCGCGGTAGCAACAGTCCTTCATACCGGGCATCACCCTTGGTGATTCTTACCTTACTCCAAGTCCGTATTCCCTGCTTGATCAATCTTTCGAGAAGGGCACCTCGATAACCTTCAGGCCCCTTGTTCTCGAATTTTTCCTCTTCAGACATGTTTTGTCTCATCCTTTTTTGATTAACTCACAAACCTTGTCCGAGACCTTCTTACCGTCAACCGCACGATTAACACGTTCCAGAATTGCACCAACAATTTTAGATACAGCAAGCTTGCGGTAAGCCTCGTCCGATTGCATTCTCGACTTGTCAAAGTTTTCCAGTTGCTTCAAAAGTAGATTGTTCAGTCTGCTTTCAGTAATGAAAGGCTTCTTCAGTCTACTTGCGGCTTCATCCACTGTAAGGCTAGGTTCCTTAGCAAGCAAGTCAGTGAGTGGATCGACCTGCGCGGGGGTGATGATTCTGCGCGACAAGCTTTCTGCCAGTCGGTCAACTATATATTCGCTGACCCTCAGCCCTTTCCTTCTCTTCCAGCGTTGCAGTTCGACTAACAGACGATACGCAAGATGCCCCGAAAGACGCAGTCTCCCGACGTAGCCATAGAACTTTTCAACTTTCTCGTCTCTGATAAGCAAATCCACCTGGTCTTGACTGAGACTGTATTTTCCATGAAGATCCTCGAAGATTTCCCATGGACGCTTGCCAACCATTTTCCAGCATTCTTGAACCAACTCACGAGAAATCACAATCGGCGGAGTATCAGTATCTGGGTAGATACGTTCTTTGCCGTGAATCACCCTTAGAAACTCGCTGTTACCATTAGGCAAGGGTCTACGCGTTTCCTTAGGCACGCCATCTAAGGCCGCCTTCACTCTTTCCACGATTTTCTTTATTGCATGCATTGCTCTTCTTTCAAGCCCAACGACTACAATGAACGCATCATCCGGTCCGGGTTTTAGGATGGAACAGATCTCTGCGTATTTTTTCCTGTCAATAGGTAATTTGCTTGGGTGATCCGAGCGCATGCGCACCGCATTCCCTTTCATTTCGTCGCTGTGAAAGTGGTCTTCCCGCGGGATCCCTGTTATCAGCATGCTCTTTTCAAAAACGTCCAAGCCGAAATCCTTGTTAGGCTGAACCTCCAAACCGAGAAGACCCTTCATCTTGGGAAACACGGTTGCGAACGCCTTCACTTTGTCTTCAAGCTGAAATAGATGTGAAATGTCGACGTAAGTGTGCTCAAAATCATCCTTCTTCAATCCACGCTCTTTCATTAATCCACTGATCTCGATAAGGGCATTTTGTCGAACAACCTCATGACGACAAAGCAGAACAAAGCTACGAAGATCCTGCACGCCTTTGATCTCAACTCGGTTACCGCCCTCTATTGAGATGTTGAGGTCTTGCCTGACGCCACCGATGCCTCTTCTTCCAATTCGGCTTACGCGTAGCACACGACCGATTTGCTTCGCCAGCTCTACAAGATCCTCAGGAGTCCCAATGTCCTTGTGGTCTGTGATAACCTCAGTTAAAGGCACACCTAGCCTGTCAAGATTGAAATACACTGTTCTACTTGCCGTATCGTCCCAGCCAACTCTACGAGCAGCATCTTCCTCAATAAGCACATTCGTGATTCTCACTTTCTTGCCGTTGACCGGAACCCAGCCATCTCTCGCAACGATGAAAGTCCGCTGAAAACCCGTAGTTATGGATCCGTCAAGATACTGCTTCCTGTTCACAACGACCTCTTCAGCCAAAGCTGAACAATTGAGGTACAGTGCCAGTGCGAAACCTTCCTTTACAGCCTCCATATCGGGATAAAACGGCGGAGTCTCATCCATCTCATACGTGCAACTACTGCGCTCACAAGCATAATAGATCACTTTGTACCCTTTCTCGAATTCAACCAACATTCCAGGGTCAAAATCGCCCATCTCGCCTAAGACAGGACGAAAGTACCGATAGAAACTGTAGTCCATACTCCTGGGGTCTTTCTCCAATACTGGTGGACAGCGACAGAATAGCTTCCTATCTGAACGAATCTGGTGGTGAACTTCTATTCCTGCATGGAAGCCGAGTTTCTTGAAGTCAATAGTCTCTGGGTTGAGCATTCGCGTGTATTCAATAGCCTTGCACGTTAAAAAGCTTCTTTGCAGCATGTGTATATCAGGATCTTCTGGATAGACGCATCAACCCTAATGTCACAGCCCACAGTAGGGGCTTTGATGAAAGAACAAAGACAGCGAACGTTCTTCTACAACAAAGGTTCAAAAGGTTATTGGCTTTGGTCTAGTGCTCTCCGCAAAGCTTCAATGACATTTTGCTTCCCCATCGCAAGCAAGTAAGGACCTAGTTTTGGCCCTTGGGAAGCCCCCAACAAGATGGTATACAAGGTCTTGAAAAAGCTGCCCAGCTGCACACCATTCTTCTTAGCGGCGTTGAAAATGGCATTTTGCAGCTTGTCAGCAGCCTCTTCAATTTTCAGAACGTCAATCAACTCCGCTATGGCTACCTTTTCCTCGTCAGTGATGCTAACTGTTGTCTCTTTTATCTCCTCAAAATCTTTGATCCAGTTAGACGCAAACCCAACTCGCTTCCTCAAATCCTCATCTAGCATTTGGTCTTTCGACAAGTAGCCATACCCTTGAAGCTTTTCAGCTATGAAAACCAATTCATTCCCGCTAGGAGCCATCTTAGCTAGAAAGGTCAACAGATTATAGGGTACGTGAACAGTGGTTTTCTTAGGCGGCTTCAGAGACCACACGTACTCATACAGGCCCCTAATCTTGGTAAGCTCCCTGCTGTCCTTGGCTGACTTGCGCCCAAAGTAAACGTCCTCCAAACAGTCCAACTCGTTCATGTAGGAAGGAATGTCGCTAACATCCAACGTTCGCGTGCCCACAAACCTCTTCAACATCAGAAGCAACAGCGATTGCGGGGAACCGTAACGGAACCAGACCTGCGGCGTGAAAACGTTCCCAGTTGACTTCGAAATCTTCCTGCCGCTCTTGTCAAGGAACATCTCATACTTGGCATGAGCAGGTGGTTCATGACAGAGTATCTCTCGGCAGATTCTATCATTTATCCGCACCGAATCAGCTATGTCCTTACCAAAAGCCTCAAACCTGATGTCAAGAGCTTTCCACCTCGCAGCAAACTCACTCTTCCAAGTCAGCTTGCCCTCACCTTTAGTGACATCGGCTTCACCCTTGAAGCCGCAGCCCTCAATCCACCTGCCCTTGATCTCCATGCCTTCACAAGCATACAGAACCTTGCCCTCATCAGGCAAAAACTCTGAGGCCTTAGTAGTGTACAATCGCCCACAGCTGCCGCAAACCGCAAAGTACGGCAGAACCTCAGTGTAACGTTCTTGCCCAACCTCTTCCTTAACTATTTCCCCAACCTTCTTCGCGTTCAGCAGCAGGGTTCTAATCTCTTTGTTTAAGACACCGTTGTCATAAGCTTCCTTCGCAGACATGTAACAATATTCAATACCACACTTATCTAACGCGTCAAGTAGCAATGAACTCATGTGCCTACCATAGCTTTCATGACAACCATAAGGATCAGGAATGCTCGTAACTGGAAACCCCAAATACTTCTCCAACGAGCTAGGCAGGCCAGCTGGAACCTTGCGCAAGCCGTCCTTGTCATCACAGTAAGCAACAAGCTCCGAACGATAACCCTGCTCCCGCAAAGCCAAAGTAACCGCATAAGACCGAACCGCATCACCCAAACTGCCAATATGAGGAAAACCAGAAGCTCCAAGACCCATCTCAGTCCTGACCAAACCCAAGCTTCTGCCAATCTTACGCTCTCTTTCAATGATTTTTGCGGCCATCTTGTCGTACCATGTGCCGCGACCAATCGTTTTCTCACTCATACCGTGAACCATCTGCAACAATCATTACTTTGGAACAGAATAAAAAGTGTTTAGAAATAAAGGAGGAAGCTACTTTCGTTTCAAGGCTGCTGCAATCGCCAGAGCGGCCAAAGCTAGCAACACTATCGCCAAGGAGTAGTACCATCCGTAGCCATACATGAACCATGCTCCGCCAATTGCCACTAGGAGCAAACCCCACGAAAGCGTGCTGAAGGGTCCTCGTTCATATTTTCGAGGCGAAGAATGCCGCATGCCAGCTAGAACTGCAAGCCAACAGCCTGAGATGGCAATTATCAGGGGCAGCAGCAATGTCCAATCCTTTATGATTTGTAACGGCTGATAAAAAAGTATGCTCATCACTACGATTATAAGGAAAACCCCGATGGAAACAAGACCACTCTTTCCTGTATCAGCCATCGCTCATCCTCCTTAGCTATACTTTTGCGCCACACTCTGGACAGAACTTTGAAGACGCAGGAATAGTCTTCCCACATTTTGAGCAGGTTATCGTACCGCTTGAAGGGGGAGTCAGCGTTGTTCCGCATTCAGAACAGAATTTAGACGTTGCAGGAACCCTCGCGCCACATTTGGGACAGATGACTAGAGCAGCTGCTGGCGCCTGAGCCGGACCCGTAGGGGTCATTATTTGCGGTATCAACACCATACCCGTGCCAAGTCCAGCACCTGACGATTTGCCTAGCGATTCAGCCGCTTTCTTGACCGTTTCCATTCGCAACACTTCTTCAGGTGCAGTCTTTCCCGTCCTAAGCCAGAACAATCGTTCACGGTATTCAGGTGTAGTGTCAATTCCTTCAAACTTCAAATCTGTCAGTTCCAGGCCGATCCGCTTGAAGTAGTCCATGATGGCGTTTTTGACAACCACTGAAGTTTCGTCAAGCCTTGTGAAAACCGAAAGCAAATCATAGTGTGAAAGCTCATCAATCATCTTCTCATTCAGGAAGCCCCGCAAGTAATTGTTGACGTCTCCAGTGGAGTAGGCGTTCTGTCCACCGACCACCTCGTTAACGAACAACTGTGGACTCTCAACCTTGAACCAGAATGTGCCGAAAACCTTCAACGGGGCAAGTTCGGTTGTCTGGGCTTGGGTTCCGTATTTTCCTGCGAAAACCTTCGTTGCGATGAAAATCACTGCGGCTTTGAAAGGTTTCTCCTTGTAACCCGCAATCCGTGAGAGCAAGCCAGTCAGCAACGGCAGATTCAGCGTGGTTAACACGTGTCTTCCAGCATTGAACACGTCGTAGGCCTTGCCATCTCTGAAGAAAACAGCAACTTCGTACTCGTGTACTATTAGCTGAGCACCCCACGTTATCTCTTCGTCAGGGTATCTCCATACGATATCTTCGGCACCAGGATTCTTCCACTCTATAACTTGTGGCATTTCAATTCACTCCCAAGATCACTTCTTGTCTCTTATCAAAAGCTTCCTCGAAATCCTCTAAGGCATCAGAAAGAGATTGAACACGTTCCTTCGCCTTATCGAACTTTTGCTTCATAGCTTCCGACTTGAATTCTGAAACCTCATCAGCCAATTTGTCCACGCCGGCAATCAGCTGATTGTCAAAATCGATCATCCTGTCAAGCGCTTCTTCCTCAATTTTAACGACATCAAAGAAACCTGCATACCCGTAGGAAGCATGATTCACCTTCTCACTGACACGATCAAACCTTGCAACAAGTCGATCCATGTCAGTCAAAACCTCAAATGAACGGCGATCAGACAACTTCTGAAAAACAGTTTTAAGGTCATTCCTAGCCTGCGATATTCTCTGGTATAGATTGTTTCGAATAAGCCTGTCAGATTCTCTTCGCAACTCCTTCTCCTTGTAACCGCGAAAACCCGGTAGCGCCGCAACTATTCGCTCGGAAAGCCTCATCTGCTTTTTGGCCTTGCCATAAACATCTTTATTCTCGCTCATGAATCATTACCTTATCTTATTTTTTCGATTCACACATGAAATAGATGGTTGCTTTTAAAGTTTCTCAAAGCACGCCAAACCCAGATGAGGGGATGTCGCCTTTGATCACCATACCGGATGCCCCATCCACTAACAGCTGGTAGAGCTTGCCCTTGTACTCAAACTTCACAAACCAAATTGGCGCATGCAAATAAACAATTTGCTTCACGTTGATGCTTGTATTCATCTCTATGATCTTATCAACATCCTCTTGCGCTAGGTAACGATGATGCTGATCAATCTGTTGCCTAGCAAACTCCACGGCATCATCCTTGTCGATCTCACTGTTCAAAACCTTCGCAAACCCTTCAATCTTTCTGAAATCAAATGGAATCTTGCCGGCCAGTGGCACATCGTACTCCTTTGTCGGAAACTCGGTTGCTTTCCTCGCCAACACCAGCCAATCATATTCTTTCTCAATCTTCCCTTCCTTGACGACAGCAGGAGCCATGCGCTCGAAAACCCCCTTGTAGCTGCTTTTCGCTTCAACAGACACAACCCAAAAAGGCAAATAAACCAAGTTTTTCTCCTGGATTTTCGACTTCTTAGCCAAGTCTGACGGTTTAATAAAACCAGTACGCATCCAATTTATGATAGGCGCGTCCACAGACGCTAGGTCATACCGGTTCAGCAATATGGAATGCTCAAATGTGAATGGTTGCCCCGTCTCTATGACAATGGTGTAACCACAGTACTTGCATGTGGCCAATATTTCGCCTGGCTTGAATGATATTGGCGCACCGCAATGCGAACAGTGTATCTCGTCAACGACAGCCATGTTTTCTATGCCTTCGACTTCGCTCTTTTCAATATTTCTCTCGCCACGATAACACCTGACGCGGAGGCTTGAATGAGTCCTCTTGTGACGCCGGCGCCATCACCGACAGTAAACAAGTTATGGACTCTGGTCTCCAGACAATTACTCAGTTCAAGTCTTGAAGAATAGAACTTCACTTCAACACCGTACAGCAAGGTGTCTCTGGAGTGTATTCCTGGAGCTATCGTGTCCAAGGCCTGAAGCATCTCCCTTATGTCAGCAAGATAACGATAAGGCAAAACAAAACTCAGGTCGCCAGGTGTAGCATTCTTCAAAGTGGGTGTCACCACGCTTCTACTGATCCTTTCAGGCGTTGATCGTCTACCTGACTCCAGGTCGCCCAAACGCTGTATTATGACGCCTCCCCCGAGAAGGTTCGAAAGACGAGCGATGTATTTTCCATAGGCTATGGGTTCTTTGAATGGCTCCGTGAAGGACGTGCTAACCAAGATGGCGAAGTTCGTGTTCTCCGTCTTGCTTTCTGCATAGCTTTGGCCGTTAACAGTCAGAACTCCATCGTATGATTCTGTTATGACCTGGCCGTAAGGCGCAACGCAGAAAGTGCGAACCTGATCGTCAAAAGACCTGGAATAGTAGATGAGCTTAGGCTCATAAAGAACGCTCGTCAGCTCCTCCATGACAGAAGATAGGACTTCAACCCTGATTCCAATGTCAACTGGGTTGTTGAGAGTCTTCAATCCAAGGGTCTGAGCTTCTGTCTGAAGCCATTCAGCCCCACTTCTGCCAGGCGCCACGATAACATGTTTTGCGCGAAGTCTTTCGCCATCAACGGTCTCGACACCTTCCACGATGTGGTTCTTCACTGTGAGCCCTTTAACGTCGGTCTTGGGCCTAAACTCGACCTTGCCGTTTAGTTCCTGCCGCATTTTGCGAAGAGTTTGAGCACACCAATCTGTTCCCATATGCCGAATTTCTTGGCGAATAAGCTTAAGACCAGCAAGCGCGGCCTTCCGTTCAATTTCATCAATTCTCTCTACGTTCGTACCGTAGGTGTGTTCAGTTGCCCCGAACCTACGATAGACACTGTCAGCATATTTTACGAGCTGTTCAAGTTCCTTGGTTGAAACATACTGGTTCAGCCAACCACCTACATCAGTAGACAACGTGAGCTTACCATCACTGAAAGCCCCAGCACCACCCCACCCCGACAGAACCGTGCACGGGTCACAATGTACACATTCAAAGCCGCGGCTTGATGGACATTTACGCTGGTTTATGTCCTGTCCCCGATCCAACATGAGAACCTTAAGGTTATTCTTTTGCGTGAGCTCAAGAGCCGAAAAGATCCCTGCTGGTCCCGCACCGACAATTATTACGTCATACTTCAAAGGGCTTATCCCCTGAAACCCAGAGCTAGATGTAAAACAACTAGCATATATTTCTAGCGAGCATGCTGATGGTGAAAACTCCAGCGGTTACTTTCCCCTTATAGGTACGAGACATAGAAACATCAGGGTCGTTTTCCCCGTGTTCTTGAACTGGTGCAGCTCGTTAGGAGCAACAAAAACAACGTTACCAGGCACAATTCTCTCTTCTCCACGCTCTCCGACTACTACACCTTTGCCTTTCAAGACAAAAGCCTCATGCTCCCAAGGATGAGTATGCAAGGGACTGTTGCCTTCAGGCTCCATCTCAAAAAGTCTCATGGCAAAGCTCGGCGCACCCATTTCTTTCGTAATAAGCCAACGCACCTTCAACTTTGATGCACCCTCATCCGCGTCCTTCGCTTCAACATTCGTATATGGAAATACTCGCATTCCGTTCACTCTTCTCAAACTAATGACAGCGAGCAACTATTCTCTGTTCTCTCTTAATAATTGTAGCCACCCTCACAGGCAATTCTTGCATATTCCCGAGTGCTGCAAAAGACGAGAAAACCTTCTCTCTCGAATTGAAAAACTAGTCCTTTATCGCTTCTATTACGCTCATCACGTTCCACAGTTTCACTCTAGTGTACTGTGGCATGTTAGGATCCTGCAAAATCTCATCCAGAAGAGATATCGCGTTTGCAGCATTAACCGCAGGAGTGTATTCAGTATCCTGTAAAGCACCAATGGAGTCTTTTGCAGCTCTCCTAATGTTTCTCGGCGTTGTATTGTCCTCAGAAACCTGAGAAAGAACAGAAATCGCCTGCTTTATCCTCTCTTCATATTCCTCCATCTTCTTCTTCCTAACCATAACTATCACCGTGAAACTTGCGCGGTAACGTTGTTATATGAGATCTCGTACCTATTTACTTTGGGGCTTAATAATGTCGCGCACAGAATCCGAAGATGGACACGTCAAACGTATGGCTGACCTACTACGGCAAGGCTCAGCCCTCACAGAGCTAGCTTGCCCTGCCTGCGCTTCCCCACTTTTCAGACTGAGAAATGGAGATCTATGGTGCGCAAAATGCAAAAAGAGAGTCATAGTCGTGAAAGAAGATGAGGACGTTGAAAAAGTAACGAGATCTATGACTTTAGAAAAGCTTGAGGCGACGTTACTGACGAAGGTTCAGGAAATACAGGACAAAATGCAGCACACGGAGAACCCAGAAGAAATACAAAAGCTAGGCATAACCCTTTCAGGTTTGCTGGACAACATTGAAAGAACAAGGAAAGCGAAAAAAGTCTAGATGGAAAACAGAGAATGCTCGGATTCTACGAGAATTTCCCCGAAACCATCCATGGAATAGCACGTGTTGCCGTTTCATTCTCAACAAAGAGACTGCAGCAAATGCTCATAGCAACGTTCCAGAAACTGAACTCTAAGACGTACAGCATTGAAACTCTAGCAGTTCCTTCCATACGTAAATGCACAGTTGATTTCGAGTTCGGAATAGCCGAAGGCAAAGGTTTCAACTACATCGACAATGAAGAAACTGCTAAGACGCTACAAGCAATGCAAAAAAAGCCTTTTGGAATCATGGACTTTTTTTGCGCCTTACGCTATCACAAAACACAAGGAAAAGAAAGCTCCCCATTGAGGTTTGATTATTTCATGGTGCGTCTAGCATTCAATGAAGGCTTAATGGAGATGCGAATTTCCCATGAAAAAGGACCACGACATGTCGAACCTGAAGACGTCATACGCCTCATCGTTAATGAGGTTAATCAAGCTTGCAAGAAGAAAACACTGAGAATACTTGATCTTGCTTAGCAGGCCCGCTCCAAGAACGCCAGAACCATTCTCAAGAGTTCTTCTCCAACTTTCTCTTTCGACGCATTCCCATCTACCAGCGTGAGTTCCCCGCTTTCAACAAATCGCGTGTAAACCTCTCGAACCCTGCGCTGCGTTTCAAGATTCTCCATGACCGATTTTCTCGGTTTCAACCTTTGAACAACCGTTTCTGGATGCACGTCAATGAATACTGCAAGATCAGGTTTCATAGCATGCTTGTTTATTTGCCTGATCCAATTCAGGTCAACTCCTGCCGCTCCTTGATAAGCTAGAGACGAGTACAGGTAGCGGTCTGAGATGACAAGTTCGCCTCTATTCAGAGCTGGCATAATCTCTTTCTTCACATGTTCAGATCGGTCAGCTGCAAACAGCAAAGCTTCAACGACGCTTGAACCCCGTTGCTCAACATCCAGACAGTACTCTTTGATGAATTGCCCAACGTTTCCTTGACTCGGTTCAGCCGTGTAGACCGCGTTGTATCCGACTTTCAACCTGTCCACTAGCAACTTTGCCTGCGTTGTCTTGCCGCAACCGTCCAACCCCTCAACACAAATGAAGAAGCCCTTTCCCTTCATAGGATTCGTCCCTCAAGATTTCAGACGTTAGACATTATAAGAGCAAAGACGCATTAATAACTATCCAAAAATCTGAGGAAACCTTCAATGCCCAAAAACTACTGGGGCGAAATAAAAGACCCCGTACATGGCTACGTCTACATAACCGAACAAGAAAAGGAAATCATAGACTCGTACCCTGTACAGAGATTGCATAGACTCCGACAACTTGCAGGATCAGAGTACGTGTATCCGGGAGCCAACCACACCCGTTTTGAGCATTCAATAGGCGTCATGTACTTAGCAAGCAGAGTCGTCGAGAATTCAGGTATCTCACAATACATAAGCGAAGACGAAGCTAAACTCGTCAAAATCGCAGGTTTGCTTCACGATGTTGGGCACGGACCCTTCTCACATGTATTTGAGCACCTGCTCGACAGGGAACTTGGCAAGACCCATGAAGACTTGACGACGTGGATAATTGAAAACAGTGAATTGAAAGAAATACTGAGAAGAAATGGATATCACCCAGAAGAAGTGGGAAAGCTAGCAGTCGGAAGGCTCCACAGACCGAAGAAAGCCTTCTTGGACCAAATAATAAGCAGCGCAGTCGATGTGGACAAACAAGACTTCATAGTCAGAGACACACACCACACTGGCGCAGAGTACGGGTTCGTAGACATTTTCAGATTAATCCACGCACTAGACGTGTTGGGTGGAAACTTGGCTGTCGACTTGGGTGCACTGTCAGCACTTGAATCCCTCATAATTGCCCGGATGGAATCGTTCAGAAGCATATACTTTCACAGGGTTGGAAGAGCGGCTCAAATAATGTTGGCCATGGCAATGGAAAAAGCAAATGGCGAACTCGGATTCACCCGATTCAAGACACCTGATGAATATATGGCCATGGATGATTACACGGTTTGGACGGCTCTGAAGAATTGTAAGAAGTCGAACGCGATAATTAGAGACCTTGAAAGAAGAAGATTGCTGAAATGCGCATATGAAAGAACCTTCTACGAAAAAGACACCATGGTTTCAAACATTTTCGGCCGCGAAACTCACAGAACACAACTCCAAACGGACATTGCAGATAAAGCAGGGATTGCGGCGGAAGAAGTGATAATTGACGTTCCCACAGTGCCTTCTGTTCCCTATCACCATTCAGCCCTTTTGGAACCCATGGAAATCCCAGCCTTTTACAAAGCACAGAGCGGGGAGAAAATCCCGCAACGTCTGAGCGAAATTTCAAAGATCTTCGAAACGCTCAGAGGCTTCATAAACATTCTTCGAGTCTACACAAAAGAAGAAAACCGTGAGAAAGTCAGCCGCGCGGCATCAAAGATCCTTGGCGAAGTCCCAGCAACTGCAAAAATATCCTACTAGAGAGCACGACAATGCCGAACAGAACCTTGAAAGGCCGAGTAGTCGTTGAAGGACACTGCAAAGCCAGAGCACTGGTTTCCGCGAAACCAATAAGCTTTCTTGGAGGAGTAGATCCAGCAACTGGCAAAATAATCGAAAAAGATCATGACCTATGTGGAGAAAGCGTGAAAGGCAAGATCTTGTGCTTTCCACACGGCCACGGTTCAACGGTTGGCAGCTACGTCTTATACTCCTTGTCCAAACGGCGTTTGGCGCCGAAGGCCATAATCAACCAAACAGCTGACCCTGTCGTGGTCGTCGGAGCAATAATAGCGAACATCCCAATGATGGACCAAGTGGACATCAGCGAGATCAAGACAGGCGATTTGATTGAAGTTGATGGACGGGAAGGCGTTGTCAGAATTGTAGTAAAGGGAGAGGGTTAGGCTTCCATGTATCTGACAAAGGAAGAAGAGCGAATCTACGATGGCGAACGCGGCTGGACAAACCAGATGTGCATGAGGATCCTCGTTCGTCTAGGCGAACTCTTCAACGCCGCAAAGCTGGTTCGGATAAGCTCTGCCCATGTCTCAGGAGTCTCATACAAGACCTTGGGAGATGCGCCAGCAGAGTTTCTGGAAGCGTTAGCTAACGCAGGTGGAAATGTAAAAGTCAGAGCTACTTTGAACCCGCAGAGCCTCGACACTGAATATTTGGGCAGAAAATTGGAGCAAAGCCTACGAGAGAAGCAATCAAATATACTGAAGCAATTCGAGAGAATGGGGTTCACTGAATCTCTGACGTGCACCCCCTACTATTTGAAGAAACCGAAACGTGATTCGCATCTGGCTTGGGCAGAATCATCAGCCGTGGTTTATGCGAATTCTGTCATTGGTGCATGGACAAACCGTGAAGGCGGACCAAGCGCCCTCGCCGCGGCAATAATCGGTAAAACTCCAGACTATGGAATTCACAAGCCTGAAAACCGGCAGCCAAAAGCCTTGGTGACCGTAGATACAGCGTTGAAGAACCCGACAGAATTTGGTGCGCTTGGAATCTATCTCGGCAGACTGGTGAGAGACGGGATTCCAGCTATTCAAGGCTTGGGAAACACTTCTGAGAATTGCTTAAAGCAGTTGAGCGCGGCGCTGGCCTCAACGGGCATGGTTAACATGTTCCACTTCAAAAGGAAGTCGCAAGCAAAAACGGAAAGATTGGAGAAGATATGTGTGGAAGCCAGAGACATCAAAAACACTGTTGAAAGTCTTTCAACCCGAGAAGTATCCAAGCCTGATCTTGTATTCATCGGATGCCCCCACTGTTCACTTGGCGAGATTAAGAAGATTGCATTGCTCATGAAGGATAAGAAAGTCAACAAGGAGACAGAGTTCTGGGTGTGCACTTCGCATTACATCAAAGAAAAAGCAGGAGAATACGTCGCCCAGATAGAGAAGAATGGTGGACACGTGCTTGCAGGCGTCTGTACAATAGTGTCGTGGACTGAAAAGCTTGGGATAAGAACGATAATGACGAACTCCGCGAAAACAGCTTACTACGCGCCAACAATGAACAAAGCAGAAGTCACGTTCAGACCGCTGAAGGAATGCTTGACCACGGCGCTCAGAGGGTAACCTTTATTCGAATGAAGAAATATTCTGCATGGTGCACCGGGCTTCAGGGCTCCGGTAGTATAGCCCGGTCAAGTATTCCGGCCTTTCGAGTCGGAGACCCGGGTCCAAATCCCGGCCGGAGCACTATCCCACACTTGCACGTTTTCATAAAGACTCATATACGGGCTGCTTCTATCGAATAGTCTCTAAAACCCAGGCGATAAGAAATGACTGAAGACTTGTTTTCAAATTATGAGAAACTGATGGAAAAGACGAAGGAGATTGCCATCTTCAACTCAGCTCAAGCAGTACTCAATTGGGACACAGAAACGATGATGCCGCCAAAAGCAATCGGACTGAGAAGTCAGCAACTTGCTCTACTCAGCGGAATGCAACACAAGATGGAGACCAACCCAGAGATAGGAGCCCTACTGGAGAAAATTGAACTACACTCGAACTACGAAAAATTAACCGCAATTCAGAAACGCAACATCTACTTGATCAGGAAAAACTATGACGAACAGACAAAGCTTCCAGAAGAACTCGTCATGGAGATTGCGAAACAACGCACTATCGCAGTAGATGTTTGGAAGAAGGCTAAAGCGGCCAAAAACTTCTCCATGTTCAGACCTGAACTGGAAAAAAACATTGAACTTGCAAAAAAAGCCGCAGAAATCCTGATGAAGGTAAAGAAAACCAAAACACCGTACGACGCGCTGATAGATATATTCGAGCCCAAAATGACCGCTGAAGAAATCACAAAGGTTTTCGACGAACTTAGGGAAGGCCTAGTTACTCTAATAAAGAAATGTGAAACATCACCAAAGCAACCAGACGCGAGTTTTCTCAAACGAAGAATCCCAATAGATGTTCAACGCAAAATCGCCGTTGCCCTCGCCGAAACTGTTCTCTATGATGTTACCTCGAAGAATTCAGGCGGCAGAATAGACGAAACAGAACACCCATTCACGAACGGCTACTACGACGACGTACGAATAACAACCCACTACTTTGAAGACATATTTGCTTCATCCGTGTTCTCAGTATTACATGAGGCTGGGCACGCGATCTACGAGCAAGATCTAAATCCAGAGTGGATGTATCAACCAGTCGGAACAGGATGCTCTTCAGGATTCCACGAGTCGCAGTCGCGCTTTGTCGAAAACATCATAGGAAGATCAAGAGAATTCTGGACATACTTCCTACCGAAGCTGAAAGAATTGACTGGAAAAACGCTTTCGGACGTCACCCTAGACAAGTTCGTCCACGCCATCAATCAGGTAAAGCCCTCAAAGATCCGAGTGGAAGCCGACGAAGTGACCTACTGTCTGCACATCATAATAAGGTTCAACATAGAACGAGACCTGTTCGCAGGCAAGATAACGGTGAAGGAACTGCCAGAGATATGGAACCAGAGCTACAAGAAGTACTTGGGCATAAAGATTGAGAACGACTCAGAAGGCGTAATGCAGGACACACACTGGGCAAGCGGATACTACGGGTATTTCCCGAGCTATGCTCTAGGCAACGTTTACACTGGTCAACTGTTAGCAGCGATGGAGAAGGACACGCCAGATTGGCGGAAGCAACTTGAGAAGGGCAGTTTTAAGCCAGCGAAGCAATGGTTAGCTGAGAAAGTTCACAAACAAGGAAACCTCTATGATCCGCCAATGCTAATCAAGAGAATAACAGGAAAAGAGTTGACAGTCAAACCCTACTTGAACTACCTAAATGAGAAATGCTCGAAACTCTACGGTTTCTAAACCACACCTCCTTTTTTCCCTATTGTTAAGCAAACTACACAGTCGCCTTTCAACCGAACTCGGCACTAAAATGAACACGGCACTGCGCTCGATTCTCAAGAATGCTCCGACCAGCAACTGTCATTGTTGCAGCGGAAGAAGAAAGAGTTCCACTCACATAAAATCCTACACATGAAGCCGATGATGTGCCAAGAATTATCGCGAATGCCTGCTGTGCCCACTATAACTGTCGGACACGCCGGTATTGACACTACAATACCGACATTATGAATATCCACGCGTTGAAGACCGACGCTTATGCCCACTCTGCTCTGCCATAATCCGACAGTTTTATATACAAGACCGGCAATAAGGCTCTTCATGGTGCGAAAGAATGTCGGATCACGACGTTAAGAAACCGGCAAGCAAAGAAGAGTTAGTTGCAGTGCTGATCGAGGCAGCTAAGAAAAGTGCTGAAATGCAAGGACAAACAAGAGGAAAGCCTACAGTTTCTGGAACAGCAGAAGCATTGAACATACATAGAGACACACTCTACACGTGGCTTAAGGAGTTCAATGTCGACTTCAAAGAAATAGCAGACAAAACAACGCCGATGTATGAGAAAAATGTCGGATTTCCTGAGAAAGCCTACCTCATAGGCGAAGCACTTGTCGGTGACGGAAACGAGGTTGCACACATTGATCTCTTAATGGGGGACAAGAATGGTCCCGTCGGGGAAGCTTTCGCTGCTGGATTGACAAACCTCTCAGCGGGACACACGCCGCTACTGGCAGTAATAAGACCCAACCTTCCGCCGAAACCCCACACTCTACTAGTACCCAAGGTCACAGTGAAGAACTTTGAAGATGTCGGAAAAATCTTCGGGCCAGCACAAGCTGCTGTCGCCAAAGCTGTCGCTGATGCTGTGGAGGAAGAGATAGTTCCAAGAGACAAAGTTGATGACTGGGTAATAGTATGCAGCGTTTTCATCCATCCGCAAGCGACCGATTTCCGCAAGATATACCATTACAACTATAGTGCAACCAAGCTGGCCCTGAAAAGAGCGATGTCGAAATATCCGACGCTCGAGAAAATCTTCTACGACAAGGACAGAGCAAAACACCCGATAATGGGATTCAAAGTACCACGACTATGGAGACCCCCGTACCTGCAGATAGCTCTTGACGCTCCAGAACTGGAAAGATCTAAGAAAATCCTTGAACAGCTTCCTGGAAGCGACAGAATAATAATAGAAGTTGGCACACCACTCATCAAGAGGTACGGAACCAAAGTCATAAACGATCTGCGGCAAGTTGCCAAGGACATCTTTGTCGTTGCAGACCTCAAGACTCTAGACGTTGGAAAGGTTGAAGTGGATCTGGCCTATGATGAGACAGCCGATGCTGTTGTAGCAGCTGGATTAGCACCCGCCGAAACACTAGACGCCTTTGTCCATGAGGCAAAGAGACTGGCAATCTACGCCATCGTGGACATGTTGAATGTGGAAGACCCAATGAAGAAGCTCAGAAGTCTAAAGGAGTTCCCGGATGTTGTCATCCTGCATAGAGGAATAGATCAAGAGACTGGAAGAACGCTTGGGTTAGACTTAATTCAGGAAATGCGAGAGACTTTTAAAGACAAAAAGTTCCTCGTGGCAGTAGCTGGAGGCATAATACCAGAGACGGCGAAGGAAGCACTGCAAAAAGGAGCAAACATAGTCATCGTAGGAAGGTACGTAACCCAGTCAAGGGACATCGAAAGATCCGTGAGAGACTTCCTTGAAGCAACACCTGAAATGCGCGAAGATATCGACCTGTTCAGAGTGCACGTAGAATAACCATCAAAAAGCTTCTTCCCTTTTTTGTTAACGATAGACCGCGATCTCAAATCGTACAAAATTAACTGAAGCAATGCGATAGGTAGGCTTGTTAGAGACCCCACGAATATTCGTGCTATGCGAATATTTTGAGAGCCAAATACGCTACGAAGAAGATGATGCCAGCTACCATGAACACTCCGGCGAAACCGATTGCCTGCGCCGCGATAAATGGGCCTATGAAAGAACCGCAAGCACCCCCTATGCCGATGAGAACGTTGAACAAACCTGCTTTACCAGATGGAATGAGTTCCATAGACAAAGAAAGCATGTAGACCAAGAACAATGCATATGCGAACCCCATCAATATCAAAACAGTGGTCACTAGCGCTACGTTGTATAGCGGGTTCACTATGTAAGCGACCAACAGAAGCGTCAAGGAGAGCAAGCCACGAAACGCCACTGTCCTGTGCAGCCCAGTTTTCCCTGTTAGCTGATTTGATCGGCTACCAGCCAAAGCGTAGCCAGCAACTGCACCAGTAGAGTTCAGAACGAATATTGCAAAGACAATGCTTGAAGATAAGGATGCTGAGGCAGCAACTCCGGAGACGAAAATGGGCATAGGCGTGAAGAGCACACTTGTGGCTAAGGAGAACAAGATTAGTGCTACGCAAAAAGCAGCGATGTTCTCCCTTTTCAACCTCTCATTGATTTGTGATCCATCAAGAATTCTTGACGCTATAAAAACACCGCGATGCACAAAGTCCGTCGACCTTTCAATGTTGACCAAGCTTCTCTCAAAGACAAGAAGCGGATCAGCTACAAAGACAAAAGAAAGGGAAAAGGCAGCTAGGTTTAGAACAGCGCACAATAACAATGTAACATCTGGTCGAAACCCGAATAGCGAGGTCAAAAAGCCCAATATCAGTCCTATGAGCCATCCGACCTCTGTGAAACCTTCATAGAAAGCGAACGACCTTTCCCAGTCCTGCCGGGAATACATCTCTGCTATCAGGACGTTTTTTGGCGGTTCATGGGCCATGTGAAAGAACGACAGTATCGCGTAAAGCAAGATCAGCATAAGTACACTCGTCGTGAAGGTGAAAAGGTAGAGTATCAACGTCGAAGACAGAAACGAGAGAAGAACATACCGCTTGTACCGCCTTGTTTTGTCGCAAACATGTCCCCAAAAAAACGATGCGGGTATCGCTAGGAACAACGCCGCCCCTGACATTATTCCGATTTCAACCAATGAGCCACCGATTGCTATCACATATAATGGGAGGAAAATGGATAGCATCCCAAAGCCCATTTCGTGGAAGAAGAAACCCAGTCTCCACATAGCCACAGACCATCCAAGAACAGAATTAAAACCTTTACCTCTCTGGAAACTCATCTTGTTTGAGAAGGAAACTTTTTCATGGTACTGTTAAGTTATTTGTCATGAGTCAGGATTAGGGCAATTTTGTGGTTCAAACATTGATAGAATAGAGTATGTTGCAGAAACTAACATCCTGACAAGCTCATTTGCTAGATTTGCTAAAAATAGAAGTGAGGAATATGAGAAACAAAGCTATTATTTTAGTAACCGTGTGCGTTGCAGTTGCCATTTTGGTATAGTCTTTTTCGAGTTTTTTGTTTCCAAGACTCCAGTGCAACAGGCTTCAATAGATACAACGGTCATAGATGGAGTTTCGTATAGCACAAAACCGACGCCTTACGGCACTTTCACTATTAGGTTTTTTGAATTTCTTCCTAATGGCGGGATGAGCGCGCACTCAAGAATGTGTTGGCTGCTATACTTTAACGAACCAGCACCTCCAAAAATTCTAGCGGAGCCTAGCGGTACCCTTCAAATTGCAGGACCTCCAGGGCCTTTGGGAGACGTCATGATAGACGGTTGGCTGTACAGCCAAGAACCAACCAACTTCCGAATTTACCTTGCCACCATCAACTACAAAGCGCTGGACGGAAACAGCTTTCGAGCCAATACCAGCAAATGCACAAGTCCAGGGCTGAGTACGAGTCATTTGAGGTTTGTTTTTTCTTTGATTCTCCTTTCGTATTCTTCTTGCGTTATGATGCCTTTATCCTCTAGTAGCTCAACAAGACTCTTTTTCATAAATCCTTAATAGAGAGATGGCGGACTTTCATACCACTATCGGAGTGCCCATCACAAATGGCCAAGTTCAAAGTCATAGTTTCAGACCCAGAAGAAGGAAAATCAAAAGTGGTTGAACTTGAAGAATCTCGCGCAACACCACTTATCGGCAGAAGAATAGGCGAGATAATAGACGGGTCTGTTGTAGACTTGCCTGGACAGAAAGTTCAGATAACGGGAGGATCAGACAAAGACGGTTTCCCAATGAGACCGAGTGTCCATGGTGGCGTCCGCCGAAGAATAATCCTAAGCGGAGGAACAGGTTACAACCCTCAACATGAAGGATTAAGAAAGCGCAAGACAATCCGTGGCAACGTGGTGACAGACGAAATTGTGCAGATAAATCTGAAAATCGTGGAGAAAACGAAGAAGCCGAAGGAAGCGAAAAAGACAAAGGAAAAGAAGGAAGAACCTGCCGAGAAAAACGTTGAGAAGACAACTTCGACGGCAAACACTACCGCCTAATAGCGAGCTTAAGGCTTATTAACGCGCACAATTTAATGGTCTAGATAATTTGTAACTTCAACGGGAAAATGCCAGAATGAGTAGTGAAAAGAGTAAGGCTTCGCCAAGACAACCTGAGATTAATATTGGCACCATGGGTCATGTTGATCATGGTAAGACAACATTAGTGCAGGCGCTGACTGGCTTGTGGGTTTCGAGACACAGTGAAGAACTGAAAAGAGGCATCACAATCAAGCTGGGCTATGCAGACATGCCGCTCTACAAATGCCCTAACTGTGAACCGCCCAAGAACTATTCTAATCAACCTGTCTGTCCAAACTGCAATTCAAAGACGGTCTTCGTGCGAGCAGTCAGCTTCGTAGATGCTCCAGGCCATGAAGCTTTGATGGCGACAATGCTCTCGGGCGCAGCGATAATGGATGCAGCATTGCTTGTCATAGCAGCTGATGAGCCTTGCCCTCAACCGCAGACCAGAGAACACTTGGCAGCCGCTGACGCCATCGGGATAAAGAACATCGTCATCGTACAGAATAAGATTGACATCGTAGATGAAAAGCGGGCACACAAGAGCTACGATGAAATCAAGAGCTTCGTCAAGGGAACAGTTGCTGAAGACGCCCCCATAATTCCCATCTCAGCACAGCGAAAAGTGAACGTAGACATCCTCCTCCAAGCAATGGAACAATTTATGCCCACACCAAAGAGAGACGAGACAAAACCGCCATTAATGTATATCGTCCGCTCCTTTGACATCAACAAGCCAGGCACCCAAATCGAAGAACTTGAAGGCGGAATCATCGGAGGAACAATAATACAAGGGAAATTCGTAGTTGGCGACGAACTGGAAATCCGTCCAGGACCACTATCAGAAAAAGACAACAGAAACAACTACAATCCGCTGTCCAGCGAGATTGTGAGCTTGCAAGCTGGGGGAAGAGACGTGAAAGAAGCTCATTGCGGTGGTCTAGTAGGTGTCGGAACTCTCTTGGACCCGTCATGTTCAAAGGCAGATGGCTTAACTGGAAACATCGCTGGAAAGGTTGGCACGTTGCCACCAACGTCATCAGAATTGACCATGGAAACCCAAATTCTTGAACGTGCCGTAGGAACAAAAGAGTTGACTAAAATTGAGGATGTCAGCATGAATGAAACGTTGCTTTTGCATGTAGGAGCGGCAATAACAGTCGGCAAAGTTTCCTCGATAAGAAAGGGCATGGTGCTGGTGAAATTGACGCGACCCGTCTGTACACAGACTGGTTCAAGAATTGCTTTGAGCAGAAAAATAGCGGGCAGATGGAGACTCATAGGATACGGAATAATAAAGTAAACGAATATTCATATATACCCTTTTATTGCTCGTACTAACTCGACCAAAATTGAAAAAATGGGCGAAAAGCTCGCCAAATGGGTAAAAGACAATGAAGAAGTCAGCAAATGGTTATCAGAGCTAGAAAAGAGAAGCACTAATACAGCAGATTCAAGACGCTATTTCCTATATCGTTATTGCCAACGGGATCAATGAAAAGCAGAAGATACCAATCAAGAGCAAAATCCTGTCTTTCATTTCAAACTCTCCTTTAATCCAT
>CAZCRE010000010.1:0-23898 GCA_964501075.1 uncultured Candidatus Bathyarchaeia archaeon
CGCGGCAAAGCCCCAAACCGCTCAGCCACAAACTTCATCCTTCCACCAAACGGAAACTTGCCCTCCAAATACTCGCCAAAAGCCTTCTCAACCTCATCCTCCGACAAGCCAAACAGCGCACTGCTCAGGTTCTCAAGCTCATTCGGACTCAGCTTGTGTCTAGCCTCAATCAAAATCCTGTAGCCATCAGTCCACCATCCGACGATGATTTCCCTGTCAGAAAGCACCGTGTCGAAAACCCCGCCCATTGTGCGGTTCACGATTTCGCCAAAACAGGCATGCACGATCAAATACTTGTCAAACGCCTCAACCACAACGTGCTTGTCCGTTGGCAAAGGCGCACCCTGCCTCACATGCTCGTCAACCTCACGCGCTGCATCAACCAAATCGCTACCATTAGCAGCGAATTCTCTCCCAGCTTTCTCTGCCGCGGCCTCAACACTGCCCAACTCACTAAGCAACACCTTCAGCTTCTCCCGCATTCTTCCCGTCTGCTGCGCCAGATCAAAGGGCACAGGAATAATCTCTCCGTCCCAGCCTGGAATTGCAGCCAGCGGGTCCTCGGAAGGCACCACGTAAACCGTGCCCGTCTCCTCCTCGATCTGCACGATACGCCAGACTTTGCCCTTCACGATCATGTTCAAGCCTACACGCGCATGCAAGGCCATGAACTCGTCGCCCAAAGTGCCGAATCGCCTGTCACTGATCACGTTCACAATCGGGTATCGCCTCTCGTCAGGAATCATCGACAGATTCTCGTAGTAGTAGCTTCGGCTTCTGCGCGCTTTCCTCAAAACTCTGCCTTCCTCGTCATATCTTAGCTCGTTCAAGCTGTCTAAAAAGCCTACCACATCCAAAAGCACATCCTCAGCCAAGTTTCGATACGGATAAGCCCTGCGAAAGATAGCCAAAGCCTCTTCAAGCCCTATCTCGCTCTTATCCATCAGCAAGCCCACGACTTGATGAGCCAAAACGTCCAAAGCACCCTCATGAATCAAAACAGGCTCAATCTTGCCGTCGGAAGCGCTTCTCACCGCCGCGATCGACTCCAACGTGTCGTCAGGAAAAGCAGTGACGATTACGCCTTCTGAAAGCCTGTCCAGTCTGTGGCCGCTTCTGCCGACACGCTGAACCAGACTCGTGACCTGCCTAGGCGAAAGGTACTGAACAACAAGGTCAACGTTGCCAATGTCGATTCCAAGCTCAAGCGTGCTCGTGCACACAAGCGCCTTCAGTCTTCCAGCCTTAAACTCGTCCTCAATCGACGCGCGTTCCTCTTTCGACAGACTGCCATGATGCACAGCGATGTCCGTCCTATTCAGTTGAGTGAATTTGTAACCCAGCATCTCCGCATTCTGCCTACTATTCACGAAAATCAGCGTGGACCTGTGTCCGTCAACAAGCTCAAGAATCCGCCTTACACGTGCCGCTGCCTCAGGAGCCGTATTCAGCCTTCCAGCCAAATCATAATCCGCATCCACTGGTGCTGGGTTTTCCACACGATACCTGTAACCCTTGGGCAACGAAACCTGAACAGTTCTGATAACTCGATCGGTGCCAGCCACAAACTTTGCCACTTCGTCAGTATTGCCCACCGTGGCAGAAAGTCCCACTCTCTGAAACTCCTTGCCAGTGACCTCAAACAGACGTTCAAGCGCTATTGTGAGCTGAGCACCACGTTTGCTCCCAGCTAGCTCATGAACCTCGTCAACTATCACGTACCGGACGCTTTCAAGATGTTGCCTCATTCGCGAACCGGACAAAATCGCCTGCAGTGTCTCAGGAGTAGTCACAAGCATGTTCGGCGGAGAAATAGCCTGTTTCCGGCGCAGCTTCATTTCAGTGTCGCCATGTCTGACTTCAACCGAGACATCCAACCTCTCAGCCCAGAATCCTAGGCGCTTAAGCATGTCGCGGTTCAAAGCCCGCAAAGGCGTAATATAAATGATCGAAATGCCCTTCTCTTGCCGTTGCTGGATGAATTGAGAAAAGATGGGTAGCAGCACAGCCTCTGTTTTTCCGCTTCCAGTGGGCGCAATCAAGAGAACGTTTGTTCCGGACAAGATCAACGGAAAAGCCATGGTCTGCGGCAACGTAGGCTCTGAAAACCCTAACTCAGCCAAGGCATTGCGGATGGGTTTTGCTAGGCAATCGAATGCGTTCGGAGTTGATGTCCCTTCCTTTTGAGTCATTCTTGGCAACTACTAAACATATGTAGCATCATTCTTCTATTCTGGAAATATCTGGTGGGACAGCTTGAGTCCTACGTTTTCGCGGTATGCAATTGAGACTTTTTCTCTAAACTTTCCTTCAGCAAGCATTGCGCGGAACTCCTCGTACAATGGTTCTTTCCTGCTGCAGAAAATGATTTCATTCCTGTCATTCACCCAGATAGTCAATCCTCTGGATTCTCCTTTGTGAATGAAATGCAAGTAGATCTCTTTCTCAGTGACATGCAACATAGCTATCGCGTTGCGTGAACCCTGTAATGTGCAGAACAGTCTATACAAGGCGTCATCACGATTCTGTTCTGAGCTCAGGAATTTCTCAAAAACATGTGGGATAACCTCAGAATCAATTAGCCCGATCTTTTCAGATTCAAAAACATGTGTCTTACCCAAATCCGCTCTGAGTTCTTTGTAGTTCTCAACTTTGCCATTGTGAACCGAGACCACAGTCAGGTCTTTGTCATTTCTAATAACGTAGGGCTGAGCAGTCCCTCTGAAATTCGCAGTTGCCATGAACTCCGGGCTCGGCATACGCACATGCCCAACCAAAATGGAAGCATAATCAACGTTAACAATTTCACTCAGCTGCTTCGCTGGAGAAAGCCCACTTGTCTTGCCAATCTTTTCAAACACCATGCTTCCATTATTTTCGAGAACCGCTAAGCCTGCGCCATAACCGCCAACAGGTGTCGGTTCGTTAGGATATTGATGGATTTCCAGCTTTGCCAATACATTGAAAACCTTGGCCATGGGAACAGGTTGCTTCAATGCAAACCCAAATATGCCGCACATTTTGCCTTCTTTCCTTTCGTGAAGCTATTTTCTTCAACACATAAATAGTTTAGTTGCGACACTATTCATGGACGATGAGGAAATCGCCTCACACCACCTTACTTCTCCCGCACAACCTTCCCTCTTTCTTCTAGGTTTCTCATTTCTCCATCTAACAACACATACGTATTGCTTAAATAAGTTCCATAGAAATGGCGACTTCTCCCGCAAAACCCCCTTTTTTCTGTTTTTGGTGAATACGCGATCTGATCAAACGATACGGCCTTGGGCAGTTTCCTCATATGCGATGACTAGCAGCAACGCGTTTACACTTACTAGACTGGGCAGAAATGTTGCATTTGACCCTTTCCAAGTTCAGCTGTTCGCAAGGCACAAGGACATGAAGTGCACCATGAGATACATCCACTTGGAAAGAATCCTGTATCAGGAAAGCAGCAATGACGAGTGGACTGTGAGGGCTGTCAAAACCGTGGAAGAAGCCTCAGAGCTAGTGAAGGTGGGATTCGAATACGTCACAGAAATCGAGGGCTTCAAGCTGTTCAGAAAACGTAAATAAGTCGGTAGATTTCCTATAACATTGGACGATGAGGAAATCGAGGTACGTGTACGCTTTCCGCGGATGGCATCTTTTTCCGCTCCTGAGTCCAAAACAAATCGTTCTGTTGAATAACGAACCGAAATAAGACTATGTAAGTCAGATTCTATTCAGAGTCGGGCTAAAGAATCTTTATAGACAAAGAAAGGAGAGGGGAAGCGTTACCGATCCTGAGATCCTGTGATGTACGCCCAAACGCTAACCAAGACCAGTGTCAGACAAGCACCTGCAAACCCTGAAATCAAGAATCGTACTTGGACCAATTGTGGCAGTGTCGCTAGAAGTGCAGGTATCAAGTAATCAGCCGAGAGTTGGGCAATTATTCCAGCAGCAAATCCCAAGAGCGCTACCCACATGAAAATCTTTATTCGTTCACCCATCTAAGTAACACCTTTTAAGTAGCAATCCGCCCTAACCACTTTTTAGTCTAACTTACACATTTATGTCTATTACTTAAAAAGCGGCAACACTGTCTTTTAATCATTAAATTAAAGCCAAAAGCTGCTTTTGTTCAGACGTATAGCTCTACATATACACGTGCATGTTCTCAGCATGTTAACAATACATAAGACGTTTTTATGCAACTCATCTCTTTCGGAGGTAATTAATTTGTCAGAAAGGTTCGCAAAGAAATGGGAAACTAAAAGAGATGACCAACCGTTCACAAACCGCGTCAAGGAGGCCGTGAAACCACCAGGTCCACTGAAGCCAAGACTAGACTTCGCTGTCAGACGCATCGAACTGCAAACCCAAAAGCTTGATCAGGCAACAGAAAGATTCGGACAACGTGACAAAACAATATTCGCACGAATAGTTGATGCCTACACAAAGCATGACACTTCACGCGCAAACGTCTTCGCAAACGAATTGGCCGAGGTCCGCAAGATGGAGAAGCTCATAATAAACGCAAGACTCGCCCTAGAACAAATCGTGTTAAGATTACGAACCGTATCCGAGCTAGGCGACGTTGTGTCAACACTCGGACCAGCGGTAGGAGTACTCAGATCAGTAAGAGCGGGACTAGTGAGTGTCTTCCCAGAAGCAGAAAACGAACTCGGCGAGATCGGCAACATGCTCAGCGGAATAATGATGGAAGCAGGTTCAGGTTCAGGAATGACATTGAACTTCGACAGTGTAAATGAAGATGCAGGCAAAATTCTCAACGAAGCAGCAACAGTCGCTGAACAAAGAATCAAAGACAAGTTCCCAGAGCTGCCCCCTGGAATGCCTGGAATCCCAACGAGCGCGCTCGGCGAAAAATCTTCTACCGAAACTTCATAGATATAAAGGAGGAAGATGATGTCGCAATCCCCCAATCTTTTTCTTTCTGTCGGAAAGCAAGTTAAAGACGAGTACGGTCGCACAATAGGCAGAGTAGCATCTTTTGCTGTAACCCCAAGCGGAAGATTCGACACAGCATTTGTAGAACAAGGCAATGGAGAATTCGCACAACATTCTGTTGAGCACCTAAAATTCGACGGTGCCGAAATAACCCTAATCTCCAAGACAAAATCAGATGCATACGTTCTCTGCGATCACATACCGCTCATATGGCGCAAGGACCAAGCCCTAGAAGAACTCTCTAGAAAGAAGAAACTATCACCAGAACTCTACAACGAACTGCACAAAAGCTTCGACGGCGCACTGGCCCAACTCAAAACTGAAGCCCAAGTGCTTTCAAAGAAAATAGACGAGGAAATAGGCAGATGCGCAGAAGAAATCAACGCGCTAAACCATGCCCTCATACACCTCGAAATCGAGCATGAAATAGGCAAAATTGACGACAAATACTATGAAACTGCCTTCACCATGATTCAAGACAGTCTAAGACGAACCAGCGAAGAGAAGAGCGACTTGGAAACCACGAAAAACAAACTATCAAACACTCTATTAGGCGATAGGCCAGAGATTTTCGACAAAACCGCGAGCAAAGCAAGAGAGTCTCCAAAAGGGTCCACGACAGTCTACTCAGCTCCTGGACTCCCTGAACCCCCAGTTGTCGTATACGTGAAAGAAATAGGAAAAACAGGCATATAGCTTTGGACAAAACGGCGGGCGGAGGAAACAGAGATAAAGAGTTTCATACATCCTGAACCTCCACCCTTTCAAGAAACAGTCGTTAAATCAGTCCAAGCCCTCAAAGTCCAACGCTACAAACTTCAGCAAGCAAGCTTTAGGCTAAAAGAAAGAGACAGAATCCTCTTTCAAACATGCATTAGTGCCCTCAACAACAAGAACAAGGAAAGAGCTGCAATATGCGCCAACGAGGTCGCCGAAGTCAGAAAGCTCCTCCAATTCCTCTACAACGTAGAACTTGCCATCGAACGAGTGATCCTTAGACTCGAAACAATAAAAGAGCTCAGCGATATTGTCACCGACCTTAAGCCCGCTCTCAGACTGCTTCAAAGAGTCTCCGAAGAACTCTTCAACGTTCTACCAGATGTTTCTTCTGAGCTTACTAAAGTCAACGAAACAATAAGCGAGACGCTGCACTGCACGAGGATCACGACGGATGAATCAATAATACAAGTGAACCGAAAGACGCCGGGAGGAGAAGAAATACTTCAAGAAGTCTCAACCATGCTACAACAAAAGATCGCGGAAAGACTTCCAGAACCGCCCGTTACTCCCAAGGCTAGTGAGCCTGAGGTCAACACATTGAAGAAAATGGTCGCCTTGACAGCTAGTTGTTCCCAGACGGCTGGCGAGACCGAAGAAGAATCTCAAGATTCTTCCCAAACCCTCTTTTCTTATAAGAAAGCTGAAATTCAAGAAATCTCATTGACGGTTGAAAAGCCGCCATTGGAAGACGTGCTTCTTGATTACGTAAAGAAAACTAACGGAGAAATCGATTTTACTCGTTGCTCGGTTGATTTGAAAGCTTCAAATGAAGAGATTGAGAAGGCTTTGGAAAGCCTAGGAACCAAAGGAAGAATAAAAATCGAGCTAAAAACAAATGAATAGGAGGAAGAGAAAACACGAGCGCTGCGCCGGAACTTGAGAAAAACGCGACTAATTGTGCGTTAGAAGCGGTCCGTCTCGACAAACAAGGGTCGAAGGGTCTGGCAATAACAATGTATCAGAAAGCCATAGAGAGCCTGCTGCAATTAACCCAATTGTATCCTGAGTATGGTTTGAACAGAGTCTACATACAAAGGGCAATAGCGTATCAAGAAAGAATAAAGGCGCTGCAAGGAGCCATAATGCCAACAGAATCAAGAGTGGCGGAAAACAGCAATGGCGAACCCACCGGGAAAACCACTGAAAGCAGCAAGTCAAGCTATGAAGAACTCATAATGGCTGAAAAACCAAATGTCAAGTGGGACGAAGTTGTCGGACTCGATACAGCGAAGAAAGCTGTGAAGGAAGCCATCGTATATCCGGTCCAGAGACCTGACCTGTTCCCACTGGGATGGCCAAGAGGAATCCTCTTGTTTGGACCGCCAGGTTGCGGGAAAACATTGCTCGCAGCTGCAGTAGCCACAGAAATAGAGGCCACATTCGTATCAATTGACGCTGCTTCAATAATGTCTAAGTGGCTGGGTGAAGCTGAGCAGAACGTAGCCAAGCTCTTTGGTTCAATAAGAAAATCAGCAGTTGAAGGAAAAGCCTCCATAGTCTTCATAGATGAACTAGACTCCCTGATGGGCAAACACTCAAACGAAGTAGGCGGAGAGATCCGCGTTCGAAATCAATTCCTGAAAGAAATGGATGGCATAGTTGACAAAGGCAAGAACCTACACATCTACGTCATTGGAGCCACAAACAAACCATGGGATTTGGACTGGGCCTTCATACGAAGATTCCAGAAGAGAATCCTTGTGCCTCTTCCTGACCATCATACGCGATTGATGATGTGTAAGCTTTACACGGGTCATCTTCAACTCGATCCAAATGTTGATCTGCACGAGTTAGCCAGGCTTTCAGAAGGATTCTCAGGCAGCGACATAAGAGATGTCTGCCAATCAGCCCAACTTAAACTGATCGGGGAATTCTTCGAGACAGGTCAGGCTAACAACAAGCAGGCTAAGCCTAGATCTTTGACGATGGATGACTTCAAGCAGACATTGGAAGAACGAAAACCCAGCGTGTCACTAGACATGTTATCGCTATATAACCGGTGGTTTGACGCCTTCAAGGCTCTCTAGAAGGAGGGGAACTGAAAAGATAGAAAAGGTGTGGGTGGAAAGGCTTGGAGAAGCATTTTAATTTTTGAATAACTCCTTTCTCCCCCTCAAAGTCTCCAAGCCCCACTTACCAACACCAAGATCCCAGCAGAAATCACGTCTTCTTCTTTCTAGCTATCTTCTCAATAATATCGATGATTTCGTCCACGTTTCTTGATGTGTCCACGTAAGGTATGTCACTGTGCATGCTCTTTGTTGAATATGGTCCGGTGAAAGCGAGTATGGGCTTGAATACTTTGAGGGCTTCTGAGGCTTCCTCAGCAGATCTTGTGATCACGATTTTGAATATATTCCTCTTGTTGCCCACTTCTTTTCTGAATCCTTCCAGAAAAATCACATCAACCTTTCCACATTTCTTCAAGATACTGCCAAATGGATAACTCTTTATCGTTATCTTCTCCATAGTAGCTACTTCATCTGGCGAGACGCCGATGATAGTTCCGGCTCCTGCTTGAGCATATCTCCACGTGTCTTTGCCTTCGGTGTCGATTGTGAAATCCGGCTCAGGAATATGCTTCACGGCCGCTACTCTAAACCCTCTTTTAGCCAGTCCCCTTGTCAACGCCTCTATAGTAGTTGTCTTTCCAGATTTCTTGCCGCCCACGACGGCTATGACTGTCGCTTTCAACTTCAGCCCTCAGTTCTTTTCCATCACAGAGGCGAACGTGTCTTCCAACGTCTTCTTGTCTATCCGCAATTTCTTCGAGAGTTTCTTGACCCACTCTACATATGACTTGAAGAGGGTCTGCAGTATCTTTGCTTTTTCCGTTCTCGACAGATCCTTGTCTTCAGCTAGTAGCAGTGCGAACCACTTGCCTGAATCTGAAAGCTGATATGATTTAACCCACACAGTTCGCCCATTTTTCTCGCCTTTTTCCATTTCTTCTTTCAAGACCCCCATTTTCGTTAGCGATTTCAAATTCTCTATGACCGTCTTGTTGGAATAGGAAAGCCTCTTAACCATGTCTTTTTGGTAGATCTTGGCTGAAATACCTTGATTCAATGAAAATTTCAGAACGTCAACAGATGCTTTAGAACCAAAAATCGCGCTTAAAATTCGAGTTTTCTGTTCAGAGGGCAGAAACACTACATACGGATGTAACTCTTCTGTCAAGCAACTCACTTAACACTGCTCTGTTCTAGGCGAGTATCTTAAATATTATGGCCATCTTGTTACGCTCAAACAAACTCTTAAACCCGAAAACATATGCACTGAAACGTTGAGGTGCGTTAAGACGGCTCCTAACGAATGGGTTCCAACAGACGGAGACACTTTCGTTACAAAAGAAGGCTTCATATTCAACGTCTTTGGGTACGAGCACCCAGAAGATCGAGTCTTCGCTTTCCTAAAATACATTCCAGTCAAATTCAAACATCTCTTCACGATCGCTTTCCTAAAAAGAGCGTGGAACTATGGAGAGGCGAAATTATTTCGGGCTGAGAAGCTTTACACAGCACAGAACTACCAGGCTTTTCTCGCAACCTTTCGAGACAATTTTCCAGAATACGCGTACTATGATCCCTTCAGGGAGAAAGACGTAGTCAGTGCACCCTTGAACTCAATCGCGAGAGTCTATGTTCCCAGGGAGTGCTTGCGTGCCCTAGCCGAACTTAAGAATAGAGACGACTTGCAGAAGATGACTTTAGAATTCATTAACTTACTTGCGCATGAGTCAGGCATAGAGAAAAGGAATTTTGGCGTACACGGCTCAGTGGCTTTGAACATGCATTCACCCAGATCTGACATAGATGCTGTTGTCTACGGGGCAGAAAACTTTCGCAAGCTGGAACAGACGATTGATAGACTTGTCAAAAAAGGAACTCTGAGCTTTCAAATCAACAACAGGTTGGATGCTGCAAGACGCTTCAAAGGACGCTATAGGGACAGAGTTTTCATGTGCAATGCCATACGCAAACCAAATGAAATACACTCAGAATACGGTGCATTCAAATACGTGCCGATCAAGCCTTTGAAATTTCGTTGCTTGGTGGGAGACGACAATGAAGCCATGTTTAGGCCAGCCATCTACAGAATCAGAGATTATGAACCGATAGAGGTTGCATCAAAACTTTCTAAAGCAAAAATCCCTCAGCATGTAGTTTCAATGATAGGTTGTTATAGAAACGTCGCCCGAAAAGGAGATCAAATCAGAGTTTCGGGGATGTTGGAGTGCGTGGAGGACGTGCGAACCAACGAGTTATCTTATCAAGTGGTTGTTGGAACAGGCACAAGTGAGGATGAGAGCATTTGTCCGCCTTGAGGCTTAGAGACCGCGACGCAATTGTGACAAGAGAGGGACTGATTTTTCGCGTCTTAGGGTACGCACACCCATCGAACGCTTGCATCTGTGACATCGAATATGCACCAGCAAGTCTCTTCAGATCCGATAATCCGAAAGCGCCTAGAGGCACTAAGGTAACTATTTTCTACAAGTTTTATGAAGACGAGGGATGGAAATTCATCAAGCACTACTTTCCGCAGTATCTCATCTTCAATCAGAATCTTGGAAAGAAAATCTTAGGCGTTAGACATGACGACATTACAGAAATTCGAAAGCCCGAAGCAAAACTTGAAAAACTGATTGCAGGAAAACCTGAAGATGAGCTTGAATCCGCATTGCAGAACGTTATGGGATTCATAACTCGGCGTTCAAGTCTATCACAAAAGAACTTTGGCGTATTCGGCTCTGTCCTTCACAATTTCCATCATCCAAAGTTTTCTGACGTAGATCTAGTTGTTTACGGACGAGGTGAATTTGCCAGACTCCGTGAAACTCTGAAAGAGCTTTACGCGGATGATTCTTCATTGCTTGCAAACGAATTTGAAACAGAAACGACAGTCAGAGGAAAACATTGGCACTTTCAGAACCTAAGCCCAAAAGAGTTTGTCTGGCATCAACGGCGAAAAATGATCTATGCCCTGTTTAAAGACACTAGGAGCAGGAGAACCGTGAAAACAGAGTTTGAGCCTGTGAAGGCTTGGAAAGAAATCAGCAACGATTACGATCCTCTAACAAGGATAGTGCATAGGGGGTGGGTAAGAATGCTTGGAACAATAACAGAAGACACCGACGCTCCATTCATTCCATCAGTCTACGGCATCGACCCCTTGGAGGTTCTCCACGGGGCAGACGAGGCATGGGAAGCGAGAAACATAGTTTCCTATATGGAAGAGTTTCGAATGCAGGCACAGAAGGGTGAGGTCGTTTACGTTGAGGGAAATCTGGAAGAAGTCACGACCAGTAAAGAACACTTCCATCAGATCACGTTGACTTACTGTCCCCGATACTACGAACAAGTCCTAAAAGTAGAACACTGCAATTGTTCTATGCCAAGGTCATAAAGTCTGAAGGCTTGTTGCCGAGCAACAGTCGGAAGTATTCGCGGTCGTGCTTCTTGTCAATGACCCGTTCAACTTTTCCCTGGGCAGCGACTACTTCGCCCAGTCTGGCTTGTTCACAGAACCTGCCGCGGAAAGATGCGATCTCATTTAGTGGCTGAACCTTGTTGCCTTCAATCACGGTGACGCCTTCAGTGCTATACTTGCATGGTGTGAAAATCGATTCAGAATCCCCTACTATCTTTGCTTTGATCCTTGCATAACCCTCATTTCTGTACTGAACGTCACCGTATTTTTCGCCAATTTCGCGCCAATCTTTCACAAACCGCACAAAAAAATCAGTGCCCCCAAACTTGCCCTGCATGGCCTTCCTCGATTCGGATCGGACAAAGCTTTCAAAATCCGCTGCAGAATCCTTCGAACGAAACTCGAACAAGGTTCGCAGATCGTTTCGCGTGTAGGGCTTAATGAGCCCATGCCCACTTCTCAGAATCTCCTCAAGTGCAGAGTGCACTTTCATACAATCCTGTGAACCGTAAACAATCGGGTCAACATCCGAACGTGGTGTGTGGAGCCCGACCAAGATTGAGCCTGAAATCCCAATTGACTCCAAAGGAATATCTGCCTTCTCTTTCAACAACTCTGCCAATTGTAATGCCTTGCATTCAAGCAAGTCCAATTCCCTTGAACCGCGTAGTTCCTGAAGTTTCTTAACAGGCCTATACAGTTTTTTCACGTCATCAATTGGAACCTCGCATAACGTCTCATCAAAGACGGTGTCATAGACCAGGTATTGCTGAAATCTCTTTCTCAGCAACGCGTACCTTTTTGAAAGGGAATAAACCTTGCCGTAGGTAGTCTCATCCCTTTTCCGTTTCCCTTCTTTGCTAGGAAAATATCGAATGAAAGCGATAACCAGATTTGGTGGATGGATCAAGCCTTTGACATCAAAGATTAGACCTTGAGCAGTTTCTATGAAGTCTCCTTCGCAGGTTTTCATCATTCATACCTATTGCTCTAGTATTGACTTCTCCCGCATGATCCATGCCGTGTTCCTAAGCGTTAGCATTACTGGCACGACTATCACGGTTGCAAAGATCGCCTGCACAAACCTTATGGCCGGATATATGAACGGACTGACGATGAAGGCAACACGAACACCATCCAAGGGTAAACCAAAAATGCCCCCATAGACTGTTGGAACCGCGAAAATGTCTGCTCCCCACATGTTATCTGCTTGATTTCCAATAAATGAAATCATAAAGAACAATATCGTAGCATTCATTGGTTTTGAGGCTTTTCGACTGAGTATTACAGTGGGAATGATAAGCAGGACTGCGATTACTTTGTCCCAAAGAACAGCCACAGGCACATAATAGTAGCTTGTGAACGGTTGGGAAGGAGGAAGAAACACAAAAGCCACGATCAATAGACTGAGCGAAGCAAAAGCCCATTTCCACTTTCTGTAGAAAATGAATCCGACAATCAAGGCGTTTAATGGAGGGGAAAGCAAGAAAGGTGCGCCCGCGGGGTTCATGGTCGCAGGAGGTAACACCCAAGCCACAGATGCACCGAGAAACGCGGTCAATGCGCCTAGGTAGGGGCCTAGCAGGAATCCAAAGACTGAAGCCATAAGGGCTTCGAGCTGAATGTTAAGGCCTGATACGCCAATAGACGGGATTTTTGGAGATACTAGAGACAGAACATAGTATAGAGCCGCAAAAACTGCAACTAGCGCAATGCTTCGGCTCGACGGTTTCAACGATACAGGCATCCTGTGTAGGTTTCTAGCTTGCTATGTACTTTTCTACATAAGGTTAATAAGACTTTCTTAGCGACTTACGCATAAGGTTGCTCTTGGACATGCAGGGGTATGCGAATCACGTTTCCAAGTGCTTGGAATTGGCGATTCTTTTAGAAGCTAGCGCACATAAACCGGGGAATGTCAGCGTGGTAACCAACTTTGAAAACACACGTTACGAGCATTTTCTTGCTTCAGCTGTTGCTGCAAGTTCCTCTCTTGAATATGCGGCTAGGCAGGGAGTTGCGGTTCGTGAAAAGAGAATATGCGTAGCTGATGTTGCCGCCGGGAAGATCATAAAGGCTTGTGTAGCAGATATTGATTCATGGCAGCACGGCGGCAACACCCTGCTTGGCACAGTGATTCTCTTCGTGCCAATTGCAGTCGCTGCGGGCATGGCTCCAAATGACGATCATCTTGATACTTCCGAGTTGAGGGAAAACGTGAAGCTTGTTGTGGAATCAACGACTCCAGAGGATGCTGTTAACGTCTACGAAGCCATGAAGATCGCCAAGCCCAGCGGACTTGGCAAAGCTCCTAGACTTGACATTAACGATCCGAGCTCGATGAGGAGAATACTTGAAGAAAGGGTCACGCTGTTCCAGGTCTTCCAAATAGCCGAAGAATATGATGCAATTTGCTCAGAATGGGTCAACAACTATCCAATAACCTTCGATCTAGCCTATCCCTTCCTAGCTAAACAGATCGATAAAGGAGGCGACCTAAGCCAAGCCATTCTTCACACGTTCTTGAAAGTTTTGGCAGTGTGTCCAGACACGTTCATAGCCAGAAAGACGAGCCTTGAAAAGGCGAAGGAAGTCTCGGTTGAGGCAGGAAAGATCCTCAGATTAGGTGGACCTGAAACTTCGAAGGGTAGACAGCGGCTGACCGAATTTGACAGGACACTCCGAAAGTCAAGCAACCTATTGAATCCTGGCACTACCGCTGACATAGTCGCTGCTGCCTTAGCATTATGCACTCTCAGCGGATATAGACCCTGAGCCTATTTCTCAACCCATCTTTTGTAGAGCAGCACTCCTACTCCGTATAGGATTGCTGCGGCAGCGGCCAATGTTGCCATTGGCAAAAGCAAGTCGGCCAGAGTAGCGTTCCGGATCATTATGTCCCTTAGCGCCTGAGCTGCGTAGGTCATTGGTATCACGCGGCCTATCTGCTGCATGTACGTGGGCAGGTAGTCGATAGGGAAGTACATTCCTGTGAAGAATTGAAGCACGATGGCTATCGTTGTAGCTGCGTTTGATGCCTCTTGTGGTGCTCTGCCTACGCATGATATAATCAAGCCCAAGGCTATTCCATTCATTGACCCTAGGAAGAATATCGGGATCAGTAGCGGGAGATTCCAATTGAGTCTTGGACCGAGCAGAACCACGGCCAGAACCGACATGATAGCTATTGACATCGCAGTCTGGAACAGTGCAGCCAACGTCTTTCCAAAGAGCATGTTCAACGGACGGATAGGCGCTGCTCTAATCTTCTTGAGTGTTCCTTTTTCTCTTTCGAAAACGATCGCTCCTGTGGAGACAACCATGCTTGAGAACAGAAGTGGATAGGTCAGCATGCCTGGTACGATGTTCTCTTTGTAACCGACTTTTTGTCCCACGTAGAACGTTTCGTCATAGACCTTTATCGGCTCTGTGTAGTTTTGATTGACTTGTTTGTAGAATTCTGAAAAGTAAGTCGTTACGCCGCCTTTGATCAAACCGGCAATGTCAGGGTTTGTGCCATCCACGACTAGCGACACGTTCGCGTGTTGGGCTAACAGGCTTTGTTCGAAACCTTGAGGGATCGTTATGATAGCGCGAATGGTTGTGGCGTTCAATTCCTTCTGCGCTTCGAGTTGGCTCGAAAACTCTTTCATTGTCATGAATCCGGTGTTGTTGAGTCCAGTTATGATGCTGGCTGTCATGGCTGTTCCATCATTGTCCACTACGCCCACGTTTGCGTTGAACGGTATATCTCTCCCAAAGATCGCTGTAAAAAGCAAGAGTATCATTATCGGGAAAGCTATCGTCCAGAACAGTGTCCCTCGCTCTCTGAAGAAGGTCTTGATGTCTTTCACAGCTATTCCTATTATCGAGTTCAATGTGAATCCTCCGTGAGTCTTCTTCCACTAAGCTTCATGAACACGTCTTCCAATGTCGGTTCGACGATCTCCACTTTCTCCGTAAGAACTCCTTGCGAAGCCAATTTGTTTGACACTTCCGTCATGGTTTCCCATGGGTTGTTTGCAGATATTTCAATTTCATCATCCCCTAATACGCCGTTAAATTCCTTGAGGATTGCAAGTGCACGCTTCGTCTGAGAGGCATTCACTCTGACATGGATTGATGCTCTTCCCCCGATCGTTTTTTTCAGGTTGCGCGGTTTATCAAGTGCCGCTATTTTTCCTCTTTCCATTATTGCAACCCTGTCACAGATTTCGTCAGCTTCATACATGTCATGAGTGGACAGGAGCACGGTTTTGCCATAACTCTTAAGGTTTCTAATCAGATCCCAAAACTCTCTTTTTATTGCCGGATCGAACCCCACGGTAGGTTCATCCAGAATGACTATGGGCGGATCGTGAATAATGGAAGCAGCGAGGTTTGCACGTCTTTTCATTCCACCCGAAAGCTGTTGAACTCTTCTGTTCAAAAACTCGCCAACACCCAAAACCTTTGCGGAGAAATCCACTCTTTCCTTGAACTTCTTTGAATCAAGGGAGTAGAGAGAAGCTGAAAATGCCAAGTTTTCGCGCACACTCAGCAAGTCGTAAAGCAGTGTTTCTTGAGGGCAAAATCCTATGGAGCCACGTACCTTGTAGGAATCTTTGACCAAGTCGAAACCTCGTACGGTCACTTTCCCCTCGTCGAATCTTCTCAAACCGCAGAGTATTTCCATAAGGGTTGTTTTTCCAGCCCCGTTTGGACCAAGAAGACCAAAGGTCTCTCCATCTTCAACGCTGAACGAGACTCCATCAACTGCTTTGATCTCTCCATAATGTTTCACTAGATTCTCGACTTCAATGATCATCCAATCACCGGAGTTGAAGTTTCAAAGCACAAGAACACTACCCTCTTGCTTTAAAAGTGTTTCTAGCTGCATCTGAAGCATGAATCAATCGGGTTATGTTGAGTGTCTGCTTCAGAATCAAACAAGTTTCAAGAATGGCAAGCTCACACTCTTTGATGGTGCTGAAAAATGATGGACACTCAGAAGCTGCAGGTCACGCTAATCACTGGACGAACAATAGAACAGGGTGTTGGAAAGGAACAAGGCAAGAGTTCGGAACAATACTTCGACAACGTCTCAATCTGCTACGTCGATGAAGCGGATTTGTCAAAACTCGGTATCAGAGAAAAAACTAACGTCTTGATTTTGACGAAGCATGGGTCGGTCGTTGTCAGAGCTTTGAAGTCATTGAGAGGCCCTCATCCAGGAATCGTCTTCATCCCCTACGGTCCATGGGCAAATGCCGTGGTTGACCCTGAAACAGATAGTATTGGGATGCCCTCTTTGAAAGGCATATCTGCAGATATCAAACCTGCACCGAATGAACCTATTTTAAGCCTTAGAGGGCTTCTTAAGGAGCAGTTTGGCAGGTAACAGCATGCCTGTGTTGAAGGCCGTGACGTGTCCAGTTTGTGGGTGTCTTTGCGATGACATAGAATTGACGATTCAAGACGATCGGATAGCCAAAGTCAGAAACGGGTGTTCTATGAGCGAATCAAAATTCCTAGGGTACATGCAGCACAGGGTTTTGAGGCCGCTCGTCAGGAAGGGTGACCGACTTTGTGAGTGTTCGCTCAAGCATGCCGTGACACGTGCTGCGAAAATTCTTGCTGAAGCAAACTTCCCCTTATTGTATGGTTGGAGTTCGACAAGTTGCGAAGCTGTGCGCGTGGGCTTGGAACTGGCTGAGGAGATCGGGGGAGTGATTGATAACACGACAACGATTTGTCACGGGCCCTCCGAGTTGAGCGTCCAGGAAGTGGGTCTGCCAACATGCACTCTCGGACAAGTCAGGCACAGGGCAGATCTAGTGATTTACTGGGGAAGCAACCCTTGGAGCTCTCATCCAAGACACTTAGAAAGATACACGAATCTGTCAGAAGGAAGATTCGAAAGAAGCGAGTGGAAAGGATACTTCAACAAGATCAGAGCCTTAGCAACAGGAAAGAAAATTGACAGCGCACTTAGACGCGCACTGTCTAACGAACGTGCTTTTTCAAAACCGCATGCCAAACAGGAGCCTTCTACACTTCTCAAAAAAGGAAGAAAACTCATCGTTGTTGATGTCAGAAGAACAAGATCTGCTGACATAGCTGACCTCTTCGTCCGGGTCGAGCCAAACAAAGACTATGAATTGCTGCAAGCCTTCAGAGCTCTTATCAAAGACCAAGAAATCGACGTTGACCAAGTCGCCGGAGTTCCGGTGGAGTATTTGGAAGAAATAGCAGATGTCATGATCAACTGTAGCTTTGGAGTGCTGTTCTTCGGATTAGGACTCACCATGAGCAAAGGCAAACTGCGGAACATAGATGCGGCCCTTTCTTTGACCCGTGACCTGAACGCAAGAACGAAATTTGCCATAATGCCCATGCGTGGACACTTTAACGTTACGGGCGCTGACACTGTTTTCACGTGGCAGACTGGTTACCCTTACGCAGTTGATTTTTCCATGGGTTATCCACGCTACAATCCCGGTGAGACATCAACTGTTGACGTCCTCATGCGCAGAGAATCGGATGCTACACTGGTTGTCGCTTCTGACCCTGTTGCGAACTTGCCCAGAAAGGCCATTGAACACATGGTTAGAAATCCTCTGATAGTCATTGATCCACACATCAATGCCACGAGCCAAATGGCCGACGTTGTCTTTCCATCAGCTTTCGTAGGCATAGAAACCGAGGGAACGGCTTATCGCATGGATCACGTGCCACTGCCACTCAAGAGAATCGTGGCGCCGCCAGAAGGAGTATTGACCGACGAAGAAATTTTGTGGAAGATCCTATCGGAAATCAGGAGAATAAAAGCGAGAAAGCGATTGGAGAAATCTTGATTGGAACTTCTGATAAGGAATGGCTTCGTCTACGACCCCCTCAATGGCATTGACGGCGAAAAAATGGACATTGCTGTCAAGAATGGCAAAATCGTCGAAAAGGTCAATGTGAAGAAAGCCAAGACCGTCGTTGCCTCCGGAATGATTGTCATGCCTGGAGGCGTTGACATCCATTGTCACATTGCAGGCGCAGAAGTGAATACTGGAAGACTCTTGCGACCTGAAGACCACTTTAAGGACTTCGAATGTAAAACATCTGTGACAAGATCCGGCGTTGGGCGTTCAATCCCTTCGACTTTTACGACGGGATACCGCTACGCTCGGATGGGATACACAACCGTCATGAACCCATCAATGCCTCCACTGGAGGCGAAGCACACGCACGAAGAGCTGAATGACACTCCGATTGTTGATAAGGCAACTTATCCGCTTCTGGGTGACTGGTGGCACGTACTTGAACTCCTAAAACAAGGCGATATCAAGGAGCTTGCATTGCATGTTGCATGGATGATGTCTTCCACAAAAGGATATGCCATAAAAATCGTTAATCCTGGAGGCCTGGAAGCATGGGGATTCGGCCATAACATCCACAGCTTAGGCGAGCAAGTTCCATTCTTCTGCGTAACGCCTATTGAGATAATCCGAGGACTGTGCAAGGTTAACAAGCTTCTGAATCTACCACACACGATTCATGTTCACACCAACAATCTGGGGCAACCTGGCAACTACATGACTGCTCTAGAAACGATGGATTGCGTTAAGGATCTAGCAGACGGAGACAAGCCCGTAATTCACATTACGCATTGTCAATTCAGCGCCTTTAAAGGTGAAGACTGGAGAACCCTGAGTTCGGGGGCGGAAGAAATAGCAAACTACGTCAACTGCCACACTCACGTCACGCTGGACATGGGTCAAGTGATTTTTGGAGACACGACAACTATGACAGCTGACGGCCCATTCCAATTTGGGCTTTCCGAATTGACAAAAAACAAGTGGGTCAACCATGACGTTGAAACCGAGACAAGCGCAGGCATTGTACCATTTCATTACCGACGCAAAAACTACGTTCACGCCACGCAATGGTCTATAGGTTTGGAGCTTGCCTTGCTGATCAAAGATCCTTGGAGAATACTCATGACAACCGATCACCCCAACGGTGGACTGTTCACTCACTACCCAAGAATTATCGCTTGGCTCATGAGCAAAAAAGCAAGAGAGGCCACTATGAAAAAGAACAACCCACGAGCTAGCAGCAAGAGCCTCCTATCTTCGATAAACCGCGAATTGGGGTTCTACGAGATCGCTATCGTTACCCGGGCTGGACAGGCGAAAGCCTTGGGACTTAAGGATAAGGGGCATCTAGGCGTTGGAGCTGATGCAGACGTCGCCATTTACAATGTGAATCCTGATGTGACTGATCCAGCCAAAGAATACAAGAAGGTTCGTAGAGCGTTCAAACATGCTGCTTACACGATTAAGGGCGGTGAGATCGTCGTCAAAGACGACGAGGTAGTGCAGGACTTGAAGGGCAAGACTATGTGGCTTGATGTGCAAACCTCGGAACCAGCCTCTTTGACTGACTCTATGAGACAGCGCTTCAGGGAATATTGGACAGTGGAATACGAAAACTACCCAGTAGCAGATCGTTATCTTGAGGTTTCACATCCGATAGCGGTGAAGGCTGGCGTTTGAATGATGAATCTCTATCCGCTAAAGGACTTTAGGTATCCAATAGTGGCTGAATGCATAAGCCCAGACGTTTTTCGAGGCAAGAGACTCGAAGAAGTGGTAGCGTTGGAAGTTTGGGAAGGAAACAAACGGAGAAAGCTTGAAGAACTCTTCAAGGTTGAAGAAGCTGAAGGCAAAGATGCTGCGGTTGTGATTCACGGAAACGTAGGGCAGGTCAAAAGAATAGGCGCTGGCATGACTAGCGGTGAGATATTGATCAACGGAGACGTTGGCATGCATCTGGGCGAGGAAATGAAAGGCGGCAAAATAACTGTTAGGGGCAATGTGGCTGGATGGGCTGGTGCTATGATGAAGGGTGGCGAGATTGAAATTCATGGCAATGCAGGTGACTATTTAGGTGCGCCATACCGTGGAAGCAGGGAAGGGCTGAATGGTGGCAGGATTATTGTTCATGGAAATGTCGGAAGCGAGGCAGGCACCCACATGAAAAAAGGGTTAATCAAGATTTATGGTTGCGCTGCTGAATTTGTCGGTTTTCGCATGCACGGCGGAACCATCTACGTTCAGCAGGATTGTGCAGAAAGAGCCGGCGCATGCATGGCTGATGGCAGAATAATCGTGGGCGGGTTGCTGGAATCTGTTCTGCCCACTTTCGCAATAGATAGCACTAGAGCAAAGGTCAAGATTGAAGAAGGCGAAACGATTGAAGGGCCACTGTACGTTTTCTTGGGCGATCTCGCAGAGAACGGAAAGGGCAAACTATATGTCTGCAAACAGAAAAATCCTCAGTTAAGCAATTATGAGAGGTTTCTTTGAAGGAGAAGAAATTGGTGAAGAAAACCCTCAGCGTGAATCGCCTTGCAATGAAGTTACTCAACAAGCTGATTAGAAACTCTGACTTTTACGGCGTCAAGGTGGAAAAGACAGATTCAGGAGCGACTATAGTCGATGCTGGAAAAAGTGCCAAGGGCGGCTTTCAAGCGGGCAGACTCATAACCGAAATCTGCATGGGAGGATGCGGAAAGGCAAGGATAACTTGCAGAGACTATGGAAATCTGAGACTTCCATCAATATTCGTCTACACTGATCACCCAGCCATAGCGACTCTGGGGTCGCAGTATGCGGGCTGGCGCATAAACGAAGGAGGATGTTTTGCGATAGGTTCTGGGCCTGCAAGGGCTTTGGCTTTGAAGCCCAAAGACATCTACATGGAAATCGGGTACAAAGACGATTTCGATAATGCCGTCGTGGTACTAGAAGTTGACAAGCGGCCGCCAGCTGTGTTGATAGATCGAATCGCAGATGACTGCAAGATTCCGCCTCAAGACCTGACGATAATACTGACACCAACCACGAGTCTGGCTGGTGCTATCCAAATCTCTGGCAGAACAGTAGAAACTGGCATTCACAAACTCAGGAAAGTCGGGTTAGACCCCAACGCAATTCTACATGCTTGGGGAATTGCGCCAATTCCGCCTGTTCACCCGAAATTTGCAGACGCCATGTCGAGAACAAACGGTGCTATCCTCTACGGTGGGACCGCCTACTATATCGTTAAGCATGACGATGACGAGAAGCTTGAAGCCATCGTTGCCAAGACCCCATCCGAAACGTCCAAAGATTATGGAAGACCATTCACAGAAATATTCAAAGAAGCAAAATACGACTTCTATAAGATTGACCCGAACCTTTTTGCGCCAGCCACCATAATCATCAACAACGCTGTCACTGGGAACACGTACAGAAGTGGGAAAATCAACACTGAAGCACTTGCAGAGTCATTTGGCATGGAAGCCATTTGACCAGCTTAGACCTTGGTATAAGATTTTACGGCCTTTGTCACGGAATAACCCAATGGAATAGTGTACAGCGCCAAAGTCAAGTTGAAGATTATTACAAACGGAATTGCAGCGACAACACCTTCCTCGGGCAAACCATAGCCAACTGGCGGTGGAAAACGAAGGCATACGTAGTTGACAAAAGCCATTAGCGCTGTTCTAGAAACGACTCCTGATGCTGTGAACAGAGTAGCCACAATTGCCTCCTGCTTGAGAGAGCGTTTCTTGACAAGGACGTTTATTAAGCCTATGCCAAAGAGCATACCCAAGATGGCTGCTAGATTGTAAAGAGGACCCGTAGGAAGTGATCCGGGAAACAGAGCTATCAACGTCAGAGTGTTTAATAGAGCTATAAGAACGCTGACTCTGGTCCCATAAAGCAAGAATGCCGCCACTATCGGAATTTCCCATATTTGGTATATTAGATACGGCGCGTAGGGAGCCGGGATCTTCAGTGGCGAAAGGTTCAGGACAATGGCAAGTGCCGCAAATACTATTATGACTGTTACAGTTTTGGTGTTCACTTTTTTCCCTTCAGGCTAGGCCGACAGCTCTTTCTTTCCTGCAACTATTAAAGAGTAACTACTCAAATTAGAGTAATGCCCTCGGAGGCTGAAAGATAAATATTGCCTAAACATATTCTCTGTGGGAAAGCCCTTGTCTGAAACGCTAAAGTTCTCCTCGAAAGACATCAAAAGCTGGCTTGAGCGTGAAACAAGCGCGCTCTCTGCTCCAATCCAGTCGAAAGCCCAAAAACTGTTTCAGGAAATGAAAAAGGCGCTTGCGAACCTGTCTGATTCTTGCAGGATGCTCTTGGAGAACAGCGGGAAGGAAATGGAGAAAAGAAGCGCGAAAACATTTTCCCGTGCCAAAGCGTTGAACAAGCTTGCCCGTCTTTTCACTGAGCGGATATCCAAGATTAAGACGCCTGAAAAGGTCACTTATGACAGTTTTAGCGAGTTTGTTCAAGGAACTCAAAAAGCCTTTTTGGTTACAGACATTGATGTGAGGAACTGGTTTCCTCATGTCTCGCCATTTTTTATTCTTGATAGGAGAAAATTCCAACTGGTCTTCGACAGATCAAAGGATCAGCTGAAGGAGCTTGACAATTTTCTCACAAAAGAGTACGTTAAAACCGAGACGCTGGAAGAGACTTACCAACTCATAGAAGACCTACACGCTCTGGAACAGAATCTTGTCAATCTGGATAGACAGAAAAACACGGCCAAGAGCGAGGAAGCCCAGCTTGAGAAAGAAATAGATGAAACCCAGAAGAAAATAGCGGATCTGAAGAACAGCGGAAGCCTAGGCCAACTGAACCACGTACACATTGAAATCAGCGCTCTGACTGCAGAAATCAAACAGAATCTACAACACCTTCAAAAACCCTTCATAAAACTGCAATCACTGACACTTCACGGAGAAGGAAGCGGCTTAACTCCCGAAGAACTCGCCAAGCTTAACCAATACCTAGAGAATCCTTTCGATGCATTGGCCACTGAAGAAGCTGGACACCCAATACTAAATCAGGTCCTGCAGAAACTAGCCAAACTGACGGCCGACGGAAAACTCCAACTGAAACCAGAGAAAACCAGGAAAGCAGGACACGTAATTGGCGATATCATTAGCAAGAATTCGTTGGCAGACGTTCACCGGAAAAGCACTGGCTTGATGAAGCGCAGACAACAGCTCTCTACGTCGATTGATGTAACTGAAACTGAAAAAAACGTGTCAAGACTTCGTGAACAGATGGCGGAACTTGAAAGAAAGAAGAGAATAGTGGAGGATCGCCAGGTCGTTCTGGAGCGAACCTGCGTTGAGACAACGGAGAAGATTCGAAGTCACAAAACTGAGATTGAAAAGAACATTCTCAGCTTCATGAACAAGACAGTTCTAATCGAATGATTAAGAGTAGAGAGAGTGTCAGGAGAACTCAACAAAATCATCAAAGATGCTCTGGAAGTCCAATGCGAGGCTTTCACGCAAATGGTTAGGGGCGTCACCCAACTATTGTGCGACGAAGATGGAAACGTCGGAAACCTAAGCATTAAAGGGCGACTTATCAAAATCAGCCCTTCAGGCCAAGCGCTAATCGTAGGTGACCTGCACGGCGACCTAGAAAGCTTGATTGACATTCTCAAGAAGAGTAACTACCTGCAAAAACTGAATAGTTCACAAGACACTTATCTGATCTTTCTTGGAGATTATGGTGACCGAGGAGTCTTCTCCGCTGAGGTCTATTACGTTGTGATGAAGCTGAAGCTTCTTTTCCCTGAGCAAGTTGTCATGATGCGTGGAAATCATGAAGGACCTCCTGATCTCATGGCTAGACCACATGACTTGCCTCTGCAATTTCAGAGAAGGTT